>DASQIP010000121.1:0-13193 GCA_035631515.1 Steroidobacteraceae bacterium
GCTGCTGGCGGCGGCGCTGCGCTACTGCCGGGAGCAGCAGCAACCGAAACGCGTCGTGACCTTCGTGTGCGACAGCGGCAACAAGTACCTCTCCAAGGTCTACAACGACTACTGGATGCTCGATCAGGGCTTCCTCGAGCGCGAGAGCTACGGCGACCTGCGCGATCTGATCGTGCGCCGCCACAAGGACCGCGCCGCGGTCACCGTCAACTCCACTGAGACGGTGCTGGCCGCGTACCGCCGCATGAAGCTCTACGACGTCTCGCAGGTGCCGGTGATGCAGGACGGGCGCATCGTCGGCATCGTCGACGAGGAGGACATACTCCTCGAGGTGCTCGACAACCCGCAGCACTTCAACGAGCCGGTGACGCACGCCATGGCGAGCCACCTGGTTACGGTGCCGGTCGATGCGCCGATCGCTCAGCTCATGGAGATATTCAGGCGCGGCATGGTGGCGATCGTCATGCACGGCGGCGAGTTCCAGGGGCTGGTCACGCGCATCGATCTGCTCAACTGGCTGCGCCGCCGCCTGCCGCCTTGACTCGAGGAGACGAATGAACCATGAGTGACGAGAATTCCGCGCAGCGCTTCGCGACGCGGGCGATCCACGGCGGACAGCGTCCCGACCCCCTGACCGGCGCGGTGATGCCGCCGATCTACGCGACCTCCACCTACGTGCAGTCGAGCCCCGGCGTGCACCAGGGCTACGACTACTCGCGCAGTCGCAATCCCACCCGCGATGCGCTGCAGGCGGCGCTGGCGAACCTCGAGGGAGGCGGCACGGGCTTTGCCTTCGCCTCGGGCATGGCGGCGAGCGCCACCGTGCTCGAGCTGCTCGACGCCGGCTCGCACATCGTCGCGATGCACGATCTCTACGGCGGCAGCTACCGCCTGCTCGAGGGCGTACGCAAGCGCTCGGCGGGCCACAGCGTCTCGTTCGTCGATCTCACCGATGCGTCCGCGCTCGAGGCGGCGCTGCGTCCCGAGACGCGCCTCGTGTGGGTGGAGACGCCGACCAACCCGCTGCTGAAGGTCGTGGACCTGGCGGCGGTCGCCGCGCTCGCGCACAAACACCGGCTGATCAGCGTTTGCGACAACACCTTCGCGACGCCCTATCTGCAGCGCCCGCTCGAGCACGGCTTCGACGTGGTGGTGCATTCGACCACCAAGTACCTCAACGGTCACTCGGACTCGATCGGCGGCGCCGCCGTGGTGCGCGCCGGGAGCGAGCTCGCCGGAAGCCTCGGATTCCTGCAGAACGCGCTCGGCGGAGTGTCGAGCCCCTTCGACAGCTTCCTGACGCTGCGCGGGATCAAGACGCTCGCGCTGCGCATGGAGCGGCACTGCGCCAACGCGCTCGCCATCGCGCGCTTTCTGGAGCAGCACGCCGGCATCGAGCGCGTCTATTACCCGGGACTCGAGAGCCACCCGCAGCACGCGCTGGCGCGGCGGCAGATGCAGGGCGGCTTCGGCGGGATCGTGACCGCGGTGCTACGCGGCGGACTCGCCGCGGCGCGCCGCACGCTCGAGCGCTGCCGGCTGTTCGCTCTCGCCGAGAGCTTAGGGGGAGTCGAGAGCCTCATCGAGCATCCCGGCATCATGACCCATGCATCGCTTCCCGAAGCGACGCGCCGCTCGCTCGGCATCGGCGACGGCCTCATCCGCCTCTCGGTGGGCGTCGAGGACGTTCGCGACCTGACCGCCGAGCTCGAGCAGGCTCTCGCCCCATGAGAGGGACGACGCGCCGCAGGTTCCTGGGCCAGGCGGGATGCTGCAGCCTCGCCGCGCTGGCGGGCGAGGCCGCACCCGGGGTGCTCGGGGCGACGCCGCTCGGCGGCCCGGTCGGGATCCAGCTCTATGCGGTGAAGGATGCGCTGCAGGCGGATCCGGCGGCGACGCTCGCGGCGCTGCGCGCGATCGGCTACGGAGAGGTGGAGACCGCCGGCCTCGCGGGCCTGAGCGCGCGTCAGTTCCGCGCGCTGCTCGAGGCGGCCGGACTCGGCTGTCCGAGCGCCCACCTGGGGTTCGAGCCGGACAAGCTGGGCGCGGCGTTCGACGACGCGCATGCGCTCGGCGCGCGCTACGCGGCGAGCGGGAGCCTGCGTGCGCTGGTGCAGCACGACCTTCCGGCAGGCGCCACCGCCTCCGGGATGACGCTCGAGGAAGCGAAGCGCACCGCCGCGCTCGCCAACCACATCGGCGAGCGGGCCGCGCGCGTGGGGCTGCAGTACGTCTATCACAATCACGACTTCGAGTTCGCCGATCTGGGCGACGGCGCCATCGGCTACGACCTGCTGCTGAAGGAGACGGATCCGAAGCTCGTCGAGTTCGAGATCGACTGCGGCTGGATGACGCTGGGCGGGCGGGATCCGCGCCGGTACTTCGCGCGCTACCCCCATCGGTTTCCCATGATCCACGTGAAGGACTTTCTGCCCCAGCCCGCCACGCCGCGCCCGCCCGATGCGCCGGCACATCCGGGTGCCGAGCTCGGGCACGGCATGATCGACTACCGCCCGATCCTCCTCGCCGCGGAGCGGGCCGGGCTCAAGCATTACTTCGCCGAGCAGGAAGGGCCCTTCACGCGCATGAGTCAGCTCGACGCCGCGCGGCAGGCCTACCAGTACCTGCAGAGTCTGCGTTAGTCGATCGGGCAAGAGTCGCCTGCGGCGCTTTTGCCGCCTGCGCATCAGGGAGCGATTTCGGCCGAGCGGGCGGTGATCAGTGCGGGGCCGCGGGCGGCAGTCCGTCGAGCTGCGCGAGCGTGCCCGTCGCGGGGCCGCGCGTCGCACGCAAACGCGCGCTCACTTCCTCGGCCTTCGCGAGCACCCGCAGCATGTTGCCGCCGGCGACCCTGGCGAGATCGGCGTCGCTCCAGCCGCGGTGCGCCAGCTCGGCGAGCAGCGCCGGGTACTTGTCGACGCCGTCGAGACCCGCGGGCGCCCCGGGGATGCCGTCGAAGTCCGAGCCGAGGCCGACGTGATCGACGCCGGCGACCTTCCTCACGTACTCGATGTGATCCGCCACGGCGCCGATGCCAACCGCGGGCTGCGGATGCGTGCGCTCCCATTCGGCCAGTGCCGCCCTGGCGCGTTCGGGCTGCCCGATATAGAGGCCACCGTTCGGCGGGCTGTTGCAGCGCGCCTGCTCGGCGGCATGGTCGGCGTCCCAGCGGCGCCGCGCCTCCGAGATGTAGCCGGGATAGAAGTTGACCATGACCACGCCGCCGTTGGCCGCGAGCAGGCGCAGCACGTCGTCCGGCACGTTGCGCGGATGATCGGTCAGCGCGCGCGCCGAGGAATGCGAGAACATCACCGGTGCCTCGCTCACGGCAAGCGCCGCGCGCATGGTGTCGGCCGACACGTGCGACAGGTCGACCAGCATGCCGAGACGGTTCATCTCGCGCACCACCTCCCTGCCGAAGGCCGTGAGCCCGTGGTGTCCGGGATTGTCGGTGGCCGAGTCCGCCCAGGCGAGGTTGGCGAAATGAGTGAGAGTCATGTAGCGCGCGCCGAGCTCGTAATAGGCACGCAGCGCCGGCAGCGAGTTGCTGATCTGGTGGCCGCCCTCGACGCCGATCAGGCAGGCGATGCGGCCGGACTTGTGCAGCCGCACGATGTCGGCGGCCGTGTAGGCCATGGCGAAGTCCTGCGGCCAGCGCGCGCACATCTGCTTGACGAGGTCGATCTGCTCGACGGTCATCTGCAGCGCCGCGGGGCCCTGCGTCTCCGCCGGGATCCACACCGACCAGAACTGCGCGCCGACGTGCCCGGCCCTGAGGCGGGGAATGTCGGTCATGAGCGGCGCGCCGCCCTCGGGCGCCGGCAGCCCGAGGGTTGGGCGGCTCAGGTCGACCTTGCCGAGGTCGCCGCCGAAGCGGCTGCGGATCTCCCACGGCAGGTCGTTGTGCCCGTCGATCAGCGGCGTCTGCGCGAGGATGCGCGCGAGGCGCGCCGCGTCCGGATCGGCGGCGAGCGCCGGCGGCGCGAGCGCCAGTGCGCAAAGCAGGGCGCCCGTCAGACGGGCGCGCCGGGACAGCTGCAGCATGGCGGAGATCCTCATAGCGGTTGTGGAGCGGGCCGCGGCGCCGCGCTCAGCGGTGCCGCCGCCGGCGGGGCGGGGCCGCGGAGCGGCGCGTCTCCTCGGCGCGCGGTCGCCCGGCGCTCGCTGCGATCAGCTGCGTTTCCGGCGCCGAGCACAGAGACAGCACGCGGCACGGGCCCGAAGCGGCGGCGACATAGGCGTGGCCCATGCCGCTGTCGAAGTAGATCGAGTCGCCGGTCCTGAGGCGCACGGGCGCGTACACGCTCGTGTACAGGTCGACCTCGCCCTCGAGCACGTAGGCGTATTCCTCGCCGGGATGGCGGATCAGCTCGCCGAACTCCTCGAGAGTGCGCGCGTGCAGCTCGGCGACGATCGGAATGATGCGCTTGTTGAGCAGATCCCAGGCCGGATAGAGGTGCGAGTAGTTCTTCGTCTCGATCGCCTTGCCCTCGCCGGCACGCACGATACAGCGGCGCGCGCTCGCGGCCGGCTGTGCGTCCGCCTCGGTGGCGCCGCCGAACAGCGCCGAGATGTCGATCTGCAGCCCCGCGCTGATACGCGCGAGCTTGTCGAAGGTCGGCGACATCCTGTCGTTCTCGATCTTCGAGAGGGTGGAGGTCGGCAGTCCCGTGCGCTTGCTGACGTCGGCGAGCGTCCAGCCGTGCTTGCGGCGCAGCGCCTTGAGCGCAGCTCCGGGATTGGCGACGCGCTGACCCGCGGCCGGCTGCCCGGCCGGCGTGGCCGCCTCGGCCAGGCTGCGTGGGGGCTTGGAAGCCATCGGGGGCAATAGTACCTGCGCTGGCCGATCTGGAAAATAATTTGCTAAATCAGAAATAATGTTGTCATATTCGACAAAGATTGTCAGGGGGACAGAACATGCACCGCTCGCGACGCGTCTCACCGCTCGTTCCGCTCGTGCTCGCGCCCGTCGCAGCCATACCGGCCGCGCAGGCCGACCAAGCCGCAGGACCACAGCCCGCAGCCACGGCGCTCCAGGAGATCGTCGTCACGGCGCAGAAGCGCGCCGAGAAGCTGCACGACGTGCCGATGGGCGTCACGGCGATCACCACCGACGAGCTCGACAGGCAGCAGATCGTCAGCCTCGAGGACCTGCAATCCAAGGTGCCGGGCCTGTCGCTGACCCAGACCGAGCCCGGCATCACGCGGCTCACCCTCCGCGGCCAGAATGTGGGCGGGGTCGGCTCGACCGTGACCACCTACGTCGACGATACGCCCTTCGGCTCGAGCAACGCGCTCGCCAATGGTTTTGGTTTTTCCGGTGATTTCGACACCTGGGACCTGCAGCGTATCGAGGTGCTGCGCGGGCCCCAGGGGACCCTGTACGGTGCCGGCAGTGAGGGCGGTCTTCTCAAGTACGTGACCAACCCGCCCGACCCGACGAAGTTTGCCGCGGCCGTGCAGGCCGGCGGCGAGGATGTCTCACACGGTGAGAGCGCCGGGTCGGCGAAGGGCATGATCAACCTTCCGCTCGGCGACCGCGGAGCATTTCGCCTGAGCGGTTACTCCGCGGCGCTGCCGGGTTATATCGACGATCCGTCGCTCGGCGCGAAGGACATCAATCATGGCCATCGCGACGGCGTGCGTGCTGCGTTGCTGATCAACTTCACCGACGACCTTTCGCTGCGGCTGAACGCCGTCGAGCAGGAGCTGCACACCGACGGGACGGCCTACACCGACGTGGTCGGAGCCACGAACCTGCAGCTCACGCCGCCAGCGAACCAGCTGCAGCCGCAGAACGGCGACTTGAACCAGCAACGTTTCATTAACGAGCCGAACACCTTCAAGTACGGCATCTACAGCGCCACGCTCAATTGGAACGTCGGCTGGGGGACCTTGACCTACATCACGAGCTACGGGACGACCGACGAGAACGGGCTCTCTGACGTGACTTCGAGCCCGGCCGCGCCGGGGACCGGGCCAACGGGTACGTTCGGCAATGTCGTCACAACCCTTCTGCCATTCGTCTCGCCCGTGCCCCCGGCGGGTGTTACCAGCGTCGCCGGCCTCGCCGAGACCGAGGTGATCGACATAAAGAAATGGACCCAGGAGTTTCGTCTGGCCTCCGCGGCCGGACAGACTCTCGAGTGGCAGGTGGGGGCGTTCTACACCCGCGAGTCCTCCGCGCTCGACCAGACGCTGCCGCTCTTCTACATCCCGACGCAGGTATTCGCCCCGCTGACGCCGGCCCTGGGAGGCCCGTCGCTCGAGAACGCCTCGCTCGACGCCCGCTACCGTGAGTGGGCAGGCTTTGCCCAGTTCACCTATCACTTCAATCCGCAGTGGGACTTGGCCCTCGGCGGCCGCTATTCCGAGAACAAGCAGTCGGCCAGCGAGTTGCTCACCGGCGTGCTGCCCACGCTCCAGGGCACGCCGCAGGTGTTGACTTCCGGCGACTCGAGCGACAACGACTTCACCTACTCGATTGCGCCACGCTGGCACGTGAGCAGCGACACCATGGTGTACGGGCGGATCGCGACCGGCTATCGGCCGGGAGGCCCGAACGACCTCCCACTGAACGCGCCACCCAGCGTTCCGCGGGCGTACCAGCCCGACGAGACGACCAACTACGAGGCCGGCGTACGCTCGGACCTGCTCGACAGGCGTCTGTCCGTCGACGTCGCCGCGTTCCTCGTCGACTGGAAGAAGATTCAGCTGTTCGAATTCCTCCAGGTGGCTGGGACGCCCGGGTTCGGCATCAACGCCAACGGCGGCACGGCGCGCAGCAAAGGCCTCGAGTGGACGCTGGGACTGACGCCGGCCACCGGCCTGACGTTCACCCTCACGGGCGCGTATGTCGATGCCTACCTGACTTCGCCGGCACCGGCTGCCGGCGGCCGTGACGGCGATCTGTTGCCGTTCGTGCCGAAATGGAGCACGTCGCTCGATGGGGACTACAGGTGGCGCGCGTTCGACGACTTCAATGCGTTCGTGGGAGCCACCTGGAGCTATATCGGGTCGCGTCTCCCCGGTTTCGGCGCCATTCAGGACGCGACGGGCACGTTCCAGCCGGAGCCGCGCCCCGAGCTGCCGAGCTACAACTCGGTCAACCTGCGTGCCGGGGTGGAGAACGGTCGCTGGGCGTTCGAGCTGTACTGCAAGAACGCGGGCGATACGCGCGGTATCACCGACTACGGCAACGGGGGTAGCCCGAACTACGGCGGCGGGGTTGTCTACGTTGTGCCGCGCACGCTCGGCGCGACCGCGACGCTGCGATTCTGAGGCGCGGGGGCGCAGCGGTGGCAGATGGAGCTGCGGGAGCCGCAGGCCGGGCGCGCGAGCATTACGCGCAGGCGCAAACGCGCCTGCCGTACCCCTACCTGCTCTTTCTCGGCGACACGACCGAGCCGGCCTTCGCCAAGACCGCGTTCGGCCTGCGGGACTGGATCCCCGAGCGCTGCGTCGGCGAGTGGGCGTGCGCCGAGGCTGCCGTCACGACGGGCCTGCCACGCATGGCGCCGCGCGAGGCGCACGCGTGCGGGGCGCGCGGACTGGTGATCGGCGTCGCGCCGATCGGCGGCCTCATCGGCGAGCGCTGGGTGCCGCTGCTCGTCGAGGCGCTCGAAGCGGGGCTCGACATCGTGAGCGGCCTGCATGCGCGGCTCGCCGAGGTCGCGCCGCTCGCCGCGGCCGCGGCGCGCTGCGGCCGCCGGCTCATCGACGTGCGCATTCCGCCGCCGCGGATCCCGGTGGCGACGGGAGCCAGGCGTTCGGGCAAGCGGCTGCTCACGGTCGGCACCGACTGTGCGCTCGGCAAGAAGTACTCGGCGCTCGCCATCACGCGCGCCTTCGCGGCACGCGGGCGCCCGGTCGATTTCCGTGCGACCGGGCAGACCGGAATCCTGATCGCCGGCGGCGGTATGCCGATGGACGCGGTGGTGGCGGATTTCGAGGCCGGCGCCGCCGAGGTCCTGAGCCCCGCCGCGGCGCCGGATCACTGGGACGTGATCGAGGGCCAGGGATCGCTGTCGCATCCGGCCTACGCGGGCGTCGCTCTCGGCCTCCTGCACGGCAGCCAGCCCGACGTATTCGTCGTCTGTCACCTTCCGGGGCGCGAGCGGGTGCTCGGCTATCCCGAGTACCCTCTGCCGAGCGTCGCGGAGACCATCGATCTCAACCTGCGGCTCGGGCGCCGCACCAACCCCGCGATCCGCTGCGCCGGGGTCTGCCTCAACACCTCGCAGCTCGAACCGCGCGCGGCGCATGATCTGCTGGCGCGCGAGAGCGGCCGGCTCGGCCTCCCGGTAGCGGATCCCATGCGTCCCGGACCTGAATTCGAAAGGCTCATCGACTCATGCCTGGCATAGCGTCCGAACCCGACCGGAAGGATCTCGTAATGTTAAACCACCCGCGCGCCTCGGTACGCATCAGGATGGCCATGCTCCCGGCAGTGGCTGCCCTGTTGCTCACTCTCGCGCTGGCGCTGTTCGCCTTCGGGATGGCCTGGGGGGCGCCGGGCGCGCCGCCCCCGCATGCAGCGCCGCCCGCACCCGCGGCGCCCGCCGCGTCCGCGCCCGCCGCGTCCGCACCCGCGGCAGCGCCGCTCACCGCCCAGGACCTCGACGCCTGGCTGGACGGCTACCTGCCGTACGCGCTTGCGACCGGCGACATTCCCGGCGCCGAGGTCGCGATCGTCAAGGACGGCCAGGTGATCAGCGAGCGCGGTTATGGGTTTGCGGACGTCGAGAAGCGCACGCCGGTCGATCCGCAGGTGACGATGTTCCGCCCGGGCTCGGTGTCGAAGCTCATCGTCTGGACGGCGGTCATGCAACAGGTGGAAGCCGGCAAGATCGATCTCGACGCCGACATCAACAAGTATCTCGACTTCAACGTGACCGGCCGCGGCGGCAAGCCGATCACCATGCGCGATCTGCTGCAGCACACCGCCGGCCTCGAGGAGCACGCCAAGGGCGTGATCTCGCTGCGCAACGATCTGCCGACCTTCGAGCAGATGCTGAAGTCCAGGGTGCCGGCGCGCATCTTTCCCCCTGGCTCGACACCCGCCTATTCCAACTACGGCGCCTCGCTCGCCGGCTACATCGTCGAGCGCGTGTCCGGCGAGCCTTTCGACGACTACCTCGAGAAGCACATCTTCAAGCCGCTCGACATGACGCACTCGAGCTTCCGCCAGCCGTTGCCGGCCGCGCTCGAGCCGTTCATGGCCAAGGGCTATCGTCTCGGCTCGGGCGAGGCGGAGCCCTTCGAGTACGTCGGCCCGCGGCCCGCGGGCTCGATGTCCGCCTCCGCCGACGACATGGCGCACTTCATGATCGCGCACCTGCAGAACGGTGAATACCGCGGCAACCGCATCCTGAGCGCCGCAACCGCGGAGCTGATGCACAACAGTCCCTACGCCGACGGGATCGGGCCGCTCAACCGCATGGAGCTCGGGTTCTTCGAGACCAACATCAACGGCCGCGAGGTGATCGCGCACCTCGGCGATACCGAGTGGTTCCACACCTCGCTGCATCTGTTCCTCAAGGACAACGCCGGCCTGTACGCCTCCTTCAGCAGCCCGGGCAAGGACGGGGCGGTGCAGACGGTGCGCAACCAGCTGTTCCAGGACTTTGCCGACCGCTATTTCCCGGCCGCTGTGCCGCACCCCGTCACGGCGCAGGTCGACGCCAAGACCCAGGCCGCGCACTCGGCGCTCATGAGCGGCGCGTGGGATGTCTCGCGCCGGGCCGATACCAACTTCCTCGCCGCGCTCGAATTCATCGGGCAGACCAAGGTCGGGGCCAACCAGAAGGGCGAGCTGATGCTGCCGTTCCCGGGACCGAACGGTAAGCCCCGCCACTGGGTCGAGGTCGCGCCCTTCGTCTGGCAGGACGTCGGCGGCCACGACCGGGCCGCCGCCAGGGTCGTCGACGGCCGGCCGGTGCGCTTCAGCTTCGATTTCCTCTCGCCCTTCGAGGTGTTCGAGCGGGCGCCGTGGTATTCGAGCGCCACCTGGCTGATGCCGCTGTTCCTGGTGAGCTTCGTTGCCATGCTGCTCACGGTGCTCGTGTGGCCGGCCGCCGCGATCGTCCGCCGCCGCTACCATGCGCCGCTCGCCCTCGATCCGTCCGCGCGGCGCGCGTATCTCGGCAGCCGCATCGGCGCGCTGGCGAGCGTCGCGGCGCTCGTCGTCTGGGGAGTGTTCGTGATGCTGATCCTCAAGGACACGGGCACGCTCGGCGGACGGCTCGATCCGCTGCTGGTACTGGCGCAGCTGCTCTCCATCGTGGCCTTCATCGGCGGCCTGGCGGCGATGCTGTGGAACGCGCTGGCCGTGTGGCGCGGCCAGCGGCGCTGGCCGGCGAAGGTCTGGAGCCTGGTGCTGGTGCTGTCGGCGGTGTTCGTGCTCTGGGTGGCGCTGGTCTGCAGGCTGCTGGTCGTCGGGACCGACTATTGATGAGCCAGCTGCGCCTCACGGCCGCGGCCGAGAAGCTCGCCTTCGCAGCGCCGTTCCGCATCGCCGGCCGGGTGTTCGAGCACCAGGACGCGGTGGTGGTGACGCTGGACGACGGCACGCACCGCGGCCGGGGCGAGGCCTGCGGCGTCTTCTACCTCGAGGAGGGAGCGCCGCAGATGCTGGCGGCGATCGAGGCACAACGCGCGACGATCGAGCGCGGCATCGACCGCGCGGCGCTGCAGCGGCTGCTGCCCGCCGGCGGGGCGCGCAACGCGCTCGATTGCGCGCTGTGGGAGCTCGAGGCGCTGCGCAAGGGCCGGCCGGTGTGGGCACTCGCGGGGCTGAAGAACCCGCGGGAGCTCACCACCACGTTCACGCTCGGCGCCGATACGCCCGCGGCGATGGCCGCGGGCGCGCGCCGCTACGCCGAGGCGCGGGCACTGAAGCTCAAGCTGACGGGCGACCTCGAGCTCGATGCGCTGCGGGTCGCCGCGGTGCGTGCGGCGCGGCCGGACGTATGGCTGGGAGTCGACGCCAACCAGGCGTACGCGATCGGCGAGCTGCCACGGCTGGTGGAGATCCTGGAGCAGGCGCGGGTGGAGCTGCTCGAGCAGCCGCTGGCGCGCGGGCGCGAGGCGGATCTCGAGGGCTTCGCCTCGCCGATCCCGATCGCGGCGGACGAGAGCGCCCTCGGCCTCAACGACGTCGCCGGGCTCGTCGGGCGCTTCGACACCGTCAACATCAAGCTCGACAAGTGCGGCGGGCTCACCGAAGGCCTCGCGATGGCGCACGAAGCGCGCCGCGCAGGTCTGCGCGTCATGGTGGGCAACATGATGGGATCGAGCCTCGCCATGGCGCCGGCGTTCGTGCTCGGGCAACTCTGCGACGTCGTCGACCTCGACGGACCGACCTTCCTCGCGCACGACCGCACGCCCGGCGTGCGCTACGCGCGCGGCAAGATCTGGTGCGACGACGCGGTCTGGGGCGGCACGGCCGCACGCGCGGCGTGAGCCCCGCGGCCACGGCACGCCCGGCCTGGTAGACGGCGGACCTGCCGGGTGTCTACGTGGTTTCAGCGGCGGCTGCTTCCCGGCCTCGCCTATAAAGCGGTGGTGATCGGCGGCGGCTACGCCACCGGGCGCGAGCTGGCGGAGTTTTTCCTGCCGAGCGGCCCGTGGGGCGGGATCGCGGCGATGGTGCTCGCCATGGCGATCTGGAGCGCGATCTGCGTGACCACGTTCCTGTTCTCGCGTGCCAGCGGCGCGCTCGACTACCGCACCTTCATCCGCGCCCTGCTCGGCCCGGCCTGGATCGGGTTCGAAGTGGTGTATGTACTGTTCGTGGTGCTGGTGCTCGCGGTGTTCGGCGCCGCCGCCGGCGCCATCGGCGCGGCGCTCCTCGGCGCCCCGACGATCGCCGGCACGCTGGTGCTCATGATGGCGATCGCGCTGGTGACCGCCTGGGGCAACGCCTCGGTCGAGCGGCTCTTCACCTGGGTGTCGTTTCTCCTTTATGGCGTGTATGTGCTGTTCGTGGTGTTCTCGTTCACCCGCTTCGGCGGGCGCATCGTCGCCGGGTTCGGCAGCCCCGCGCCGCTGCACGGTTGGGTGGCGGGGGGCGTCCAGTACGCGAGCTACAACGTCATCGGCGCCGTGGTGATCCTGCCGGTGCTGCGGCATCTGACGAGCAGCCGCGACGCGGTGCTCGCCGGCATCGTCGCGGGGCCGCTGGCGATGCTGCCGGCGCTCATGTTCTTCAGCTGCATGATGGCCTACTACCCGCAGATCGCGGGCGCGACGCTGCCGTCCGACTACCTGCTGCAGCGGCTCGATCTCCCGGTGTTCCGCTACCTCTTCCAGCTCATGATCTTCGCCGCGCTGCTGGAGAGCGGCACGGGCTTCGTGCACGCCATCAACGAGCGCATCGGACTCGCCTGGCGGCGCAGCCGCAACGCGGCGCTCGGGCGCGCGCCGCGGCTTGCGATCGCGCTCGTGACGCTCGTCTTCTGCATGCTGCTCGCCGAGCGCTTCGGGCTCGTGACGCTCATCGCCCGGGGCTATCGGCTGTTCGCGTACGTCGTGCTGCTGGTCTTCGTAGTGCCGCTCTTCACCATCGGACTCTACCGCCTCGTGAGCCACAAGGTGGTGCCGCAGGGGGTTGCATGAACGCCATGAGAGCCATCCGGACTGCCGCGCTCGCTGCCGCCTTCGCAGGAGTCGCGCTCGCCGCGCCCCCGAAGGACCTGCGCGCGCGGGTCGAAGCGGCGCGCACTGCGATCGGCGTGCCGGGGATGGCGATCGCGATCGCCGAGAACGACACGGTGACGTTCGCACAGGGCTTCGGCGTTCGCGCCCTGGGCGAGCCTGCGCGCGTCGATGCCGACACGATCTTCCCCACCGGATCCACCGGCAAGGCCTTCACGGTGGCCGATCTCGCGATCCTGGTCGATGCGGGCCGGATCGGCTGGGACGACCGCGTGACCGATCGCCTGCCGGGGTTCGAGATGTACGACCCCTGGGT
The DNA here is from genome assembly GCA_035631515.1 of Steroidobacteraceae bacterium. GTDB lineage: Bacteria > Pseudomonadota > Gammaproteobacteria > Steroidobacterales > Steroidobacteraceae > 13-2-20CM-66-19. The sequence continues at coordinate 12,974 of DASQIP010000121.1, forward strand.
CACGCGCGAGATCACGATCCGCGACCTCCTGGTCCACCGCAGCGGCCTGGGACTCGGAGAGGGGGATCTCCTGTTCGTGCCGCGCACCAGCCTCACCCGTGCAGAGTCGGTTCGCAGGCTCCGGTACCTGAAGCCGGCCACCAGCTTCCGCTACGGCTTCGCCTACGACAACGTACTCTACATGGTGGCGGGCCAGCTCATCGAGGCGGTCACCGGAGAG
>DASQIP010000122.1:0-10486 GCA_035631515.1 Steroidobacteraceae bacterium
CCTGAGCGTCGACGTTGAAATTGGCGAGCAGCAGCGCCGGGTCGTTCGGCGTGGCGGCGAGCGTGATATTGCGCGACTCGGCGCGCGACAGGAACAGCAGCTCGTCGATCGTATCGTCGACGCGTGTCAGCTCCTCGAGCACGGTCTGCATGCCCTCCTCGTTGTCATGGGTGAGCATACTGCTGCCGAGCACCTTCTCGGCGTGCAACCTGACGAGCGACAGCGGCGTCTTGAGCTCGTGCGAGGCATCGGCGGCGAAGCGGCGCACGTTGTTGAAGGAGGCCTCCAATCGGTCGAACATTTCGTTGAGCAGCTGCGCGAGGTCCGAGATCTCATCGTTGACGGCCGGCACCGGGATGCGCTCGCTCAGATTCTCCGAGCTGATGCGGCTGGCGGTGGCGCGAATCAGCCGCACCGGGCGCAGCGCCAGATTGCTCAGGCCGAAGCCGATCGCGGTGCTCAGCGCCAGCAGCAGCGCCAGCAGCGCTGCGCTCACCTCGGCGTAGCCTTCCATCACGCCCTCGACCTGCGCCTCGGGGGTCGCGACGATGACGTCATAGGGCGCCATGACGAATTCGCCGACGCGCAGCGGGCCGCTGTCCCACGGTACGTCGTAGCGGCGCAGTCCCTTGATGTCGGGGATCGCGCGGCCGTTCAGATTGCTCGAGTAGAAGATCGTGCCGCTGTGGCTGTGCACGTCGATGTAGAACAGCACCGAAGCGTAGTCGGTGGTCTCGCGGATGCGCTCGTCGATCACCGCCGGACTCAACGCGGCGTAATCCGTGCCGAGGTGGGCGCGGATCTGCTGGAACTCGGATTGATTGAGCAGGTCGAGCCCATGGATCAGGTACCCGCGCAGCAGGTAATAGCCCACCACGAAGAGGCACGCGAGCGTCGCGGTGCTGGCGGCCGCGTACCACAGCGCGAGCCTTGCGCCGATCGATCTCATTGCAGCTTGTAGCCGACGCCGCGCACCGTCTTGAATAACGGCCGGGCTCCCTCGGTCTCGAACCGGGCGCGCAGCTTGCTCATGTACACGTCGAGCAGGTTGGCGTCGACGTCGTACGGCGATGACCAGACCTTCTCGCAGATCAGCGTGCGCGGCAACACCCGCCCCGGGTTCTGCATGAAGACCTCGAGCAGCGCGAACTCGCGGTTGGTGAGCTCGATCGGCTCGCCGTTGAAATGCAGTGTGCGTCCCAGCAGATCGAGGCGCATGCCGCGGTGCTCGAGCACCGTGTCCTTGACGCTGGCGTGGCGGCGCAGCAGCGAGCGCAGCCGCGCGAGCAGCTCCTGCAGGCTGAATGGCTTCGGCAGATAGTCGTCGGCGCCGACGTCCAGCCCCTTGATCCGGTCCTGCAGGTCATCGCGCGCGCTCAGGATGATGACCGGCTCGTTGAAGCCGCTGCGACGCCACTGGCGCAGCAGATCCAGCCCGTCGCCGTCGGGGAGACCCAGGTCGAGCACGATCGCGTCGTAGCTGGTCTCGCACAGGGCGTCGCGCGCCGCGGCGCAGCTGGCGGCAACGCCGACCGTGTAGCCGGCCTCGGTGAGCCCCTGCTTCAGGAATTGCTCCAGCTTGCGCTGGTCCTCGACGATCAGGACTTTCATCTTGGCTTCAGGTTGCGCCGGCAGACTGCGCGCCGTCTGGAGTCGCACTCGCGGGATACGCCAAATGCCACGTCATCAGCTGTTGTCTGCCGTGCTCGCCGCGGCGAGCGTCCTCACAGGTGTGGCGGCGCACCCGGCACCGCCCGCCGCGGGCGGCTACCGCATGATTGCGCAATTTCCGATCGGCGGCAACGACGCGGGTTACGACTATCTGCGCGTGGATGCGCCGACGCGGCGCGTGTTCGTCGCGCACCTCAACCGGGTCGAGGTTCTAAACGCTGACACGGGCGCGAAGCTCGGCGAGATCTCGGGCATGCACGGCGTGCATGGCATCGAAATCATTCCCGAGCTCGGCAAGGGCTATACCAGCAACGGCCTGGACCGCACCGTGACGGTGTTCGATCGCTCGACGCTCGCGGTCCGCAAGGTCGTTCGCTACACCGGCGTCAAGCCCGATGCGATCCAGTACGACCCGGACAGCCGCCGGCTGTACGTGGTCAACGGCGGCGCGAGCGGCGATGTGACCGTGATCGATCCCGCGAGCGACACCATCGTCGACACGCTCGAGCTCGGTGGCGCGAAGCTCGAGCAGATCGGTTTCGACGGGCGTGGCCGCGCGTTCGTGAACGACGAAGGCCAGAGCGTCATCCATGTGTTCGACACGCACAGGCTCCGGCCCGCAGGCACCTGGACGCTCGGCGGCTGCGAGGAGCCGACCGGCATGGCGGTCGATCGCGCGCATCACCGGGTATTCGCCGCCTGCGGCAACCAGAAGCTCGCGGTGCTCGACAGCGATGACGGGCACGTGGTCGCGACTCCGGCGATCGGCAGCGATCCGGACGGCGCGGTCTTCGAGCCGAAGACGCAGCGGATCTTCACCTCCAACAAGGAAGGGACACTCAGCGTGCTGCGCGAGGCCTCACCCGACCGCTACGAGGCGCTGCAGACGCTCGCAACCCAGCCTGGCGCCCGTACCCTGGCGCTGGATGAGACCACGGGCCGCATCTACCTGCCCACCGCACGCACCGGCAAGGTGCCGGCCGCCGGTGGCGCGGCCCCGATCCTGCCGGAGACTTTCGTGCTGCTCGTGGCCGGGGAGTAGCGGGCCGCGGGCGCTGCACCAAATTCAGGCTCGCTTCAGAGTCCTGGGTTAAAACAGTGCGCACAGTCTGCAACGGGGGAAGAACGGTGCGCTGGTCGCTGGCATGCTGCCTGGCTTTGGGAGTCTCGCTGTCCCAGGCTGCCCCGATTTCGGGCAGCACCTACGCCCACGAGCTGCTGCTCGAGGTGAGTCGCGCTCACCCGGAGCTGCTCGGCGCCTCGATCAGTGCCCGGCCGCCGAAGGGGTCGGAGACCGTGCTGGTGGCATCGACCGATCCCAAGGCGCCGCTGGCCAAGAGCGATGCCGCCGACGCGGCGGCGAGCGCGAGCGGCGCCACGGTATCGGCCGTGAGCCCGTCCGGCGATCGGCTCGAGGTGCGCCTGCCGCTGCGCGATGTGTCCGGCGATGCCATCGGCACGCTGCACCTGAGCTATGGCTACCACGCCGGGAGCGATCGCGCCGCGCTCGAGGGCCACGCCGTGGGCGTGCGTGATTTCCTCGCCCGGCGCATCTCGCACGCCGGCAATCTCCTCGATCCCTATCCCTATGAGCCGGACGCGCCCAGCCACACCTACGCGCAGCAGCTCGTCGACGAGCTGCTGGAGCGCCATCCGGAGATCGAGATCCTGGCGATCCACGCCACGCCACCCGACAGCGACTACAACATCATCGCCGGCTCGAACATCGGCCGTCTTGGCAAGAAGGCCGACAACGACGACATGCGCTGTGTATTCACCGGCAAGCCGAATCTGGAGGTCAACTCCACCGGCAAGCGCTTCGAGAGCGAAATGCAGCTGCGCGACCGCGCCGGCTCCGTAATAGGGGCGCTGGGGGTGGTATTCGCCTACAAGCAGGGCGACGACCAGGAGGCGTTGCATGCGCGCGCCGAGAGCATCAAGGCCGAGCTCGAGAAGAAGATTCCCGATTCCGCGGCGCTGTTTCGCACCGCGGCCACCCGGTGAATGACGGCGAGGAGAGGATCGTGAAGCGTTCAGGTCTGGTGCTGAGATTGCTGGCCGCGCTCGGAGCGGGCGCTCTGGCTCTCGGGAGCGGCAGCGCGGCGGCGGCTCCGCCGGCCGCAGGCAGCGCGGGCGGCGGCGCGCTGCTGGTGCTCGAAGGTCGCACTGATCTCCCCGGCTACAGCGGCGATTTCGATCACTTCGCGGTCGATCTGCCGGGCAATCGCCTGTTTCTGGCGGCCGAGGATCACGGCACGCTCGAGGTGTTCGAGCTGCGCAGCGGCAAGCACCTGAAGAGCGTCGGCGGGTTCGAGACTCCGCACAGCATCTTTCCGGTCCCGCAGACGCACCGCCTGCTGATCACCGACGGCAGTGACAGCATCAAGCTGCTCGATGCCCGGGCGCTCACCCCCGCCGGCACGCTCAAGCTGCACCCGGGCGCCGACTCCATCGGCTTCGACGGCAGCAGCGGGCACCTGTATGTGGTCACGGGCGGGAAGGACGTGAAGCTCAAGGAGTCCTGGCTCGAGGAGATCGATCCGGTCACGCTCCGCAAGCTCGGCGAAGTGCATCTCGATGCCGATCACGTCGAGGCCATGGCGGTCGAGCAGCACGGACCGCACCTCTTCGTCAACGTCACAGACAGGAACTACGTGGCCGTGATCGACAAGGCCACCCGCACAGTCACGGCGCGCTGGCCGATCCGCGAGGCCGCGCAGAATGCGCTGGCGCAGCTCGATGAAGCCAATCACCGCCTGTTCGTCGTGGCACGGGATCCGGGCAAATTCATCGTGTTGAACACCGACAGCGGCGCGAGCATCGCGAGCTTCGCAGCGCCCAAGCGGGTCGACGCGGAGATTTTCGACGTTGGCAACCGCCGCGTCTACGCGCCGGGCGGCGAGGGCTACATCGGCGTGTACGCCGAGCGCGACGCCGGGCATTTTGTCGAGCTGCCGCACGTGACGAGCTCGGCTGGCGCCAAGACCGCGATCCTGGTCCCGGAGCTTCGTCGGCTGTATCTGGCGGTGTCTCCGGGAGAGGGGAAGACCGGCGGCGGGATCATCTGGTTCGACGTCAAGGCCGCACCCGCATCCTGACGGGTCGCGATCGGCCACCAACAGGGGGGAAACCGTGAACAAACAGAAAATCGGTTTTTTCATCGCCGCAGCGCTCGCCACGGCCGCGGCGGCTGCGGCCGAACCGCAAGCCGAGAGTGCCGCGGCCGAGCCGGCCGAGCTGCCGCTCATCGTGGTGACCGGCAGCAGTATTCCGACGACGCCGGACGCGGTCGCCGTGCCGGTCGAGACACTGACCGCCGCGCAGCTCGAGGCGAGCGGCGTCGGCTCGAATGCCCTCGAGATACTGCGCAAGGAAATTCCCGCGTTCCAGGGTCGCAGCAACGCCGGCACCAGCAACGCCAACAATAACAATCAGAACACCGCCGGTGGCTCGCAGGTACAGCTGCGCAACCTGCCGACGCTGGTGCTGGTGAACGGCCGGCGCGTCGCCACGAGCGGCATCGGTGCCGTCAACGGCAAGAACTTCGTCGACGTCAACCAGATCCCGGCGGCCGCGATCGATCACGTCGAGGTCCTGACGGACGGCGCCTCTTCGATCTACGGCTCCGATGCAGTCGGCGGCGTGGTCAACTTCATACTCAAGTCCGACTATCGTGGACTCGCGACCGGGGCGCGGGCCGCGAGCGGCGCGGACTACGGCGAGTGGTCGGCGTTCGCAACCGGCGGCACGCCGGTCGGCGCTGGCCACATCACCGCCACGCTGAACTACAGTCACACCGACCCGCTGTTTCAGAGTGACCGCTCGTTCAGCAGCCCCCTGTACGGCAAGACCTCGAACCTGCCGGGAACGGTGAGCGGGGCAGCCGACATTCTCAGCGCCGGGATCAGCTCCCCGAGCGCCAAGAATCCGACCGGCGTCAACGCCACCGCCCCCTCGCTGGCCGCGCTGGTGGCCAACGGTACCTACATGCCCACGACGCCCGCGCGGGTCGCGGCGGGCTTCGACATCTCGCCCTACCAGACGATGCTGCTCAAGCAGGACCTGGCATCATTCACCAGCTCTTTCGACCTGCCGATCGCCGATCGCCACAGGCTGACACTGTTCGGCGATGCCATGGTGTCCCAGGATCGCAGCTGGACCAAATGGGCTCCGGTAGCGGCCACCGGCAACACGGTCCCCGTGGATGCGCCTTACAACCCGCTGACCACGGCCTTTCCCGGCGTGACATTCAGCTATCTGCCGAACCCGCACGATTTCTATGACACCGTGACGGCGACCCGCATCACCGCCGGACTGCGCGGCGAGATCAGCCATGACTGGACCTGGGAAAGCGCGCTGGTGTACAGCGAGAGCGACCTGCAGCAGCAGCAGACCAATCTGATCTACAAGCCGAACCTGGCGCTGGCGATCGCCGGCGGCTTCAATGCCGCCGGCCAGCCCGTAGCCGGTGGCCCCTTCAGCGACGTGCACACCGGATATTCACTCAACGGGCCGCTGGCGTTACAGCCGGCCCTGGATCCGTTCGCCACTGCTGCGGGCCTCGTTCCGGGCTCGCTGGCGAATCTCTACGGCACGGAAGTCATCAACGCGGTGAGCCAGCTCGAGTCCTGGGACGGCAAGATCGTCGGACGCCTCGGCAAGCTCCCGGCCGGCGAAGTCGGCCTGGCGCTCGGCGCGACCGTGCGCCGCGAGCTGCTCTCGGGCCACACCGATCCCAACGGCCGGGTCACGGATCCGGTGACCGGCGCCTTCGGCGTCAATTCCCAGTACTGGATCGGGGGCACATTCGCCGACCCGTTCGCGGCGCACCGCACGATCAGCGGCGCCTTCGTCGAGGTTCGCGTGCCGCTCGCCAGCGAGGCGTGGAACATTCCGGTGTTCCGGGCGTTCGATCTGACGGCGGCCGAGCGCTCGGAGCACTACAGCGATGCCGGCAATTCCAACGTTCCGAAGCTCGGCTTCCGCTGGCAGCCCTTCGATCAGCAGCTCACCCTGCGCGGCAACTACGCGAAATCCTTCCTCGCTCCTAACCTGTACTCCGAGTACGGGCCCACCGATACCCGCCAGGTCGGCGGGGCGGTGATCCCCAACGCCTTCCCTGGCCAGGGGCTGCCGCCGGAGCCATTCAACGGCGAGGACGGCAACAACCCCAACCTCAAGCCCGCGACTTCGATATCGCGGACGATCGGCTTCGTGCTCAAGCCCGGGTTCGTCAGGAACCTGAACCTGACGGCGGACTACTCCAACATCGATCTGCGCGGTTTCCAGGCCGGCATCGGCTTCAACAACATCCTGCAGAGCATCAACACGCAGGGCTCCGCCTCGCCCTACTTTGCCAATCTGGCGATCGGCAGCTTCCCGGGCCAGGCGGGCGCCAGCAACCCCTTTGGCACGCCGGGGACACTGCTGACCTACCTTAAGGGAGGCCTCGCCAACGCCGCCAACCTCTACGTGATCGATCGCTTCCAGAACAACGCCGAGCTGATCGAGAAGTCCTGGACAGTGGGCGCCTTCTATTCGATTGCGACGGCGCACGCCGGCACCTTCGAGCTCGGCACGACCGGATCGGTCTTCGACTCGTTCACCTTCCTCGACCTGCCGCTCCCCGGCCATACCTTCATCCAGTACGCCGGTAACGCAACCAACGCCGGTGTCTTCGGCGGTACCCTGCCGAAGTGGCATTTCTATACGACGCTCGTGTGGAGCTCGAACGACCTGCACCTGGAGGTCGCGAACTCCTACCTGTCGGCGGTAACCGATACCGGCGCCAACGGCGTCTCCCCGCCACTGCCGGTCAGCCGCTATTCCGCCTTCGACCTGCGCGCCGCCTACGACTGGGGGAAGCTCACGATGGCGATGGGCGTGAACAACGTGACCAACCGCATGCCGCCGCTCGCGCCGCGCACCTTCAGCGATAACAACGCGGACATCGCGACCTACTCGCCGATCGGCCGACTGCTGTACGCCACCGTCACCGTGAAGCTCTGAGGGGCGAACTCGCCGTCGGGACCGCGGCGCCGGCCTCGCCGGCGCTCAGGTCATCGCTCGAGCTCGCCGGTTGCGCTAGTCTCAGCGCGCGTGAGCACCCGAACCCAGAAGCAGGCGGAGGCCTCGGCCAGGGCCCGCTGCGGCTGGGCCCGCGATGCCGATCCCGAATCGCAGCGCTACCACGACGAGGAATGGGGCCGGCCCGTCCACGACGACCGGCGGCTCTTCGAGATGCTGACCCTCGAGGGTGCACAGGCCGGTCTCTCCTGGTCGACGATTCTGCGCAAGCGGGCCGGCTACCGGCGTGCCTTCGCGCGCTTCGATCCGCGCAAGGTGGCGCGCTTCGACGCACGGCGCCGAGCGGCGCTGATGCGCGACCCCGGGATCGTGCGCAACCGGCTCAAGATCGAGTCCGCGGTCAGCAACGCACGCGCCTTCCTCGCGGTGCAGCGCGAGTTCGGTTCCTTCGACCGGTATCTGTGGGCGTTCGTCGGCGGTGAGCCGGTCGTCAGCCGCCGCCGCGGCGCGAGACTCCCGGCACGCACCGCTCTCAGTGACCGCGTCTCGCGGGATCTCGGGAGGCGCGGCTTCCGCTTCGTCGGCACGACGATCGTGTACGCCTTCCTGCAGGCCGTGGGCGTGGTCGACGATCATTCGCGCAGCTGCTTCCGGGGGTCCCGGTAGCCTCAAGCCAGTAGCCTTAGGTTGCGAGCGCCTCTTAAGATAGCGGTCCTTTTCAATCCGCCCGGGAATAGAACGTATGAAAAGCCTCCTCGCCCTCACCGCCACTGCGGCGCTAGCGGCCGGCGCCGCCTACGCCGACTGCCCCTACCCCGCCGCGCCCGACAAGCTCCCGGACGGAGCCAGCGCGACGCTGCAGGACATGCTCGCCGGGCAGAAAGCGGTCGCCGACTACAACAAGGCCGTCAACGAGTACGTGAGCTGCATCGACAAGGAGGTCGACGATGCCATCACCAAGGCCGGCGACAAGATCAAGCCGGAGCAGAAGGCCGACATGCAGCGCGTCGAGACCCAGAAACACAACGCCGCCATCGATCAGCTGCAGAAGGTCGCCGACCGCTTCAACGAGCAAGTGAAGGTCTTCAAGACCAAGTCTGCGGACGCCAAGAAGCCCTGAGTGCTCACGCCCGCTGAAGCCGACGCGCTGATCGGGCAGCATCTGCAGTGCCTGCCGATCGAGTCGCTGCCGCTTGCGCAGTGCGCCGGCGGCGTGCTGCGCGAGAACGTCTACGCGGAGCGCGACGAGCCGCCGTTCGACCGGGTGATGATGGACGGCGTCGCGCTCGACAGCCGCGCCGTGGCCGCGGGCCGACGCGCCTTCCGCCTGCAGGCGACTCAGGCGGCCGGCGATCCACCGCTCACCCTCAGCGCGAGCACGGCCTGCATCGAGATCATGACGGGTGCGGTTCTTCCGGCCGGCTGCGACAGCGTCGTGCCGGTCGAGGAGCTCACAGTCAGCGGCGGCGAGCGGGTGATCGGTGCCGCGGTGCGCGTCGAGCCGGGGCAGAACGTGCACCGGCGCGGGAGCGACACCCGCCAGGGGACGCTGCTGGTGGCGGCGGGCACGCGGCTGCACGGGCCGCAGATCGCCATCGCCGCTTCCGCCGGCATGGCGCGCGTCCGCGTCAGCAGCCAGCCGATGCTCGCCGTCATCTCGACCGGGAACGAGCTGGTCGAGCCCGGCGAGCCGGTGCTCGCCCACCAGGTGCGCCGCTCCAACGCCTACGGGATCGTGAGCGCGCTGCGCGAGCACGGCTTCCAGCGCGTCGCGGACGAACACATCCAGGACGACGCCGGGGAGCTGCGCGAGCGGTTGCAGTTCCACCTCGAGACGCACGACGTGCTGGTACTCTCCGGCGGCGTCTCCATGGGCAAGTTCGACCTCGTGCCGCAGGTGTTGGAAGAGCTCGGCGTGCACGCGATCTTCCACAAGGTGGCGCAGCGGCCCGGCAAGCCACTGTGGTTCGGCATGGCGCCCTCGGGCGCGGCGGTGTTCGGACTGCCGGGGAATCCGGTCTCGACGCTCGTGTGCCTGAGCCGCTATGTGCTCCCGGCGCTGTTTGCGAGCCTCGGCGAGCGTCCACCGCCGCCCGAACGGCTCGCGCTCGGCGCGCCCGCGACCGTCACCCCGCCGCTGACGTGTTTCTTACCGGTGCGGATCGAGCAGGACGACTGGGGGCGCCCCTGGGCCATGCCCGCCCCGACCAACGGCTCGGGCGACTTCACGGGGCTCGCCGGTACCGACGGCTTCGTCGAGCTGCCCCCCGGGCCGAATACCTACAAGAAGGGCTTCGTCACGCGCCTGTTTCGCTGGTCGTGAAGGGCTGAGCTCCCCCTTTACGCCGATAGCCAGCGCTCCCCTGCCGTCCCATACTTAAAGGATGTCTGCTCCGGAAGTCATCGTTCCCCTCAGCCGGCGCTCTGCGCCCCGGGACACGCGTGCGCGTCCGATGCGGGACCTGCGCATCTCGGTGATGGACCGCTGCAACTTCCGCTGCCCGTACTGCATGCCGCGCGAGACCTACCACGAGAAGTACCGCTTCCTCGGCTCGCACGAGCGGCTGTCGTTCGATGAGATCGTGCGGCTGGCGCGCCTGTTCGTGCAGCTCGGCGTACGCAAGCTCCGCCTCACGGGGGGCGAGCCGCTGCTGCGCGCCAACCTGACCGACCTGATAGGCGACCTCACCACGATCCCGGGAGTCGACGACGTCGCCCTCACCACCAACGGCGTGCTGCTCGGAAAGTACGCGAGTGAGCTGAAGGCGGCGGGCCTGAAGCGCATCAC
>DASQIP010000123.1:0-7520 GCA_035631515.1 Steroidobacteraceae bacterium
CCAGCGCGGCACGCCGGTGCGCCCGGGCTCGAACGTCGGGGTCGGCTCCGACCACACCCTGTTCGCGAAGGTGACCGGCAAGGTGCGGTTTCAGAAGAAGGGCGCCGAGCAGCGGATGTACGTGAGCGTGTTGCCCGAGCCCGAGAAGGCCTGACGCAGGGCTCGAGGCCCCGAGGCCTCGCATGCGAGCAAAGCCCCGGCCTGAAGCCGGGGTTTTTGTTTAGAGTCACAGCAATGAAGTTCGTCGACGAAGCCCGGGCACGGGTGCAGGCCGGCAACGGCGGGCGCGGCAGCACCAGTTTCCGCCGCGAGAAATTCGTGCCCTTCGGGGGGCCGGACGGCGGCGACGGCGGCCATGGCGGCAGCGTTTACCTGCGCGCGGCCAGCGGTATCAATACCCTCGCCGACTTTCGCATCGAGCGCACCTTCAAGGCGGCGCACGGCGAGCCGGGAAGCTCGAACGACTGCACCGGGCGCGGCGGCGCCGACCTCTACGTGCCGGTGCCGGTCGGCACGGTGGTGCGCGATGCCGGCACGCACGAGCAGCTCGGGGATCTCACGCGCGACGGCGAGGAGCTGCTGGTGGCGCGCGGCGGCAAGGGCGGCTGGGGAAATCAGCGCTTCAAGTCGAGCACCAACCGCTCACCGCGGCAGTTCGGCCCCGGACTCCCGGGCGAGAAACGCGCGCTCGAGCTCGAGCTCAAAGTGATCGCGGATGTCGGCCTGCTCGGGCTCCCGAATGCCGGCAAATCGACGCTCATCCGCGCGGTCTCCGCGGCGCGCCCCAAGGTGGCCGACTATCCGTTCACGACCCTGCACCCAAATCTGGGGGTCGTGGCCGTGGGCGAGCACCGCAGCTTCGTCATGGCGGACATCCCCGGTCTCATCGAGGGCGCGGCGGAAGGGGCCGGGCTCGGACACCGGTTCCTGAAGCACCTGCAGCGCACGCGGCTGCTGCTGCATCTGGTGGACATCGCGCCGCTCGACCCGCAAGCCGACCCGGTGCGCGATGCGCGCGCGATCGTGGCGGAGCTCAGGAAATTCAGCCGCGAGCTCGCGGCGAAGCCGCGCTGGCTGGTGCTCAACAAGCGCGACCTGCTGCCGGACGCAGAAGCAGAGCAGCGGGCGCGCGACATCGTGCGGCGGCTCCGCTACCGCGGCCCCCGCTTCCTGATCTCGGGAGCGACCGGGGCCGGAACCAAAGAGCTCTGCGAGGCGGTTATGAGGCTTTTGGAGGAGGACGCTCGCGCGGCACGCGAGCGCGCATCATCTCCAGCAGGAACTGCCGCCGGGCCGCGGGCCGCAACTTGAGCGGCGTGGGGACGACGGGCGTCGGGATCCGGGTCTTGTCATTCACGTTCATCTCAGCCTCATTGCATCGAGCGGATGCGGGCCGACAGCCGGCTCTTGTGCCGGGCGGCCTTGTTCCGATGGATGATCTGCTTGCCGACGAGCGTATCGATGACCGGGACGGCTTCCTTGTAGGTGTTCTGGGCGGCCACCCTGTCACCCGCGGCGATGGCCGTGGTCACCTTGCGGACGGCGGTGCGCATGCGGGAGCGCAGGGCAACGTTGCGTGCGCGGTGCTTCTCGGCCTGGCGGGCAGCCTTTTCGGCGGACTTGGTATTGGCCACTCAATCTCCGTGATCGGTACGTCCCCCTGGGGCGGGGGGCGCTAGTTTCCGCACCGGGCAGGGGCTTGTCAACGCATGCCGGCCTCACGCGCACGGGCGCTTCACATAAACTAGGCCGTGGTCTTACCGGGCATAGACCGATTGGCTTAGGCCTTCAGTATCAGTGGCTTAGGGGGTTCATGAAGCTCATTCGCGGACAGGTGGATCTGCCGGACCGGTATGGCGGGTGCGTCGTAACCATCGGTACCTACGACGGACTGCATCTTGGGCATCAGGCGCTCGTCACGCGGCTCAGGATTCACGCGCGCCGCACCGGCCAGCCCGCGGTCATGCTGACCTTCGAGCCCATGCCACGCGAGTTTCTCTCGCCGGCGGATCCTCCGGCACGGCTCACGACCTTCCGCGAGCGCTGGCGGATCCTCTGCGGCGCGGGTCTGGATTACTTCTGGCTGCTGCGCTTCGACGAAGCTTTGCGTAACCTCTCGGGCGAGGATTTCGCACGGCTGCTGGTGCGGCGGCTGCGGCCGAGCGTGGTCGTGGTGGGACATGATTTCCGCTTCGCCCGCAAGGGCGAGGCGACCGCGGGGGCCCTCGCCGCCGCCGGGGAGCGCCTCGGGTTCGCCGTGGATGTGGTGCCCGCCGTCGAGCTTGCCGGGGAGCGCATCTCGAGCAGCGGAGTGCGCGAGGCGCTCAGCCGCGCTGACTTTGCGCGCGCGCAGCGCTGGCTCGGCCGGCCGTACTCGATGCGCGGGCGGGTGATCGGCGGCCGGCGCCTGGGCAGGGATCTCGGATTTCCTACCGCCAACCTGGCGCTCGGGCGGCGCCGCGCCCCGGTCGCGGGCATCTTCGCGGTGCGGGTGCACGGCGTGGCGAGCGGCGCGCTGCCCGGGGTCGCGAGCCTCGGCACCCGCCCGACGATCGGCGGCGGTGAGGCGCTGCTCGAGGCGCACGTGTTCGATTTCAGCGGCGATCTCTACGGGCACGAGATCGAGGTGGAGTTCGCCGCCAAGCTGCGCGACGAGCAGCGCTTTGCGAGCTTGGAGGCGCTGACGGTGCAGATGGAGCGCGATGCCGCGGAAGCACGGGCGATCCTCGGCGGCGCGGGCAAGTATTCGAGCGGGTGACCATGGCGGATTACAAGCAGACGATCAACCTGCCGCGCACCGAGTTCCCCATGAAGGCGGATCTCGCTCAGCGCGAGCCCGCCATGGCGCGCGCCTGGGACGAGGGCGCCACCTACGCGAAGCTGCGCGAGCTCGCGCGCGGCCGGCCGCGGTTCGTGCTGCACGACGGGCCGCCGTACGCCAACGGCGCGATCCACATCGGCCACGCGGTCAACAAGATCCTCAAGGACATCGTCGTCAAGTCGCGCTCCCTCGACGGCTTCGACGCACCTTACATTCCCGGCTGGGACTGTCACGGTCTGCCGATCGAGCTGCAGGTGGAGAAGAAGCACGGGCGGCCGGGGCAGAAGCTCGACGCGCAGGCGTTTCGCGCCGCCTGCCGCGCCTACGCCGCCGAGCAGATCGACCTGCAGCGCGCCGACTTCAAGCGCCTCGGGGTTCTCGGCGACTGGGACCGTCCCTACATGACCATGTCGCCGCGCTACGAGGCGCAGCAGCTGCGCGCCTTCGGCCGCATCATCGAGAACGGCCACCTCTACAAGGGGGTGAAGCCGGTGCACTGGTGCGTCGATTGCCGCTCGGCGCTCGCCGAGGCGGAGGTCGAGTACGAGGAGAAGGCCTCGCCCGCGATCGACGTCGCCTTCCGCGTGAGCGACAACGCCGAGCTCGCGAGGCGCGCCGGGCTCGGGCCCGCGCAGCTCGGCAGCGCTCCCGTCGACCTCGTCATCTGGACCACCACACCCTGGACGCTGCCCGCGAATCAGGCGGTGGCGCTGCGCGATGAGTTCCGCTACGTGCTGGTCGAGGCGCAGAACGGCGGTGAGCGGCACCGGCTGATCCTCGCCGCGGAGCTCGCCGAGGCGTGCCTCAAGCGCTTTCGCCTGCGCGCGGGCCGCGTGCTCGCCGAGGTCGCGGGCCGCGATCTCGAGGGGCTCGAGCTCGAGCACCCGTTTCAGGACCGCCGGGTGCCGGTGGTGCTGGGCGAGCACGTGACGCTCGATGCCGGCACCGGAGCGGTGCACACTGCGCCCGGGCACGGCCAGGAGGACTTCGCCACGGGTCAGCGCTACGGGCTCCCGGTCGCCAATCCCGTCGGCGACGACGGGCGCTTTCTCCCGGGCACGCCGCTCGTGGCGGGACTCAAGGTCGACGCGGCCAACCCGGTGATCATCGCCGCGCTCGCCGAGCGCGGCCGGCTGCTGCGCGAGGAGCAGGTCCTGCACAGCTATCCGCACTGCTGGCGCCACAAGACCCCGGTCATCTTCCGCGCGACGCCCCAGTGGTTCATCAGCATGGAACAGGCCAGGCTGCGCGAGCACACGCTGCGCGACATCCCCGGCGTCGAGTGGACCCCGGCGTGGGGCGAGCCGCGCATCACCGGCATGATCGAGAGCCGCCCGGACTGGTGCATCTCGCGCCAGCGCACCTGGGGCGTGCCGATTCCGCTGTTCGTCCACCGCGAGTCGGGCGAGCTGCACCCCCGCACCCAGGAGCTCATCGAAGCGGCCGCGGCGCGCGTCGAGCGCGGCGGCATCGATGCCTGGTTCGCGCTCGCGCCCGGCGAGCTGCTCGGGGCGGAGGCCGAGCGCTACGCCAAGGTCACGGACGTCATGGACGTCTGGGCCGACTCGGGGCTGTCATTCGAGTGCGTCGGTGCCGAGCGGCCCGAGATCGCGGCGCCCGTCGACCTCTATCTCGAGGGCTCGGATCAGCACCGCGGCTGGTTCCACAGCTCGCTCCTCATGTCGGAGGCGCTGTACGCGCGCCCGCCGTACCGCGGCGTCCTCACCCACGGCTTCACGGTGGACGAGAAGGGGCGCAAGCAGTCGAAGTCGCTCGGTAACGTGATCGCCCCGCAGCGCGTCATGAACAGCCTCGGCGCCGACGTGCTGCGGCTGTGGGTCTCGGCGACCGATTACGCCAACGAGATGAGCGTGTCGGACGAGATCCTGAAGCGCATGGCGGACTCCTACCGCCGCATGCGCAACACCCTGCGGTTCCTGCTCGGCAATCTCCACGGCTTCGATCCGCTGCGCGATGCCGTGCCGCTGGATGAGCTCGTGGCGCTCGACGCCTGGGCGCTCGCGCGCACGCGCGCGCTGCAGACGCAAGTCCTCGAGGCCTACCGCCGCTACGCCTTCCATCTCATCTATCAGAAGGTCCACAATTTCTGCAGCGTCGATCTCGGCGGCTTCTATCTCGACGTGCTGAAGGACCGTCTGTACACCACGCCCGCCGGCAGCCGCGCGCGCCGCTCGGCGCAGACCGCGATGATCCACATCGCCGAGTGCATGGTGCGGTGGCTCGCGCCGATCCTGTCGTTCACGGCGGAGGAAGTCTGGCGTTACCTGCCGGGCGAGCGCGCCGCATCGGTGTTCCACGTCATCTGGCACACACCGCCCGAGGTGCCCGCGGGCGCCATCGACTGGGACGCCTTCATCGAGCTGCGCACGGACGTGACGCGCGAGCTCGAGAAGCTGCGCGACACGGGCGCCATCGGCGCGCCGCTCGATGCCCGTATCGATGTGTACTGTCTGCCCGGGCAGCACCGGCGCTTCGCGACGCTCGGCTCCGAGCTGCGCTTCCTCCTCATCACCTCCGAGGCGCGCGTGCACGAAGTGGCGGCGGCGCCGGCCGGCGCGGTGCCGGCGGCGAACCTGCCGGGCGTGTGGATCGCCGCCGCGGCGAACGCCGACCCCAAGTGCGTGCGCTGCTGGCAGCGGCGGCCGGATGTCGGGACGCACACGCACCATCCCGAGCTCTGCGGGCGCTGCATCGTGAACCTCGCCATGCCGGGCGAGGAGCGGCGCTACGCATGAGCACCACCTCGCTCCCCGCCGCCGCGAGCGGCTGGCGCTGGCTGCCGCTGTCGTTGGCGGTGATCGCCGCCGACCAGGCGTCCAAGGCCTGGATCCTGCACCACTTCTTCCTGTTCGAGCGCGTGCACCTCCTGCCGGTGCTCGACGTGATCCTCACTTAC
Source organism: Steroidobacteraceae bacterium (assembly GCA_035631515.1). Lineage (GTDB taxonomy): Bacteria > Pseudomonadota > Gammaproteobacteria > Steroidobacterales > Steroidobacteraceae > 13-2-20CM-66-19. The sequence goes on from DASQIP010000123.1 coordinate 5,739, forward strand.
AACACCGGCGCGGCCTTCAGCATGCTGGCCGATGCCGCGGGCTGGCAGCGCTGGGTGTTCGTGGCGCTCGCGCTCGGGGTGAGCGTGACGCTCATCCTGTGGCTGCGGCGCCTGGCCGCCGCGACCCACGGGCTCGTCGCTGCGGGGCTCGCGCTCATCGTCGGCGGCGCGCTCGGTAACATGCTCGACCGCGTGCGGCTCGGCCACGTGATCGACTTCATCCATGCCCACTGGGGGCCGCATTACTTCCCGGCCTTCAACGTCGCCGACTCTGCGATCACGGTCGGCGCGGGCCTGATGCTGCTCGATGCCTGGCGCGAGGCGCGCCGCGGCCGCGGCGGGAGCGGCTGATGCAGGTGCTGCTCGCCAACCCGCGCGGCTTCTGCGCCGGCGTCGATCGCGCGATCGACATCGTCGAGCGGGCGCTCGAGCTCTTCGGCCCGCCGATCTACGTGCGCCACGAGGTGGTCCACAACCGCCACGTGGTCGAGCGGCTGCGCGCGCTCGGGGCGGTGTTCGTCGACGAGCTCAGCGAGGTGCCGTCCGGCTGCACGGTGATCTTCTCGGCGCACGGCGTCTCGAGCGCGGTCGAGCAGGAAGCGCACGGCCGCCGCCTCACGGTCTTCAACGCCACCTGCCCGCTGGTCACCAAGGTGCACATGGAAGTGCAGCGCTATGCCCGCGAGGGCCGCGACGTGATCCTCATCGGCCACGCCGGTCACCCGGAGGTGGAAGGCACCATGGGGCGATTCGACGGGTCCTGCGGCGGGCACATACACCTCGTGGAGGACCTCAAGGATGTCGCGGCGCTCCCGGTGCGCGACGGGCGCGAGCTCGCCCTCGTCACCCAGACGACGCTGTCGGTGGACGACACCGCGGAGATCGTGGCGGCACTCAAGGCGCGATTTCCGCAGCTCGCGACCCCGCGCCACGAGGACATCTGCTACGCCACGCAGAACCGCCAGGACGCCGTCAAGAAGCTGCTCGAGCAATGCGACGTGCTGCTGGTGGTGGGCTCGCGCACCAGCTCCAACTCCAACCGCCTGCGCGAGCTCGCCGACCGCGCGGGTGTCCCGGGCTTCCTGGTGGACGGCCCCGACGACCTGCGCGCCGAGTGGTTTGCGGGCAAGCGTGCCGTGGGCGTAACGGCGGGCGCCTCGGCTCCGGAGCTGCTGGTGCAGCAGGTCGTCACGCGCCTCGCGCAGTGGGGCGGGCAACCGCCCCGCGAAGTCATCGGGCGCGAGGAGCGGGTGTTCTTCACGCTGCCGCGCGAGCTGCGGCGCGCGGAAACGTCCGAGCGGCCCGAGCCCGCCCGACGCTAAAGCCCGCAGCCGGCGCGGCTGTTGCCGCGCTGCGACGCAAGGGGGCGATGCGTGTTCCCCCCGTCCCGTGGCCGGAACCGGCGCGCCCCGCCGCGACACTTACCGATCGGGTAACAAGCAATCAGCGGGACTTCCATATGCGCGCGCGTAATCCGATCCTGACCCGATTCTTCATGATTCTGGCCGGCGCCTTGCTGGCGACGGCGTTCACGGCCTGCGGCGGCTACGGCGGCAGCGGCTACGGCGGTGGTGGAGGAGGTGGGACCTGCGGCGGGCCCTACAACCCCGCGTGCCCGCCGCCGACGGTTGCCATCACCGCGCCGGCGGCTGCGGCGACGGTGAGCGGCACGGTGGCGATTACCGCGACCGCGATGGCCGGCGCGGGATACAACCTGACCATCGCGAGCGTCCAGTTCTTCGACGGTACCACCTCGCTGGGGACGGCGACGACCTCGCCCTA
>DASQIP010000124.1:0-5285 GCA_035631515.1 Steroidobacteraceae bacterium
GCGGCGCACCGCGCGCTCCCCGCAGTTGGCGAGGATCGCGGCATCCTTGAGCGGAATGTTGATCTGGTAATAGAAGCGGTTCGCCACCCAGCCGCGGATCTGCTCGCGCGTCGCCTTGCCGGAGTTGAGCATGACGTTGAAGGGGTGGTGGATGTGATAGGCGTGGCCGCGCTCGCGCAGCCGCGACTCGAACTCGGCGCGCGTCCAGGCCGGCTCGCTCACAGCGCGATCTCCATCCCGTCCCACGCGACTTCGACGCCGGCCTTGCTGAGCGCAGCGCGCTCGGGCGAGTCTTCGTCCAGGATCGGATTGGTGTTGTTCACGTGGATGAGGATCTTGCGCGTCGCGCGCGGCAGCCGCCCGAGCCATTCGAGCATGCCGCCGGCGCCGCTCTGGGGCAAATGGCCGAGGTCGCGGGCGCGCCGCGCCGCGAGGCCCTGGGCGGCCATTTCCTCGTCGCTCCAGAAGGTGCCGTCGATGAGCACGCAGACAGACGCCTCGAGCGCGCTCCACAGGGCGGGCTCGATCGCCCCGACCCCGGGCGCATAGACTGCGGCCTTGCCGCTCGCGGCGTCGCTGATCACGAGCGCCACGTTATCGCCCCGCACCGGTGCGCTGCGGTGGGGCGAGTAGGGCGCGGGTTTGCCCGCGACGGGAATCGCCCGCCAGCGCACCCCGGGAACGCGGTCGAGCGCGAACTCCTCGCCGCCAGTGCCCAGCCGGTGCCGCTCGATGCCGCAGTAGTGACTGAGCACGCTGAAGATCGGATTGCCGCCGGTCAGGTCGGCGTACGCCGCGTCGGTGCACCAGACGGCGAGCGGCGCCGTGGACTCGCGCAGCATGAAGAGTCCGGCGGTGTGATCGATCTGCGCATCTACCAGCACGATGCCCGCCAGCCCCGAGTCGCGCGGTGCGCGCGCGGGCTGCAGGTCGGAGTGCACCCGCAGCTGCGTGAGGATGTCGGGGGAGGCATTGACGAGGGCCCAGGCGGCCGGGTCGGTGCCGCCAACGGCGATCGAGGATTGCGTCCTGGGCGCGGCACGCACCGTGCCGTTGCGCACGCCCGAGCAGTTATGGCAATTGCAGTTCCACTGGGGAAAGCCGCCGCCGGCGGCCGATCCCAGTACGCGGATTCTCACGGTGCATCGAAGCCTGGCACCCGGCTTGAGCCGGGGGCGCCCGAGGTATCAGCGTCTCGCAATGTACAGGGTGATCTCCATGCCGAAGCGCATGTCGATCGCCCGCGGGGTTTCCCAGCGCATGATTGGCTCCTGAAGCTGTCCCGCCTCAAGATACCGAAATACCCCGGACGCCGCAAAGGCGCGCGCCAGCGCTCAGCCGCCCGAGTGCTCGCTGCCGCGGCCCCCCGCCACGCGGCGGGTGAGCCGCTCGAGGGAGCGGCGCGCCGCCGCCTTGGCGATGTGCTTGCACCACAGCGGCTCGCGCTGCCCGGCCTGGCGGCGGAAGCGCTCGCAATCGCAGGTCCAGAGGATATGGTCGTCCTGGGTCTTCAGGACCTGGACCGTACGGCTCGTGAAGCTGTAGGTCCCGAGGACTTCGTTCTCGACCGGCTTGTGCCGCCGCAGGCGGATCGCGACCATGGATCGGAGCGTAACGCACCTGTCCTGTGGATCGCTTGTGGATTAGTTGTTAGCGATTATGTATAGCCGCTCAGGGCGAGACGATCCTGGCCTTGATCGCCTCGTACTCGGCGTCGGTGATGAGCTGCGCGTCGAGCAGCCTCTTCGCCTCCTGGAGTCGCCGCACCGCGTCATCGCCGGCCGGCGCGGCAGCGCCCGCCAGAGGCGATCCCATGACCTGGATGCCGCCGGAGCGGGCGCGCAGCTCCTCGAGCTCGCGTACCCGGCGCTTCTCGCGCCAGGCCTGGTCCTGCGCCTGGCAGACGCGATAGACCGCCTGCGCCTGCTCCCTGCGCAGGCCCTTGAGCTCCACCCGCTGCGCGCCCTGCGAGCCGAGGGAGGCGAGATCCGTCGCCTTGCCGGCACGAACGCCGAGATCCGCGCCGATGACGCCGACGCGCAGCGTGACTTCCTCGAGATCCTGCCAGCGCACCGTGACCAGCTCGAAGCCGCCGAGCAGCGGACGGGTGATGATGATCAGGCGGCCGCTGGTCGCGGCGACCAGCACGCGGCGGTGTGCCAGGGCGAACATCCGCCGCTGGACCGCCCAGGCCTGGATCGACTCTCCGGCAATCAGCACCGAGCGCAGATCGCCGAGGGGCTTCTCGAGGCCGTCCTCTTGCGGCTGCAGGGCGGCGCTCACTTTTTGGCGACGATCTCGGCGCGGAATTCGCGCAGCTTCGCCTTGACGATGCGCGCGTTCGCCGGCCCCATGCGGATCAGCAGCTTCTGTCCGGCCGAGCGTCCCTCGAGTCCGGCGTCCGCGAACGTATAGAACACCCGCGGCTGCTCCAGCTGAATCGGCGGCGCGACTTCGGGTGTCTCGAGCAGGTGATCGATCACCTCGACCAGCCGGTCGTTGAAATACTTGCCGGGATAACCGAGATCCTCGTAGGCCTGCTGGAACAGCGGGTAGAAGCGCCGGTACGCCGCCGCGAGCTCCCTGACGTCGGCGGACTGCACGGCCCGCACGAAGGCCCGGTAGCGGTCGAAGTTGGCTTCGCTCAGCACCGTGAGGTCGCCCTCGGTGGACACCACCGTCTGCCCGGCGGTCGGCTTCAGCGGCCGCAGCTCCACGGCGACCTTGTGGCGCGGCAGGTTGTCGACCGTCACTACGATGTGCCGCACGATGTTCTGCGGCACGAGCAGCGCCTCGAGCGTCGGCTGCCCCAACACGCCCTTGAGCGACTCCTGGACCATCGGGTCGCTGTCGTTGAGGGCCGGCAGCGCCTCGGATCCCGCGGCGGCCGCGGGCATCGGATTCGAGACCACCGGCTCGGCCGCGGCCGGCGCCTGGACGGGCTGCACGGCGGCGGGCGGCGCGGTTTGCGCCGGATGGAACAGGAACCGGTACCAGAGGGCGAATCCGGCGGCCGCGACCACCACCAGGCCGCCGATCCACCAGAGGAGTTTGCGGCGGAATGAGTCCGCCGTCTCTTCTTCCCACATCGTGAGATGCCCTCGCGGCAAGTGAGTCAGCCGTGAACTCTACTCCCCTTTGAGTCGCGACGCGCATACAGGTGGGGTTCACGTTGTAGGCTGTATGTTGCATTAATTCGGCGCTCCCGCAGCTCCTCGCGCGCGCCGCGGTGTGCTTCAATTGCCTGCATGCCTGCCGCCTTCCATCCGTCCGTCGCCGGCTGGTTTGCCCGCACATTCGACGCCGCGACCCCGGCGCAGGCCGCGGCGTGGCCGGCGATCGCGGCCGGGCGCCATGTACTGATCGCGGCCCCGACCGGCTCGGGCAAGACGCTCGCCGCCTTTCTCGCGGTCATCGACGAGCTGGTGCGCGCCGGGATCGAGTCGCACGGCCTCGCCGACGAGACGCGCGTGGTGTACGTCTCGCCCCTCAAGGCGCTCTCCAACGACATCCACCGCAATCTCGAGGCGCCGCTCGCCGGCATCGCCGCGGAGCTTGAGGCGCTCGGCTTGCCCGCGCACGGCATCCGCACCTTCGTGCGCACCGGCGACACGCCGCGGCACGAGCGCACCGCCAGCGCCAAACGCCCGCCGCACATCGTGGTGACGACCCCCGAGTCGCTCTACATCCTCATGGGCTCGGAGTCCGGCCGGCGGATGCTCGCGAGCACGCGCACCGTCATCGTCGACGAGATTCATGCCATGGCCGGAGCCAAGCGCGGCGTGCATCTCGCCCTCACCCTCGAGCGGCTCGAGGCGCTCGCGGGGCGGCGCCTGACGCGCGTCGGGCTTTCAGCCACGCAGAAGCCGATCGCCGAAGTGGCGCGCTTCCTGGTCGGCGTCGGCGGGCTGCTCGCCGACGGCAGCCCCGACTGCACCATCATCGACACCGGGCACGCGCGTCATCGCGATCTCAAGCTCGAGATCCCGTCCGGGCCGCTCGAGTCGGTGATGTCGGGCGACGTCTGGACGGAGATCTACGACCGCCTGGCGGAGCTCGTCGGCGAGCACCGTACGACGCTGGTGTTCGTCAACACCCGCCGCCAGTCCGAGCGCATCGCGCGCCACCTGTCGGAGCGCCTCGGCGAGCAACACGTCGCGGCGCATCACGGCAGCATGGCAAAGGAATCGCGGCTCGATGCCGAGAAGCGCCTGAAGAGGGGCGAGCTGCGCGCCCTGGTCGCGACCGCGTCTCTCGAGCTCGGCATCGACATCGGCGAGGTCGACCTCGTATGCCAGCTGGCCTCGCCGCGCTCGATCGCCGCCTTCCTGCAGCGCGCCGGGCGCTCCGGTCACTCGGTGGGCGGCACGCCGAAGGCCCGCCTCTTCCCGCTGTCGCGCGACGACCTGGTGGAATGCGCGGCGCTCCTCGCCGCGGTGCGCCGCGGCGAGCTCGATCAGCTGCGCGTTCCGGCGAAGCCGCTCGACGTGCTGGCGCAGCAGATCGTGGCGGAGGCGGCGGCGCGCGAGTGGCAGGAGGACGCCCTGTACGCGCTCGTCACCCGCGCGCATCCGTACCGCGAGCTGGCGCGCAGCGAGTTCGACGAGGTCGTGCGCATGCTGGCCGAGGGCTACAGCACGCGCCGCGGCCGCCACGGTGCGCTGCTGCATCACGACGGGGTCAACCACCGCATCAAGGGCCGGCGCGGCGCCCGGCTCACCGCCCTCACCTCCGGCGGCACCATTCCCGACACCGCCGACTACCAGGTGCTGCTCGAGCCGCAGGCGCAGTTCGTAGGAACGGTCAACGAGGACTTCGCGATCGAGAGCATGCAGGGCGACATCTTTCAGCTCGGCAACGTCTCTTACCGCATCCTGCGGGTCGAGCCGGGCCGTATCCGGGTCGAAGACGCGCGCGGCGAGCCGCCCAGCATCCCGTTCTGGATCGGCGAGGCCCCGGGACGCACCGCTGAGCTGTCGGCGAGCGTCTCGCGGCTGCGGCGCGAGCTCGAGGCGCGGCTCGATCAGGGCGCGGAGGCCGCCGCCGCCTGGTTGGCGGCCGAGAGCGGCATCGGCGCGCCCGCGGCGGTGCAGCTCGTTGACTACCTCGCCGCGGCGCGCGCCGCGCTCGGCGCCGTGCCCAGCCAGGAGCTGGTCGTCTTCGAGCGCTTCTTCGACGAAGCCGGCGGCATGCAGCTCGTGATCCACTCCCCGTTCGGCAGCCGCATCAACCGCGCCTGGGGCCTCGCGCTGCGCAAGCGCTTCTGCCGCTCCTTCAACTTCGAG
>DASQIP010000125.1:0-41330 GCA_035631515.1 Steroidobacteraceae bacterium
ACGCTTGGCAAATGCCGCGGATTCCTAAATCGTCGGCAGCATGTCGCACGCATTACCCGCTGACCTGCCCCTATCGCTGCTCGAGCGCCTGCGCGCCGAAGGTATTGCGACGCTCGAAGCCTGGGTCGCCCTCGGGCGCCGCCGCCGTCAGATCTTCGGCGTCACGCGCGCCGCGGTCGAGCAGCTCGACGCGCTCGCGAAAGCGGCGTTGAACCCCAGGCACTGAGCGATTCCGGCCGGCGGCGTCAGCGCGGCCGGCCGGCACCTTCAGCAGCAGCCGATGCCACCGCGTGGCGGTGCTCTTGTCCGCCGCTCAATGCGGCGATCGGCACAGCTGCCGTCCACAGTCCGCAGGCAACCAGCGCAGCACCGAGCAGGCGCGCCAGCGAGCCGCCCGGCCGCGGCAGCCGCGCGCCGAGATAACTCAGGCCCGCCATCGCCGGCACCGTACCGAGTCCGAAGACGATCATGACGGCCGCACCGCGCGCGACGCCGCCGGCGAGCGCGGCCGCCAGCAGCACCGAGTACACGAGCCCGCACGGCAACCAGCCCCACAGGAGTCCGAGGACCAGTGCACGCGCAGCGGGCGCGGCGGGGAGCGATGCGCGCGACAGGGGCGCTAGCTGCCGCCACAGCCGCGCTCCCCACTGCTCCGGCAGCCGCAGCCAGCGTGCGCCCGCGATACCGCTCAGGGCGATGTCGAGGCCGATCACGACGACCACGGCCGCCGTTGCCAGGCGCAATATCTCGCTCCAGCGCGAGATTGCGAAGGCGGAGCCCGCGGCGGCACCGAGCGCGGCTGCGATGGCTCCGGCGGTCGCGTAGCTTGCGATGCGCCCGAGGTGATAAAGCAGCAGTTGCCGGTGACGGCGCGCACCACCCGGCGCGGTGCCGAGGGCCGTGGCGATGCCGCCGCACATGGCCGCGCAGTGCGTGCTGCCGAGCACGCCGGCCAGAAACGCCGCGAGCAGCGTCAGCTCATGCATCGCGGGACTCCGGCGCCGCCGGCGTCGCCGGCGGCGGTGCGCGATCGTCGTCGAGGAGAATCTGCACTCCGGGCGAGTCGAGGTCGTCGAACTGTCCGGAGCGCACCGCCCAGAAGTACGCCCACACCGACAGCGCGAGCAGACCTAAACCGAGCGGGATCAGCAGGTAGACGACGCTCATGCGGGCACCGCCCGCTCGAGCGGCGCCGGCTGCGCCGCGGTGCGAGTGGCCGGCCGCCCGAGCAGGCGCATGGCATTCACCACCACCAGCAGCGAGCTCGCGGACATGCCGAGCACCGCCATCCAGGGCTCGACGAGTCCGCTCGCCGCGAGCGGCACCGCGGTCAGGTTGTAGAGTACCGCCCAGCCGAGATTCTGGCGGATGATGCGCAGCAGGCGTCTCGAGGTCTCGACGGCGCAGGTCAGCCCGCCGAGGCCATCGCCCATCAACACCAGGTCGGCGCTCACCTTGGCGAGCTCGGTCCCGCCGGCGATGGCGACCGAGACATCCGCAGCAGCGAGTACCGGCGCATCGTTCACGCCGTCACCGACCATCACGACCCGGTGGCCCGCGTGGCGCAGCTCCCGCAGCAGGGCCAGCTTGCCGTCGGCGGTGAGGTTGGCGCGGGCGTCGACCTCTCCCAGCTGACGCACCGCAGCCGCGACCGGGCCTTCGCGGTCGCCGCTCGCAATGGCGGCGATGAGGCCGAGCGCGGTGAGCCGCCCGATCGTGTCACGGGCATCGCTGCGCAGCGCATCGACGAGGTGGAACGCGGCGAGCGGACCGGAGGCATCGCCCAGGACGACACTCGTGCGCTCGGGATCGTTGGCGGGCGCCGGCGGCGTGCCTGCTGAGCCTGCCAGCACGAACTCGAGCCGCCCGATCCGGTACCGCCTTCCCGCGACCAGTCCCTCGAGCCCGTGGCCGGCGACCGCCTTCACCTCTGCCGCACCCGCCGCCGGTGTCAGATGCGCGAAGGCGCGCGCCAGAGGATGGCTCGAATGCCCTTCGAGAGCCGCCGCTACACTCAGGCACTGCGCCGCCGTCACCCGTGGGTCGAGCGTGACGACATTCTCTAGGCGCGGCGCACCGAGCGTCAGCGTACCGGTTTTGTCGAAGACGATGCGGTCCGCGCCCGCCAGGCGCTCGAGCGCGCGGCCGCGGGTGACCAGCACGCCGGCACGCGCCAGGCGCGTGGTGGCGGCGGCGAGCGCTGCCGGCGTCGCCAGCGACAGCGCGCAGGGGCAGGTGACCACCAGAACCGCGAGCACCGTGGCGAAGGCGCGCGTTGCATCCACATGTGCCCAGTAGAGCGCGACGCCCGCGGCGAGCAGCAGCACTGCGGTGACGAACCAGGCAGCGACGCGGTCGGCGAGATCCGCGACGGCGGGTCTCGAGCCCCTGGCGCGCTCGAGAAGCCGCGACACCGCCGCCAGCGTCGAGTCCTGACCGGCGCGCGTCACCGTCATCTCGACGACTCCGGTGAGGTTCAGCGTACCCGCGGTCAGCTCGTCCCCGGGCCGGCGCAGGCGCGCGGCCGACTCGCCGGTGAGAAGCGATTCGTCCACCTCGGTGCTGCCGCACTCGATGCGGCCGTCCGCCGGCACGCGCTCCGCGTGCAGCACGCGTACGCGGTCGCCGGCCCGCAGCTCATCGGGCGTGACGCGCTCGGCTTCGGATCCGGTGAGCCGCAGCGCGCTGTCGGGCAACAGCCGGGCGAGCGCATCGTGCTGTAACCCCGCGCGGTGCCGCAACGACATCTCCACATAGCGGCCGAGCAGCAGGAGGAACGTGAACATGACGACCGAATCGAAGTACACCGCGCCGCGCCCGCGCAGCGTCGCGGCCACGCTCCACACGTAGGCCGCACCGATGGAGAGCGCCACGGGCACGTCCATGCCGGGCCTCAGGGCGAGGAGGCTGCGCCACGCGGAGACGAAGAAGGGCTGCGCCGCGTACAGCACCACCGGCGTCGCGACCAGCAGACTCACGAAGCGCAGGAACTGCTCGAGGTCCGGCGCCATGCCCTGGATCAATCCGGCGTAGAGCGACACGGCATAGGTCGTGACCGTCATCATGCCGAGGCCCGCGACCCCTAAGCGCTTGAGCGCAGCGCGGCGCTCGGCCGTTCCCTCGAGGGCGTCGCCGCCGAAGGACAGGGGCAGCGGCACGAACCCCAGCGCCTGAATTCCCGCGAGCAGGTGGCTCAGCGTGGTGGCCCGCGGATCGAAGCGCAGCTCGGCGCGCGCCGTGCTGGCGTTGACGTGAATCTGCCGCACGCCCGGATTCCGCCTCAAGCTCCTCTCGATGAGCCACGCGCAGGCGGCGCAGTGCAGGCCCTCGATCTGCAGGCTCAGCTCGCGTTCGCCGCCCGCACACTCATGAGTGTAGCGGCGCAGCGCCGCCTCGCGGTCGAACGCCGACCAGTTGCGTGTGCCGCCGGCCGGCGGTGCGGTGAGCGGCTCGCGGAACTCGTAGAAGCGTCCGAGACCCTGCGAGAGGATCAGGGTGGCCGCCGCCTCGCAGCCGGCGCAGCACACGGGATGCTCGCTGCCGTCAATCCGCACCGCGAAGGAAGCTGCGGCGGTGAGCGGGCTGCCGCAGTGGAAGCAGCGGCTCCCGGGTGGCCCGAGGTCCATCCCGCGCTCCTAGTTCGAGGCGTCCGTGTGCTCCAGCACCACGTCCGGGGTATGCAGGGCAAAGTACAGGCTGACGAAGCTTCCGGTCACGGCGCAGCCGAGCATCGCGATGATGAACCAGGGCCAGAAGTGCCGATACCAGGGAGCGCTGTCGGTGAGGTTGCTCATGACGAGGGTCCTATGAAGCGGGTCTTCTCGTGCACCTCGATGCGCGGGGCATCGACCGCCGTGAGCGTGAGCGCGATGCGGTGCACGCCGGCGGCGACCGCCTCGGGCGCCGCGAGACGGGCGGGAATGCTGCTGACGCTTCCGGGCGGTACCGCGATCGGCTCGGCGGGAGCGGTCAGCTCGAGCCCCGGCATGCCACTCACCGCCAGGCGGTAGGCGTGCGGCCTGTCGTCGAGGTTGATGATCTTGAGCGTGTAAGCGTTCTCGATGAGCTCGCCGTGCACTTCGCGGTAGAGCGCATTACGGTCGCGGATGACGTCGAGGATCAGCGGCGTGCGCGTGAACAGCGAGTAGAGCAGCACGCCGCCGGCGAGCAGCAGCAGCGCGGCGTAGACCAGCATGCGCGGACGGACGATGTGCGTCGCGCGCGCGTGCAGCGCGTGCTCGGTGGTGTAGCGGATCAGGCCGCGGGGACTCCCCATCTTGTCCATCACCTCATCGCAGGCGTCGATGCAGGCGCCGCAGGCGATGCAGTCGTACTGCAGCCCGTGGCGGATGTCGATGCCGGTGGGGCACACCTGCACGCACAGGGTGCAGTCGATGCAATCTCCGAGGCCCGCCGCGCGTGCCTCGGTGCCGCGCCGCCGCGGTCCGCGCGGCTCGCCACGCGCCTCGTCGTAGGAGATGATCAGCGTGTCCTTGTCGAACATCGCGCTCTGAAAGCGCGCATAGGGACACATGTACTTGCAGACCTGCTCGCGCAGGAACCCAGCGTTCCCGTAAGTGGCGAGTCCGTAGAGGAAGATCCAGAAGCTCGACCAGGGGCCGAGCGACAGGTCGGCGATTCCGGCGCCGAGCGTGCGGATCGGCGTGAAGTAGCCGACGAACGTGAAGCCGGTCCAGGCGGCGAGCGTCACCCACAGGATCTGCTTGGCGCTCTTGCGCAGCAGCTTGTCCGCGGTCCAGGGCGCGCGGTCGAGCTTCATGCGGCGCGAGCGCTTGCCTTCGGTCCACTGCTCGATCCATACGAACAGCTCGGTCCACACCGTCTGCGGACAGGCGTAGCCGCACCACAGCCGTCCGGCGAGCGCGGTGAAGAAGAACAGGGAGAGAGCCGCGATGATCAGCAGCAGCGTCAGATAGAGGAAATCCTGCGGCCACAGGGTCAGCGCGAAGATATGAAACTTGCGCGCCGGCAGATCGAAGAGCAGCGCCTGGTGGCCGTCGAAGTCGAGCCACGCCACGCCGTAGAACAGTCCGAGCAGCACGACCACCGCGATCTCACGCAGCCGGGAGAAGCGGCCGCTGATCTCACGGGGATAGATCTTCTCGGCCGCGGCGTAGAACGGGGCCGGCTCGGGCACCTTCGGCACCAGCCGGAGGTTCGGCGGTGTCATGGCGGCTCAGGTCCGGCGCTGCGCCGCGCCGGCCGCTCGGTGCGGATCAGATAGATGCTGAGTGCGCTCGCAAGGGCGGCGACCGCCCAGAAGTAGATGAACCCCAGGGCATAGCCCGCCTCGCGCTCGAGGCCGGCGAACAGCCGTGGGCCGGCATCGCGCAGCAGCGCCGGGTCGACCGCCGCGAAGAAGAGGAGACTGCCGGCACAGGACGCGAGGAACGACGGCCACAGCACGAGCCCGACGTCGACGCCCCAGCCGCGCCGCCCGGGCTCGAGGGGCTGAAGCGGCTTCGGGGTCATGGAGCCTGCTGCGAATGCGACAGGCTGTAGACGTACGCGGCGAGCAGGCGGATCCGGTCGTCGCCCAGCCACTGGTGCGCCGGCATCTTGCCGTGACGGCCTTCGGTCACCGTCTTGCGCAGCGTCGCCGCAGAGCCGCCGTAGAGCCAGATGTCGTCCGTCAGGTTTTTCGAGCCGATGGCAGGATTGCCTTTGCCATCCGGCCCGTGGCACGCCGCGCACAGCACGAAGCGCGCCTTGCCCGCCGCCACCTTGTCGGCAGGCTCCTGATGCCCGCTCAAGGAGAGCACGTAGTCGACGACCTCCTCGACTCCCTGCTCGCCGAGCGCCGCGCCGAGCGGCGGCATCGCGCCTTCGCGACCATTGGTGATGGACTGGACGATATCGTCGGGGGTGTCGCCGTAGAGCCAGTCGTTGTCGGTGAGGTCGGGGAAGCCCGGCGCGCCGCGGGCGTCGGAGCCATGACAGTTGATGCAGGTGTTGGCGAAGAGATTCCTGCCCAAGGCGACAGCCTTCGGGTCGCTGGCGAGCTCGACGATGCTGCGGCCGGCGAACGCGGCATAGATCGCCGCATACTGGCGCTGCGCGCGCTGCATCTCCTCGCGGTACTGTCGGTCCTCCGACCAGCCGAGCGTGCCACGGACCACCCCGGGGTACAGCAGCAGATAGACGAGACCAAAGATGATCGTGAGGAAGAACAGGATCAGCCACCAGCGCGGCATCGGGTTGTTGCGTTCGCGCAGGTCGCCGTCCCACACGTGGTCCTTGACCTCACCCTCGGCGACTTCACCCGGCTGGCGGCGCGCCGTCCACCAGATGAGCCAGGCGCAGCCGAGCAGGTTGAGGAGGGTGACGACCGCCACGATCGTCGTCGTCAGGGGTGACATCAGCGGCCTCCTTTACGGCCGTCGGCGGCGCGCTCGTTGATCTCCTCCAGCGGTAATCTGGCTGCTGCGTCCCAATCCTTGCGCCGCCGGCCGCTCCACGCCCACACGCACAGCGCGATGAAGCAGAGGAACCACACGACGGTGACCACGCTGCTCAGGACGTCCGGACTCAAGTGCATGGTGCGGCTCCTCGCTCAGCCGCGCGGCCGCGCGAGGCCGAGCGACTGCAGGTAGGCGATGAGCGCGTCGAGCTCGGTCTTGTCCGCAACGGCCGCGGGAGCGGCGGCGATGTCGGCATCGGTATAGGGAGTGCCGAGGAAGCGCAGCACGCGCAGCTTGCGCTCGAGGAGCTCACCGTCGATCCTGGTTTTCGCCAGCCATGGGAAGCCCGGCATGTTGGACTCCGGCACGACGTCACGCGGATTGTGCAGGTGCAGCCGGTGCCACTCGTCGCTGTAGCGGCCGCCGACGCGCGCGAGGTCCGGCCCGGTACGCTTGGAGCCCCACTGGAAGGGATGGTCGTACTGGGACTCCGCCGCCACCGAATACGGCCCGTAACGCTCGGTCTCGCTGCGGAAGGGGCGGATCTGCTGCGAATGGCACAGGTAGCAGCCCTCGCGCTCGTAGACGTCGAAGCCCGCCTGCTCGAGAGGCGTGCGCGGCGTGATATGGACCGCACCCTGTTTGGCGGCCGCGCTGGTCGCGAGCGGGATCACTTCGACGAATCCGCCGACGCTGATCACCAGCACGATGAGCACGATCATGAGACCGAGCTTCCTTTCGACGACGTCGTGGTTCATGAGGGCGCTCCCGTGGCGGCGACCGCGGCGGCCGGTGGCGGCTCCGGGGCCGGCGGCGGCACCGGGACCGGCACGGGCTTCTCGCCGCGGATCGTCATCCAGACGTTGTAGGCCATGATCCACATGCCGCTGAAGAACAGCGCACCGCCCATGAGACGCACCAGGTAGAAGGGATAGGTCGCCTTGACGCTCTCGATGAAGCTGTAGGTGAGCGTCCCGTCGTCGTTGACAGCGCGCCACATCAGTCCCTGCATGACGCCGGCGATCCACATCGCGCAGATGTAGAGCACCACACCGATGGTCGACAGCCAGAAGTGCACGTCGATGAGCTTCACGCTGTACATCTGCCGGCGATTGAACAGCCGCGGAATGAGGTGGTACATGGTGCCGATGGTCATCATCGCCACCCAGCCGAGGGCGCCCGAGTGCACGTGACCGATCACCCAGTCGGTGTAGTGCGAGAGCGCGTTGACCGTCTTGATCGACATCATCGGACCTTCGAAGGTCGACATGCCGTAGAAGGACAGCGACACGATCATGAACTTGAGGATCGGGTCGGTGCGCAGTTTGTCCCACGCGCCCGAGAGGGTCATGATGCCGTTGATCATCCCGCCCCACGACGGTGCGAGCAGCAGCAGCGAGAACACCATGCCGATCGACTGCACCCAGTCCGGAAGCGAGGTGTAGTGCAGGTGGTGCGGTCCCGCCCAGATGTACACCGAGATCAGCGCCCAGAAGTGCACGACCGACAGGCGGTACGAATAGATCGGGCGCTGCGCCTGCTTCGGCACGAAGTAATACATCATGCCGAGGAAGCCGGCGGTGAGAAAGAAACCCACCGCATTGTGTCCGTACCACCACTGCATCATGGCGTCGATCGAGCCGGCGTAGATCACGTACGACTTCGTCAGGCTCACCGGGATGGCGAGGTTGTTGAACACGTGCAGGACCGCGATGGTGATGATGTAGGCGGCGTAGAACCAGTTGGCGACGTAGATGTGCTGCACGCGCCGCCGGGCGATGGTCGCGAAGAACACCACCGCGTAGGCCACCCACACGATGGTGATGAGGAGGTCAATCGGCCATTCGAGCTCGGCGTACTCCTTGCTCTGGGTGATGCCGAGCGGCAGCGTGACGGCCGCGGCGACGATCACCGCCTGCCAGCCCCAGAAGGTGAAGGCCGCGAGCCTGTCGCTGAAGAGCCGCACGTGGCAGGTGCGTTGCACGCAGTAATAGGAGGTCGCGAACAGCGCGCTGCCGCCGAAGGCGAAGATCACCGCGTTGGTGTGCAGCGGGCGCAGGCGGCTGTAGGTCAGCCAGGGGATGTCGAAGTTGAGCGCTGGCCAGTAGAGCTGCGCCGCGATCAGTACGCCGACCGCCATGCCGACGATCCCCCAGACGACCGTCATGATGGCAAACTGGCGCACGACCCTGTCGTTGTAGGTCTCAGTCGGATGCATGGGACTCCCCGTCACCGGAGCTGCGGCGACCAACGGAGCCAAGCAGAGCATCTTCCCGGGGACCCCCCCATCAGTAGATGTGCGTAGCAAGTAGGGGAAAATGGCTACAGTGCGCGCCGTGCCGCGGAGAGCTCGCCCGAAGACCTGGATTGCACTGCTGCGCGGAATCAACGTCGTCGGCCGCCGTCAGCTGCTGATGAAAGATCTGGCGGCAATCCTGCGGCGCGCCGGCTTTACCGCCGTGCGCACCTACATTCAGAGCGGGAAAGTCCTATTCGAGAGCGCGCACGGCGGCGCGCGCTCGCTGGCGGCCGAAATCGGCGCACTGATCCGCAAACGCGCGGGGTTCGAGCCGCAGGTGATGGTGCTGTCGCGCCGCGAGCTGGCGGCGGCCGTCCGCGGTAACCCCTTTCCCGAGGCGGACCGGGACCACAAATCGCTACACCTTTTCTTTCTGTCGGCGCGGCCGCGGCGCCCGGATCTCGACTCGCTGACGCGGCTGAAGAGGGGCAGGGAAGGGTTTGCCCTCGAGGGAAAAGTCTTCTACCTGTTCACCCCGCATGGCTTCCCGCAATGCGAGCTGCACGACAAGGTGGAGCGCTTCCTCGGGACGCACGCGACCGCGCGCAACTGGCGTACTGCGAACGCGCTGCTGTCGATGAGCGCGGGCGGCGGTGCCGTCAGCCGAGTGGCAGGAGAAACCGCTCTGAGCGCGGGGCGTAGTGCCGGTCGGGATTCAGCGAGACGAGGACACGCGTCGCGCGGCCGATGATGTCGCGGCGGGGAACGAAGCCGAAGTAGCGGGAGTCGGCGCTGTTGTCGCGGTTGTCACCCATCATGAAGTACATGCCGTCCGGCACCGTCACGGCATCGAGGGACCGGGGAGCCCTGCGGCCGGGGAGGATCATGATCTCGTGAGGCGAGCCCAGGCCCGCCTCACGCAGCAGCAGCGGATGCTCCGCCGCGGTCGCGGCGAGCAGACGGCGCACGCCCCGGAGGTCCCCGACCGAGTAGCGTGCCGCGTGGCCGTTGACGGTGAGCCGGTTACCCTCGAGCGCTACCACATCGCCCGGAACCCCGATCACCCGCTTGACCAGCGAGGTCCCGTCGGCGGGCGAGTCGAATACGACGATATCGCCGCGCGCCGGGTTGGCGCCGGCCGTGAGGTGCACGCGCGTGAAAGGAATACGCAGGCCGAACACATGCTTGTCGACGAGCACCCGGTCGCCCTCGAGTATCGTGGGGTTCATCGAGCCCGTGGGCACCGTCACCCAGTCGGCCCACGCCGAGCGAAACCCGAGCATCAGGCACAGAAAGAGCAGGGTGCCGCGATAGTTGCGCCACCACGCCTGCAGCTTCCCGAGGGTCATTACGCTCACGCCGGCTGCTCCCGGATATTGCGGGTTCGACCAGTCCGCAGACAGTATGTTCCGCAGGCACGCCAGGATTGAAATTCCGCACGGCACCCCCCATACCGCGCCCGTGGCCGAAACGCTGCATCTCGTCTGTCCGCACTGCGCGGCGCTCAACCGCATCCCGTCCGCGCGCCTTACCGAGGCACCGAAGTGCGGGCAGTGTCATCGGCCGCTCTTCGAGGGCCACCCGACCGAGCTTGGTTCGGGCAACTTCCGCAAATTCATCGAGCGCAACGACGTTCCCGTGGTCGTCGACTTCTGGGCCCCCTGGTGCGGTCCTTGTCAGATGATGGCGCCGGAATACTCGGCCGCGGCGGCGGAGCTCGAGCCCAGGGTACGCCTGGCGAAGCTCAATACCGACGCCGAGCCGGGACTCGCCGGCGAGTTCGGCATCCGCGGCATCCCCACGATGATCTGCTTCAGGGCAGGCCGGGAAGTGGCGCGCCGCTCGGGCGCCATCGGCAGAGCGGAGATCGTGCGCTGGGCGCTGGCGCAGGTCTGAATCCGCAGGCAACCAGCAGCGCGAGAAGCGCCAGCTCGAGCACACCCAGTCCGCCTCCGCCGTGGCTCGGCGGCGCGGGGGTGGCCTGTGCTTCGTTGGAGGGCGCCGAGGCCCCGCCGGCATCGATGGCCGCAACGGTGAAGAAGTACGTCGTGCCGTTGGTGAGGCTCGATACGGTCGCGGTCACGCCGCTCACCCCGCTCTGCACCGGCGTCGCGCCTTCGCCACCCGCGGAAGTCCCCTGATAGATGTTGTAGCCGGTGGCGCCGCTCGCAGCGGTCCAGCTGAGGGTCGCCGAGGCGTTGCCCGCCGCGGCGGTCAGACCCGTGGGCGCCGCGGGTACCGTCGTCGCCCGTACTTCGCCCGACTGCGCGGAGGTTCCGAGCGCGGCCTGCGCCGCGATGGTGAAGTAATAAGTCTGCGCGGGCTGCAGGCCCGACACGGTAGTGGATGTGCCGCTCACCGCGCTTTGCACCGGAGCCGATCCTTCCTGCCCGGACTGCGACGCCTGGTAGATGTCGTAGCTGGCGGCGTGGGTCTCGGCGTTCCAGCTGAGCCTGACCGACTGCCCGGCCACCGTGGCGCTGAGTCCCGAGGGTGGCGGCAGAAAGATGGCAAGGACCAGGTTGGTGGCATTGATACTGCCGAGCCCGCTCGCGAGGCTGAATCCGCTGCCCGCCGCGTATTGCGGCGCGGAGCTGAGCTCCATGATGCCGTTCGGCTGCCCCGTCTGGGCGTTACAGGTGCTGGCGGGCGCGCTGCTCGTGTCGGAGAAGGAAGCGACGGTGCAGGGCGCCGCATTGCTGCCGGCGGTCACGTTGTAGAAGACGCAATCCGCGCCGATCGTAGTTCCGAGGCTCGCGCTGCAGTTCGCGCCGCTCGCCTTCGGTGCGGCCGGCGTACCGTACTCGGCGGCGGCAAGCTGATAGAGCAGCGGGTTGACGAGGCCCTGCGACCCGCCCATCTGCTGGTCGAGCAGCGCAATGATCGCGGCGACTGCGGGCGTCGACGCGGATGTTCCCCCGACGATGTCGACGCTATTGGTCGAGGGGTCACAGGGGTTGTTGTCGTAGGAGCAGATCACCCACTCGTTGGCGATCGCGGCCACATCCGGAATGGCGCGCCCGGTGAGGTTCGCCATCCCTGCGACGCCCGACTGCCAGGGCGGCACCGGATAGCCTCCCGTACACGCCTTGGTGGTGGCATCGACCGCGAGACAGCTGCTCACGCCGCCGCCGCTGCCTTCGATCTCGAGGAACGGATTCGGCTGTCCGTTGAACGTGGTCTGGTTGCAGAAGGCGCTCGGGGTGGTCTTGAGCGCCGTTGCGTACCGCGGATTGGCGCAGGTTGCGTTCCAGACCATCTCCGGTATGTGCGCCAGGGCGTTGGCGAGCGTCCCCGCGGCGTTCGTCGCTCCCCAGTCCTGGGGTTGTGTCGGGTCGAAATCGGTCCCGCCGACCGCCAGGTTGTAGGGCGTCGATGCCAGGCCGTTGACCGCGAAGCCGGTCGTGGCCAGCGTTCCCTGCGTGCCGACATTCGTTTCGCAACCCGCTACGCCCGAGTCATTGCTGCCGACGGCGACGGTCATGCCCTGCGCCGCCGCCTCCTGGAACAGCTTCTCGATGGTGGTGTTCAGCGAGCCGAGATCACTCTCGCAGTCGGTGAAGGAGATGCTCAGCACCGGCGCCAGGTTCTGCTGAATGATGTACTGGAACGCGTTGACGGCGCTCTGGTCCCGCACCAGCAGGATGCTTGCGCCCGGGGCCAGAGCGCCCGCGACCTCGACGTCGAGGTAGGCCTCGGTCTCGTTGGTGTCGTGGGTTTGTCCCGGATCCGTCCCTCCGGGGACGGGCAGCGAGGTGACGGCAGGGGGCGAGGCGACGCCGATACCCGACCAGTAAGTGTTGGCTACGTTTTGATCGATGTCGCTCTGTTCGGCGACGGCGATCTTCACGCCCGCACCGTCGACCCGCGCGTTATAGAGGGGCGTCAGGTTGTACATCACGGCGAAGTCGCCGGGTCCCACGTAGTTCGTCTTGCCGCCGTCGTAGGTGATCTGCGGCTGCGCACCGACGCCATGGGCGGGCCGGCTCTTCAAGGCCGGCCTCGGGTAGAAGTCGTTCAGCCCGTGGATGGCGGCGATCATCGGTGCCAGCGCGGCCGGCATCTCGGGGTCGCTCACGTTGGAAAAGTGCCGCACTCCCCCGAAGTCGAAAAGGTGAATCTCGACATGAAACGCGGCTTCGAGCTGCGCCTTGGCGGCGTGAAAGCGCAGCTGCGAACGGTTTGCGGGCAGCGCATCGACGGTGAAGCCGTTGCCCTGGAGCCATTGCGTGACCGCGGCGACGGTTGCCGGGCTGGCGCCGAAGCGCGCGCCGTACGCGGCCGGCGTCAGCCATTTGTGGTACTCGGGTGACTTCGGGTCCTGCTGTGCGGCGATCAATTGCTCGAGCGCGCGCTCCTGTGAGGGCGTCTTGGCGAAGACGATCTCGAGGCCGTTCATTGCCAGCGAATCCGGCGCCGCACCGATGTCGAGCTGTGGCCGGGCGTGCCCGCTCACATGGCCGCGCAGACGCACCAGACCCGAAGCGTCGGCTATCGCTGTCCGTGCAGGGAGCCCCGATGCCGCCGTCACGGCGGTCGAGCCCGCCAGCACCGTGGCAGCGGCAGAAGAGAGCGCGAGCGCTGCGATGACAGATCGCCGCCGGTGCGTCGGGGCCCTGAAGCGATCTTTGAGATCCGGCACTTCGAACTCCCCGCCAGGTCGTGGTTTCTAGGTGTCTGTCGCGAGGCCGATGCGTCTCTCAGGACTCTAGCAATTTCCGGCGTCGTCCCGGGAGTGCCCGCGGGTTATGCGTTACATCACCTGTGGAGACTAAGCGGCTGATATGTAGATGAAATTCGACGCGTACCCGAGCGGCAGCGGGGGAGCCGGACGAGGCACGCCTCAACCTCAGAGCGGGAACGCGCCCGTGCGTGCCATCATAGCCGCCCCCAACAGGTCGCGAGGTGCTCCATGAACAAGCGGCAAGTCATCTCCCTGTTCGCGTGCATGGCATCCGTGCCGGCGCTGGCCGCATTGCAGGTGGGAGCGAGTGCGCCCCAGTTCACGACACAAGCGTCGCTCGCCGGCAAGCCCTTCACGTTCTCCCTCAAGGACGCGCTCGCGAAGGGGCCGGTGGTCGTCTATTTCTATCCGTCCGCCTACACCACGGGTTGCGACCTGCAGGCCCATACCTTCGCGGTCAACAAGGACAAATTCGCCGCGGCCGGTGCGACCATCATCGGCGTGTCCCTCGACAGCATCAAGCGCCTCAACGACTTCTCCGCCGATCCCAACTACTGCGCCGGGAAGTTTGCCACCGCCTCCGATGCCGACGGCAGCATCTCCAGGTCGTACGAGCTGAAGGTGCAGGCGGGGCAGCCCGGGTTCAAGGACGTCCGCGGTGTGGAGATAGACCATGGCTTCGTCGAACGCACGACGTTCGTGCTGACGAAGGACGGCAAGATCGCCGAGACCATTGCGGGCGTAACGCCCGACAAGAATGTCGAGCAGGCCCTCGAAGCCGTACAGCACCTGACCGCGAAGGCGCACTGAGCCGCGCGGTGCGCTCGCTGCCGCTGCGACTGACGAGCGCCTAGCGGACTCTTCGGCGCCGATGCAGGCAGGCGTTGAGGCGCCGCGAGGCGCCACCCGGTCTCTGGTGGCCGCCGCCGCGGCGGTGCTCCTCATCACGATGGGCGCGCGCCAGTCGCTCGGCCTGTTCGTGGCCCCTCTCAACAAGGCGACCGGGCTCGGCATCGTGGCCATCAGTCTCGCGATGGCGATCGGGCAATTCGTCTGGGGGCTGACGCAGCCGATCTTCGGCGCCGTTGCGGATCGCTTCGGTTCCCGGACGGTGTTGACTGTGGGCGCCGTGACCCTGGCGGCGGGAGCCGCGCTCACGACGGTGGTTTCGAGCGAGCTCGGGCTCGTACTGGCGATCGGCGTCCTGTTCGCCGCGGGGGCGGCGGCCGGCAGCTTCTCCGTTCTGATCGGCGCCACGGCGCGGCGTCTCACGCCGGAGAAGCGCGCTTTTGCCTCCGGCGTCATCAATGCCGGAGGAAGCCTCGGGCAGTTCCTGCTGGCCCCGATCAGCCAGCTCCTGATCTCGACCTTCGGGTGGATGGTTGCAATGTACGCGCTGGCGGCGGCGGCGCTCGCCACCATCCCGCTGGCGCGGCCGCTGGTCAGCTCGGCGCACGCGGATGAACCGGAGGGCGTGCCGGAAACGGGCCGCGCGGTCAGCGCCGGCGGCGCAGCAACCCCGCGGCTGCGCGAGCAGCTGCGCGCGGCGGCACGCGATCGCAGCTACTGGTGCCTGCACCTCGGGTTCTTCACCTGTGGCTTCCACATTGCATTCCTCGTCACCCACCTGCCGGGCGAAGTGAATCTGTGTGCGCTGCCGCCGAGCGTGGCAGCCGGCTCGCTCGCGATCATCGGCCTCTCGAATGTCGCGGGCAGCCTCGGGGTCGGCTGGCTGGGCGGCGTGCTTCGCATGAAGTGGCTGTTGTTCTTCGTCTACCTCACGCGCGCCGTCGCGATCGCCGTCTACCTGGCGATGCCGCGAACGCCGCTCACGTTCTACGCGTTCGCGGCAGTGCTGGGTCTCACCTGGCTGTCGACCGTACCGCCGACCGCGGGGCTCGTGGGGAAGCTCTTCGGCGTGCGCTATCTCGCCACGCTCTTCGGCCTCACGCTGCTTTCGCACCAGATCGGCGGCTTCTTCGGCGCGTGGCTCGGCGGCATCGCGCTGGTGCGCTTCGGAGACTACGGCTGGATGTGGTATGCGGATCTGTCGCTCGCACTGGCCGCCGCACTTATTAATCTGCCCATCCGCGAGGCGCCCGTGTTACGCACACCCGTCAGGCCGCTCGCTTCGTCCGCATAGGATGCGCGGCACGCAAGCCGGCATATGTTCAATCGAGTTGCGGCGCACAAGAACAGGCTTATCCTAACCGGCGCACAAACAATTAACTGTTAAGTCGCGGTTTGCGGTTGCAGGGACGTTTCCGGGGAAGTGGGCCATGGACTACAGGGTTGAGGAGATTCATCCGAACGTGTGGCGGGTGAGTATCGGGACCGTCACGCGCATTATCCGCTTCCGCAGCGACGACATGACTTTTGCGCCCTGGGACGTGACGTCCGCAGACGGGCAGACGCTGTGGAGCGCCTCATCGCTCGCGTCGGCTTTCCGCTGGATCCAGGCGCGCACCGGCTATCCGGTCGAGGCGCTGTTCGCGCAGGCGCTGCTGGAACACAGCGCCCACGCGGAATTGGCGCGCAGCGAGACTGCCGACAACTCGACCGGGAGGGACGGGAGCCAACGGGCGCTCGGCAGTTGACCGGGCCGCTGCGCGGGCGCCGGTTCCGGGTCCATGCGGCCGCTCGACTTCATCAGCCTCGGGAGGCTTTCTCGAGCCTGGCGATGTCGATCTTCACCTGGTTGAGAAACTCCTGGGTGACACGCTTCGCCTTCGCCTGGTCCTTGTCGGTCATCAACTCGCCGAGCACGGTGGGTGTGATCTGCCAGCGCACCCCATAGCGATCGATGATCCAGCCACAGGCCTGGGGTTTGCCGCCGTGCTCGAGCAGCGCGTTCCAGTAGCGGTCGATCTCCGCTTGTGAATCGCAGTTCACGAGGAATGAGATCGCGTCATTGAATGAGTCGTGCGGCCCGGCGCTGATCGCCATGAACCGCTGGCCGAACAGCGTGAACTCGACCACGTCGACCGACCCGGCGGGCCCGCTAGGCGAGTCCGCGGGAAGCGAGGTAACCCGATCGACACGTGAATCGGGGAATACGGTCGCGTAGAACCGGGCTGCCTCGGCAGCCTCCCTGGCGTACCACAGGTGGGGGACGATCTTCTGGATCGCAGACTTGCTCATGGGGCGCCTCCTTGACCTGTACGACGAGCGGACAGCCGCGGAATCGACATTGTGCTTCACAAATCTTTACGCGACCGACAAATGCCGCTCACCCGTGCCGTGGAGACTCGAGCCCGGCTCCCCCCACCACACAGAAGGACCGAACATGACTACTTCCCTGCGTCATCTGTTGTTCAACCGACATACCCTGGTCGCTTTCGCGGCCGGCGCGGCCCTGTCCGGCGGTGTCGTGGCGCTGGCGCAGAGCGCCGGCGCGGGCATGCATGCACATCACGGCATGATGACCTCCGGCAGCCCGGCCGACATGGCGGCGCACATCGACCATGTGCTGAAGCACCTGTACGTCGAGATCGAGGCCACCGATGCCCAGAAGGCCCAGATAGAGCCGCTCGTGAAGCAGGCGGTCGACGATCTGACGCCGCTGCACGCGCAGGCGCAAAGCGCGCACGCGCAGTTTGTCAAAGCGTTCACGCAGGACACCGTGGATCGCAACTCCCTCGAGGCGGCGCGCGAGGCGCACATGCAGCTCGCGGATCAGGCGTCACGGCGGTTCGTGCAGCTCATTGCGGATGTGGGTTCGGTGCTGACCCCGGCGCAGCGCCAGAAAGTGGCGGATCATCTGCAGCAGATGCACGGCATGCACGGCGCCTCGACGCCGCTACCCTGAGGGGCCGCGCACCTCGGAAGGCTCTATGGTGTCGAGCCCTCGCAGGCCGTACAGTGCGAAAGTTGCATGGCCGAGCGAGTGCTGGTTGTCGAAGATGATCCGCGGCTGGCCGAGATGCTCAGCGAGTATCTCGGCCAGGCCGGGTTTCGCATCACCGTAGCCGCGGCCGGCGCTGCGGCGCTGCGGCAGTTGGCTGCGGAAGCGCCGTATGACGCGGTGGTGCTGGATCTGATGCTCCCCGACATGGATGGTCTCGATGTCTGCCGGGAGATCCGTACCCGATCCGCTACGCCCGTATTGATGCTCACCGCGCGCGGCGACGCGATCGATCGCATCGTCGGCCTGGAGCTGGGAGCCGACGACTATCTTCCGAAGCCGTTCGAGCCGCGCGAGCTGCTCGCCCGCCTGCGGGCGATCCTGCGGCGCCGCGGTTCCGCCGGCGGCGTCGCGGAGCCACTGCTGCATTTCGGGCGGCTCGACATCGACGTCGCCGCCCGCGCGGTGCTTGTGGACGGCAGCCGTCGTGAGCTCACGAGCTACCAGTTCGACCTGTTGCTGGTGCTGGCCCAGAACGCCGGCCGCGTGCTGTCGCGCGAAGCCCTGATGGACAGAGTCAAGGGAGCGCATCTGGAAGCGTTCGATCGCTCGATCGACGTTCACGTGTCGCGCATTCGCGCGGCGATCGAAGACGATCCGAAGAAGCCGCGCCGCGTGATCACGGTGCGCGGCGCCGGGTACGTGTTCGCCAGGGCGCAGGACTGATGTTGCGGCTCTACATCCGCTTCTACGTCGCTCTGTTGGCGAGTCTGGTGTTGTTTCTGGTCGCCACGGCGACGGTCATGCACCTTATCGGCGGGCCCTGGGTGCTGATGGGTTCACACCCGCACCCGCTGGCCCACCATTTTCACATCGTGCTCAGCCTGCTGGCGATGTCGATCGGCCTGGCCGCCTATCCCCTGGTGCGGCAGATCAGCCGCCGGCTGGAGCGGCTGCAGCACGGCGTCGAGTCGCTCGGCGCGGGCGACCTGTCTGCACGTGTTCCCGTGGAGGGTCGTGACGAGGTCGCGCAGCTGGCCAGCAGCTTCAATCGGGCCGCGGCTCAGATCGAGCAGTTGGTCCGGGCCAACAAGGCTCTGCTGGCCAACGCCTCGCACGAGCTGCGCACGCCGCTGGCACGGATACGCCTCGCGGTCGAGTTGTTGAAGGACTCCGCCGATCCCAGGCGGCGGGCAGGGCTGGAGCAGGACATTGCCGAGCTCGACTGGCTGGTAGACGAGATTCTGCTGGCCAGCCGGCTCGATACCGTCACGGAGGCGATCGAGTCTCAGGAAGTGGATCTGCTCGCGCTCGCTGCGGAGGAATGCGCGCGCTACGACGCCGCACACCTCGAAGGTACGCCCGGTCTGATACGCGGGGATCCCCGTCTGCTGCGGCGCCTGCTGCGCAACCTTCTCGAGAACGCGGCTCGTCACGGCGAGCCTCCTGCGCAGGTGCGGATCTCCCGGGATCCGGCCACTGCCACCATTACGGTCTGGGACGGCGGGCCCGGCGTACCGCCCGCCGAGTTCGAGAATGTATTCCGGCCGTTTTACCGGCCGCCCGATCCGGCGCGGCGTGCCGGCACCGGCCTCGGGCTGTCGCTGGTCCGCCAGATCGCCCGCCGCCATGGCGGTGACGCACGCTGCGGCGTCCTGCCCGACGGCCGCAGCTGTTTTCTGATCACGCTGCCGCTCCTAGGGATAAACCCGGATGGCAGGCGTCCGAGCCCGATGTGACAGTCGAGAAGCGTGAACCTGACCGAATCCCTGCTGCACGCGCTGAAGGCACACGGCGCACGACTCATCTTCGGCATCCCCGGTGACTTCGCGTTACCGTACTTTCGCATCATCGAGTCCTCCGGCATCCTGCCGCTCTACACGCTCTCGCACGAGCCCGGCGTCGGCTTCGCCGCCGATGCCGCGGCGCGCATCGGCTGTGCGCCGGCGGTGGCGGCGGTGACCTACGGTGCCGGCGCCCTCAACATGCTGAACGCGGTCGCCGCCGCCTACGCCGAGAAGGTGCCGCTCGTGGTGCTCTCGGGCGCGCCCGGCAAGGCGGAGGCGAGCTCGGGACTTCTGCTGCATCACCAGGCGAAGCGCATCGACTCGCAGTTCGCGATGTTCAGGGAGGTGACCTGCGACCAGGCATGTCTCGACGACGCCGAACGTGCGCCGCGCGACATCGCGCGCGTGCTCGCGAGCTGCCGCCGGCGCTCGGAGCCGGTGTATTTCGAGATTCCCCGCGATATGGTGCGCGCCGAATGTGACGCGGTCGCTGCGCAGACGCCGCCCACACCGGATGGCGACGCTCTCGCGGCCTGCGTTGCGGAGATCCTCGAGCGCCTGGCACGCGCGCGCTCGCCGGTGCTGATGGTCGGAGTGGAGGCGCGGCGCTACCAGATCGAACATCAGGTGGTGGAGCTCGCGCGGCGCCTCGGCCTGCCCATGGTCTCCGGCTTCATGGGCCGCGGCCTGCTCGCGGACGAGGCCGTGCCGCTCGTCGGCACCTACATGGGCGTCGCGGGAATGCCGGAGGTGACGCGCCTCGTCGAGGAATCCGATGCGCTGTTCCTGCTCGGCGAGATCATCTGCGACACGAACTTCGCGGTCTCGCAGACGCGTATCGACATGCGCAAGACCATCCAGGCGCTCGACGGGCGGGTGACGCTCGGCTATCACACCTATCCCGACATTCCGCTCGCGGCGCTGGTCACGCGTCTGCTCGCGCGGGCGCAACCGATCGGCAAGGCCACGAGCGTAGTGGCGCCGCCCTTGCCGCGCGGGCTGGTGGCCGATGAGGCGCCGATCGCCCCGGCCGACATCTGCGCGGGCATCAACGACCTGTTCGCGCGCCACGGCAGGATGCCGATCGCCTCCGATATGGGTGATTGCCTGTTCACGGCGATGGACATCGAGCCCACGGCGCTGGTCGCGCCCGGCTACTACGGGACCATGGGCTATGGCGTGCCGGCGGGACTCGGCCTGCAGGCGGCCTGCGGCGAGCGTCCGCTCGTTCTCGTCGGCGACGGCGCCTTCCAGATGACCGGCTGGGAGCTCGGTAACTGTCGGCGCTACGGTTGGGATCCGCTCGTGCTGGTATTCAACAACGCGAGCTGGGAAATGCTGCGCACCTTCCAGCCCGAATCCGCGTTCAATTCACTCGATCGCTGGGATTTCGCCGGCATGGCGGCGGGAATGGGCGGGGACGGCATTCGCGTCGACACGCGCTCGCAGCTCAAGGCGGCGCTCGAGACGGCACACGGCCGGCGCGGCCGCTTCCAGCTGCTCGACATCACGCTGCCGCGCGGCGTGCTGTCGACGACGCTCGCGCGCTTCGTCGCCGGCGTCAGGCGCCTCAGCGGCCAGTGACCTGAGCGGCGGGCGGCGACCGCGTTCCTCGCGCGGCTCCGGGCTCGTACACTATCGGGACCCGCAGCGGACACCCGCCCGCTCTGAAACACCGGGAGACGCGATGTACTGTCCAACTCTCTTTCGTGAGGAACGGCTCGAGGTTCTGCACGCCTTCATTCGCAGCCACCCGCTCGGCCTGCTGGTCTCGCAGGGATCGACGGGACTTGTCGCGAATCTTCTGCCGTTCGTGTTGCAGGCCGGAGATGGCGGGCGCGGCGTGCTGCAGGGTCACATGGCACGCGCAAATCCGCAGTGGCGGGAGCTCGACCAGCAGAGGGTACTCGTCGTCTTCCGGGGCCCCGACGCTTATGTGAGCCCGTCCCTGTACGCAACCAAGCGAGAGACCGGCAAGGTGGTGCCCACCTGGAACTACGCGATGGTCCAGGCGCGGGGCATTGCCAGATTGCGCGACCATGGCGACTGGCTCGGCCCGCAGCTGCACGCCCTGACGGCGGCGCGTGAAGCCGGGCGCCCTCAGCCCTGGGCGATCACCGATGCCCCTGCCGACTATATCGAAGCTCAGAAGAAAGTCATCGTCGGACTCGAGATCGGGATCGCCGAGCTCGATGGCAAGTGGAAGGTGAGTCAGAACCAGCCCGAGGCCAACCGGCGCTCCGTGGTCGCCGCATTCAGCGCGGACGAAAGTACCCGCGCGATGGCCGAGCTCGTCAGGACCTACGGCAAGCTCGAGTAGCGCGCATCGGCTATGGGCAAGGCGTGACTAGCTACGGATAAACCCGGATGGCACCGGTCCGGACCCGATGCGACATTGGCCGGGTACTGAAGGCAGGAGGCCCCGTGCGAATCGTCAACCTCGCAAGTCTGCTCGCCCCCGGCATCGTCTTCATGAGCCTGGCTGCCTGCGGGGGAGCGGGACCCTCCCTGTCTGCCGATCCCGGCTGGGCGGCGGCGTTGGATGAGCTCAAGGGCACGGTTTCCGCGTCCACAGGCTATCCGGCGGCCGCCATCAAGCTCCTGGCGAGCCCCGCTCACGTACGTGTGTCCATCAGCGACAGCAGGCTCGCGCAGGCCGATCAGGCGACGCGCGAGAATGCAGCGACGGCGGTAGTGGCGGCGCTCGAGAAGTCGATGGCCTCGAACACACGGTTCGCGTCGGTGGTGGCAGTGAGTGTCGCGATCATTCATGCGCCTGAAGGGTCCGCGCGCGGCTCGCATGTCGAAGATGTCGTCGACTTCAGGAAAGGGCCGAATCAGCGCTTCGCGCTGCATATCACGTAAGGGTCCGCAGCCGGATCAACCGGTCGTGGTCACCGGTGGCGCCGAGGGTGCTGGGCCGGTGTCGGCACGCGCGAGCCTCGCGCAGCCCGGGCTCGACCCGCGTGCGGGGCTCGATGAGCCAACGGCAGCCCGTCGGCTCGCCGCCGAGGGCCCCAACGAGCTGCCCACGAGCAAGCCCCGGTCAATCGCGGGCATCGCGTGGGAGGTGGCGCGAGAGCCGATGTTCGCATTGCTGGTGGCGGCCGGCAGCCTGTACCTCATCATGGGCAAGCCAGGTGACGCACTCGTCCTCCTCGGCTTTGTCTTCGTGGTCATGGGCATTACGGTCACGCAGGAGCGGCGTACCGAGCGGGCCCTGGACGCCCTGCGAGACCTGTCGAGCCCGCGCGCGCTCGTCGTTCGCGCGGGTCGCCAGCGGCGCGTTCCGGGACGCGAGGTCGTCAGGGGTGACATCCTCCTCCTCAACGAGGGCGATCGGGTACCAGCGGACGCGATTCTGAGACGCTCCGGCGGTCTCGGCGTCGATGAATCGGTCCTGACGGGCGAGTCAGTTCCGGTACGCAAGGTCCCCTCCCCAGGCGCTGCGGACCTCGGGAAGCCCGGAGGTGAGGACTCGTACTCGCTGTTCGCGGGCACGCTGGTCACCTCGGGCCAGGGGGTCGCCGAAGTCGTGGCTACCGGGATCCGCACCGAGCTCGGGCGCATCGGCAAGGCTCTTCAGCAGATCGGTCCCGAAGCGACACCGCTACAGCAGGAGACCGGACGCATCGTGCGGGTGCTGGCGATCGCCGGTCTCATCGCCTGCGCCGCAGTTGCGGTGGGTTATGGCGTGTACCGCGGCGGCACGTGGCAGGTCTGGAGGGAGGGGCTGCTGGCCGGCATCGCCATGGCGATGGCCATTCTGCCCGAGGAGTTCCCCGTCATCCTCGCCGTTTTCCTGGCGCTCGGCGCCTGGCGCATCTCGCACAGCCGGGTCCTGACCCGCCGCATGCCCGTCATAGAGGCGTTGGGTGCGGCGACCGTGCTATGCGTGGACAAGACGGGCACCCTGACCCGGAACGAGATGGCGCTGCGGGCGCTCGTGAGCGACAGCAGTACGCTCGAGTTGCGCGACGCTCTACCTGAGCTTCCGGCCGACCTTCGGGCGCTCCTGCACACTGCAGTTCTCGCCAGCAAGCCCGAGCCGTTCGACCCGATGGAGCGCGCGTTGCGCGCGTCGGCGCAGCGGTGGCTTCCGGATCTGGCGTCGTCCCGGGAGAGCTGGGAAATGATGCGAGAGTACCCGCTGACGAGCGAACTCCTCGCGGTGAGTCACTGTTGGCGTCGAGAGGCATCCCTCACGATTACCGTCGCGACCAAGGGTGCCCCGGAGGCGCTCGCCGATCTGTGTCGCCTGAGCGTCGAACAGCGCGCGCATCTGCGTGAGCAGGTGAGTGCGCTTGCCTCACGGGGGCTGCGCGTCCTCGGCGTGGCGCGAACGGAAGTCTCCGCAGACGCGCTGCCGCGCGAGCACGCCGCGCTCGCGCCACAGTTCATGGGGCTGGTCGGCTTCGAGGATCCCTTGCGCAGCAACGTCCCCGCGGCCGTGGCGGAGTGCCGGGCGGCGGGCATCCGCGTCATCATGATCACGGGCGACTACCCGGAGACCGCCTGCAGCATTGCCCGCCAGGCGGGGCTCGATCGCCCGCACGCGGTGATGACGGGGAGCGAGCTCGAGCGGTTGACGGAGGCCGAGCTCACGGTTCGCATCCGCGAAACGCAGGTCTTTGCGCGAGTCGTGCCGGAGCAGAAATTGCGGATCGTGTGCGCGCTCAAGGCAAACGACGAGGTCGTTGCCATGACCGGGGACGGCGTGAACGACGCCCCGGCTCTGAAGGCGTCCCATATCGGCATTGCCATGGGCGGGCGCGGTACCGACGTCGCACGCGAGGCCGCATCCCTGGTCCTGCTCGACGACGACTTTTCCTCGATCGTGGCGGCGGTGAGGCTGGGACGGCGCATCTACGACAACATCAGGAAAGCGATCAGCTTCACGCTCGCGGTCCACGTGCCGGTCGCCGGGCTGTCCATCGTGCCCGTGTTCCTGCCGGGCTGGCCGTTGTTGCTGCTGCCCGTTCACATCGCCTTTCTCGAGCTGATCATCGATCCCTCGTGTTCGCTGATCTTCGAGGCCGAGGAAGCGGAGGGCGATGTCATGCGGCGCCCGCCGCGTCGCGGGGTCGACCCCCTGTTCTCGCGGCGCACGGTCGGTTTCGCAGTACTGCAGGGATTGAGCGTGCTCGCGGTGTGCCTGGCAATCGTTGCCCTGGCGCGCCCCGATCACGGGGCGGACGCCGCCCGGGCGTTGTCGTTCGCCGCGCTGGTCGTATCGTTTCTGACGATCATCCTCGTCAACCGTTCGTGGACGCGTTCGCTTTTCAGCATCGTGCGCGCACCGAACGCCGCGATGTGGTGGGTGATGACCGGAGCCGCGTTGTTTCTGAGTGCGGTGCTGACGGTTCCGCCACTGCAGCGGCTGTTCTCGTTTGCGCCGCTGCATGCGGACGACCTGGGTCTCAGCCTCGTGGCCGGCTTCGCCTGTCTCATGTGGTTCGAGGGACTGAAGAAGTTATCTGGCGGACTCGGCAAGCGCGCGGCATGATGAACCGTCATGGGTATTGAGCCAACCGGAACGGACCCGGTGCCGTGGAGGCGTGCTCTCCTGATCGTGCTGGTCGGAGTGCTTGCGCTCCTTTGCCTGCTGGTACTGCGTCCGTTCCTGTCCTCGATGCTGTGGGCGGCGATCATCGCCTATGTCACCTGGCCGCTGTACTGCCGGCTGCCCGCGGCGCTGCGCAGGTTCAGGACGGCTGCGGCGTCGTTCATGACGTTGCTGGTGGCTGCGCTGGCAGTGCTGCCTCTGTTCTGGTTGCTGGTGCTGATAGAGCACGAGCTCCTCGATGCTTACCGCCAATTCGCCGCGTTCGTGGCGCAGGGACCCCATACGCTCCCGGCTGCACTCCGGGACCTCCCCTGGCTCGGCGCCTGGATGCAGCAAGCGCTGGACCGGTACGCGAGCGACCCGACGGCCCTCGGCCGTGAGTTTGCCGACGCACTCAGGGACTGGCGGCGCGAGCTCGGCGCCGTGATCGGTGGAGTCGGCCGGGACGTCGGCAGGCTCTTCGTTACGCTCATCACCTTATTCTTCTTCTATCGCGACGGCGATACGCTCGCCCGCCAGCTCCGCCGGGTGGCGGAGCGGCTCTTCAACGATCAGTTGAACCGCTTCGCCGACAGCGCCGGAGTGATGACCCGGGCCGTGGTCCTCGGGCTGCTGGTAACGGCCGTCGCTCAGGCCATCATCGCGGGGCTCGGCTACAGGATCTTCGGGCTCGAGGCCCCTGCGGCGCTCGGCGCGCTCACCGGTTTGCTCTCGGCAGCTCCCGTTCTCGGCACTGCGTTCGTCTGGGTCCCGCTCTCGGTGGGACTGATGATCGCCGGACATACCTGGAAGGGCGTACTGCTGTTCGGCTGGGGGGCCGTGCTGGTTCACCCGATCGACAATCTGCTGCGTCCCCTGCTGATCAGCGGCGCGACGCGCGTTCCGTTCCTGCTGGTCATGTTCGGCGCGCTGGGAGGTCTCGTGGCCTTCGGGCTGGTCGGCCTCTTTGTCGGCCCCGTTCTGCTTGCCGTCGCGAGCGCCGTCTGGCGCGAATGGGCAGCGGAGTGACTCGACGCGTCGGGCCTGCGCAGCCCGAGGGCATCAGGGATTGTCCCTAGGGCCAGCGCCTGCCGACCGGCCGATACTCATTCTCATGGGCATGCAGACAGCCGGCCCCTCGCTGCAGGCGCGGGGGCTCGTCAAGGACTATGTGATGGGCGAGGTCACCGTGCATGCGCTGCGCGAGGTCGATCTCGAGATCTACCCCGGTGAGCTGGTGGTTCTGCTCGGTCCCTCGGGCAGCGGGAAGTCGACTCTGCTCAACATTCTGGGCGGTCTCGACACGCCCACCCGCGGCAGCGCGTTCTGGAAGGATCACGATCTCGGGCACGCAAGCGAAGCGGACCTGACTCGGTTTCGGCGCGAGCATGTGGGCTTCGTGTTTCAGTTCTACAACCTGATCCCGAGCCTCACGGTCCGCGAGAACGTCGCGCTGGTCACCGAGATCGCAACCAACCCCATGAAACCGGAGGAAGCCCTCGCCTGGGTGGGGCTTTCCGGGCGGCTCGACCATTTCCCCGCTCAGCTCTCGGGCGGCGAGCAGCAGCGGGTCGCCATTGCGCGCGCCATCGTCAAGCGACCGGAACTGTTGCTGTGCGACGAGCCGACCGGGGCCCTCGATCACCAGACCGGGCGGCTGGTGCTGGAAGCAATCGCGCGCGTCAATCGGGAGCTCGCCACCACGACGGTCGTCATTACGCACAACGTCGTCATCGGCCGCATGGCGGACCGCACCCTGTATCTGGAGGACGGACGGATTGCCCGCACGGAGACCAACCGTGCCAAGGCATCACCGTCCGAGCTGGGCTGGTGAGCCTGTTACGCAAGAAGCTGGCGCGCGACCTGTGGGCAGTCAGGGGTCAGGTACTCACGATCGCGCTGGTGGTAGCGTCGGCGACCGGTGGATTTCTCGGCAGCGTCGGCACATATCGGGCGCTCGAGCGCGCGCGCGACAATTTCTACGCGCAGTCTCAGTTCGGCGACGTGTTCGCCGATCTCAAACGCGCACCGCTATCGGTGTCGGATCAGGTCATCCGCCTGCCCGCCGTGCTCGATGCGCAGGCGAACGTGGTCGCCGGCAGTCAGCTCTTTCTGGGTGACGTCGCGGAGCCACTGATTGCGCAGCTGGTGGGGATTCCGGCACCGGCCGGTCCACGTCTCAATCGTCTCTATGTGCGTCGCGGGCGCATGATCGAGCCCGGCCCGGTGCTCGAAGCCCTGGTCGACGAGGGCTTTGCAGCGGCGCGCCACCTGAATCCAGGCGATCGCGTCACAGTGCAGCTCAACGGCAAGCGCAGGCAACTCAGTATCGTGGGCATCGGGCTCTCCCCCGAATACATCAACCCCTCGGCGGGAGGGGCATTTCCGGATCCCAAGGGGGTCGGGGTCTTCTGGCTCGACGAGCAGCCGCTCGCGGCGGCGTTCGATCTGCGCGACGCCTTCAACCACCTGACGGTGCTGCGGGCGCCCGGAGTCTCGGACCCGGCGCTGGTCCGCCGGCTGGACGAGATCCTCCGGCCCTATGGAGGTCGGGGAGCGTACGCGCGCGCCGATCAGCTGTCGCACCGCATCGTGAGCCAGGAGATGAACCAGCAGCGGGTGCTCGGCACCGTGATGCCCTCGCTGTTCGTATGGGTGGCGGCCTTCCTCCTCAACGTCGTTCTCGCCCGCCAGATTGCCACGCAGCGCGAGCAGATCGCGGCCTTGAAGGCCCTGGGCTTCGGCAATGGCTCGATAGTTGCTCACTACCTGCAGTTCGTGGCAGTCGTGGTGGGTCTCGGCGTTGCGCTCGGTGTCGGCGTGGGGCTTGCCTTCGGCCGCTACATGACCGGGCTGTACGGGGCGTACTTTCACTTTCCGCTGGCCGAGTTCCACATCGAGCCGACCCTGCTCGGCATCGCAGCGGCCATCAGCCTCGCTGCCGGCGCCGGCGGCGCCCTGCTGGCCATCCGCCGCATCGTGCGCCTGTCACCGGCGCAGGCCATGCGCCCGCCCACGCCGCCACGCTACCGCAAACTGCTGCTCGAGCGCCTGGGACTCGCCACGTGGCTCGCGACCGTGACGCGCATGGTTCTGCGCAACCTCGAACGGCGTCCGGCGCGCTCTCTGCTAGCAATCGCCGGCGTAGCCGCATCGGTCGGCCTCATCGTGTCCGGCACGTTCTGGTGGGATGCACTCAACTACCTCGTCGATACGCAGTTCAATTCCATCGAGCGCGGCGACGCCGTCCTTACGTTCGTCGAGCCTCGCGGCAGCCGCACGCGCTTCGAGGTGGCTCGCCTTCCGGGCGTGATTCAGGCCGAGCCATACCGCACCGTCCCGGTACAACTACGCAGTGCACAGCATGGCTACCGGACGGTGATCTTCGGACTCGATCCGGGCGCGGCACTGCGCCGTACGCTCGATGAGCGGCAGCGCGTCTTGTCCGTTCCGCGCGAGGGAATGCTGCTCTCGAGCCGGCTGGCGGAGCGGCTCGGAGTGAGCCCCGGGGAACGAGTCGAGGTCGAGGCGCTCGAGGGCTCGCGCATCCACCGTGACGTGCTCGTGGCGGGCGTGGTCAAGGACCTGTTCGGCCAGCTCGCCTATATGGATCGCGCGGCCCTGAATCGTCTGATGGATGAAGGCGACTCGATGAGCGCTTTCGATCTGCGGCTGGATGCCGCGCGCCAGGAGGCTTTGTTCGCGCAGGTCAAGCTGACGCCGTCCGTTGCCTCGCTGCAAATCAAGCAGAACTCGCTGGCGAGCTTTCGCGAGACCTCCGCGCGCAACGTGCTCGTGTTCACTACGATCTTTACGGTCTTTGCGGCCACCATCGCCGTGGGCGTTGTCTACAACAGCGCCCGCATCTCTCTCGCCGAGCGCGCCTGGGAGCTGGCGAGCCTGCGCGTGCTTGGCTTCTCGCGCGCGGAGGTCTCCGCGATGCTGCTCGGGGAGCTCGCGATCGAGGTCGGCATCGGCATCCCGCTCGGGCTCTGGTTCGGCCGCGGGCTGGCGCTGTTCCTCACCGAGCTGATGCATAGCGAGACCTTCCGTATTCCGGTCGTCATTGCGCCGCAGACCTACGTCTTTGCTGCGGCGGCCATCGTGGTGGCGGGAGTGCTGAGCGCGTTGATCGTACGCCGGCGAATCGATCACCTGGATCTGGTAGCCGTGCTGAAAATCCAGGAGTAGCTGATGACACGTCGCAATCAATGGCTGCTGGCCGGCTCCCTGGCCGCGCTCGCCGCTTTCCTCGCCTGGGTGCTGATGCCGTCCCCCGTGACCGTCGAGATCGGCGCCGTCTCACGCGGCCCGCTCGAGGAGACTGTCGACGAGCAGGCGAAGACGCGCATCCGTGATCACTATGTGCTGTCGGCCCCGCTCACCGGTGAGCTCGATCGCATCACCCTTAAAGAGGGCGATCAGATCGCCGCCGGCGAGACGGTAGCGCGGCTGCACCCCGCGATGCCGGCCTTGCTCGACAGTCGCACCGAGCTCGAGCTGCGCCGTCGCGTCGATGCGGCGCGGGCGGCTCAGGAGCGGGCGGCGGCACGGCAGGCTCAAGCGCAGGTGGCGCTGGAACAGGCGCGGCTCGAGCTCGAGCGCAGTCGCAAACTTGCCGAGTCGAAGCTCATAGCCGCCGCAAAGCTGGAAACCGACGAGTTGAGCCATCTCATGGCCCAGAGGGAGCTCGACACCGCGAATGCCGACGTGCACGTGGCCCGCCACGACGTCGACGTTGCCGTTGCGGCGGTCAGTCGTGTGCACGAAGGCGCGCGCAGCGATGCTGACTGGCTGTTGAAGGCGCCGATCGCCGGGCGGGTCCTGCGTGTGCAGCAGAAGAGCGCGGGCACCGTGAGCGTGGGTGCTGCCCTCATCGAATTCGGAGACCTCGCGGACCTCGAGGTGCTGATCGAGCAGCTCACCAACGAGGCGACGCGGGTCACCCCCGGAGCGGCGGTCAGATTCGACAACTGGGGAGGTGCCGGGCCTCTGTTGGGGAGAGTCCGGCGCATCGAGCCGTGGGGGTTCACCAAGATCTCGGCCCTGGGAGTCGAGGAGCAGCGGGTGAACATCCTGGTCGACTTCGTGTCCCCGCACGAGGTATGGGCCGCGCTCGGCGAAGGCTATCGCCTGGACGCGCACATTCAGGTGTATCGCAACGACAATGCGCTCAGGCTGCCGACCGGAGCGCTGTTCCGCGTCGGCGACCAGTGGGCCGTCTATACACTGGAGAGCGGGAATCGCGCGCACCGGGTGCCGGTTCGCATCGATCATCGCGGACCGGTGTTCGCCGAGCTGCGCGGCGACTTGCCGGAGGGTGCGCGCGTGATCCTCTATCCCGGAGATACTATTCGCGACGGAGTGCGCGTGGCGCCCGCGGCGGGCGCTGCGCGCTGAGTCGCTCAATCCCACTGATCGCGAAGGTGCGTCATGAATACTCCTGCCGGCCCCGACTACCCGGTCAGCTTCGACGT
The DNA here is from genome assembly GCA_035631515.1 of Steroidobacteraceae bacterium. GTDB lineage: Bacteria > Pseudomonadota > Gammaproteobacteria > Steroidobacterales > Steroidobacteraceae > 13-2-20CM-66-19. The sequence goes on from DASQIP010000125.1 coordinate 29,999, forward strand.
CGAATACCCCGACCGCGAGCTCGACCGCATTTCGACGCTGTTCCGCGTCTTTGCCCTGATTCCGATCTGCATCGTGCTCACCCTGATCTCGGCGCCGACCGGACACGGGATGCACTCATGGGGCATCGTGGGCGGCGGGATTCTCTTCGGCGGCCCGCTGGTCATGATCGTGTTCCGCCAGAAATACCCGCGGTGGTGGTTCGACTGGAATCTCGAGTTCATGCGGTTCGGCGCCCGTGTCGGGGCGTATGCCGCGCTGATGGACGACCGATATCCTTCGACTGACGATGCGCAGGCGGTCAGGCTCTCCATCGCCTATCCGAACGCCAGTGCCGATCTCAACCGCTGGGCGCCTCTCGTCAAGTGGTTCCTCGCGATCCCGCACTACGTATTGCTGATACTTCTCGGCATCGCGGCGCTCGTATACGTCATCTGCGCCTGGTTCGCGATTCTCTTTACCGGACGTTATCCCCGCACGCTGTTCGACTTTGTCGTCGGCGTCCAGCGCTGGGGCGTGCGTGTGATTGCCTATGCCTTCGTTCTGGCGACCGACCGCTATCCGCCCTTCTCGCTCAGGGCCTGACTGCAGCGCGGCGATCCGGCTCCTGGCGAGGCTCGCAGCCGGGACGCTGGGATGATCGCCGAGAGTGTCCTGCTCGGGCTTGCCGCCGCGCTCGGCGCCGGACTCCTGGTCGGCATCGAACGCGAACGTCGCAAGGGGACCGGCCCTCATCGCGCCCTCGCCGGAGTGCGAACGTTTGCGCTGACTGCGCTGGCTGGTGCGGGGGCGCAGTTGACCGGCCACCGCGTGCTCGTCATCGCCGGCGCGGCTCTGCTCGTGCTCCTCACTGCCATCGGCTATTGGCGGCAGCGCTCCCGGGATCCGGGCATCACCACCGAGGTGGCGCTCTTCATCACTTACGTGATCGGTGTCATTGCCATGAGCTCGCCGTCCCTGGCCGCCGGGGCGGCGGTAGTGATCACCGCGCTGCTCGCGAGCCGCAGCTCGCTGCATCGGTTCTCGGTCGAGGTGCTCAGTCAGGCGGAGCTTCGCGACGGGCTCATATTTTGCGGCGCGGCGCTGGTCATGCTGCCGCTGCTGCCGGATCAAAGTGCCGGGTGGCTGCCGGCCGTCAATCCGCGGCGCTTCTGGGGGCTGGTCGTGCTCTTCATGGCACTGCAAGCGGCCGGGTACGTGGCGCTGCGCGGAGCCGGACCGCGACTCGGCCTCGCCCTGTCCGGGCTGGCCAGCGGCTTCGTTTCGAGTACCGCCACCATTGCCGCGCTCGGGGCCCGTGCGCGCGAGGCGCCGGAACTGCGCAGTGCATGCGTGTCGGGCGCCCTGTGTTCGACCGTCGCTACGGTAGTGCTGCTTGCCGTCGTGGCGGCGACCGTGAGCCCGGATGGGCTGCGTCTGCTTGGTCCCTCGCTCATTGCGGGGCTGATCGCCGCGGTCGCAGCGGCGGCGGTGACGCTGCGCCGCCGGGCCGGCAAGGCTGCCGACAGCGTGCCGAGCGGGCGCGCCTTCAACCTCCTGTATGCCGTCGGCTTTGCTGCATTGCTTTCGACGCTGACGGCGGCGATGGCTTACGCGACGAGTCGATTCGGCCAGCTGGCGGTGCCCCTCGGCACGGCACTCGCCGGGTTCTTTGACGTCCACGCCGCGGCGGCTTCCGCGCTCTCCGTCACGGCGACCACCAGTCCGCTTCCATCGCAGCAGATCGTGAGAGCCGTGCTGCTGGCGGTCACGACCAACACGGCAAGCAAGCTGGTCGCCGCCGTGAGCGCGGGAGGTCTGGCCTACGGTGCCCGCGTTGCAGCGGGACTGATCCTGGTCGTCCTCGCCATGTGGGCGCCGCTCCTGTGGCTCAGGATCTGAGGAGCCAAAATGGCGGAAATTCCTGATTGCAGCGTCCGAGTGTTACGGAGCATCCTGCGTACAGTTCCAGCAGAGGAGAGCACACCGTGAGCACGAGAACCGTTGTCGCCGGCTTGGCCGTGATCTTGGGGGCTATCGGCATTGCGCTGGCGGCGGAACCCCCGTCGGCAGCGCCCGCAGGTCCATCGAAAGAGTCGCGCGAAAAGATGGCGTCGTTCCATGAACAGCTGGCTGCCTGCCTGCGCTCCGACAAACCGATCGCTGAGTGCCACAAGCAGGCCATGAAGCATCACGAGGAAATGATGGGCAAGGAGGACTGCCCGATGATGGACAAGGACCACCACCACATGATGCACAAGGAGTCCGGCAAGACGGACGAGTCGAAGTAGCCGGATCCCTCACGCACAGCCGCGCCGACCCTCTTCACCCGACTGAACGGCCACGGGTCCTCGCGGCGCGACGCAGCCACTGACGGGCGCGAGTCGCACGCGCGCCCGCCGGTGCTGCGCCTACCTCCAAAGTATATGGAGGCCGTCTCTCCGTCGGTCTCCGATCGTTTCCCCGAGAGAGATGCAGCGCGCGCCTGGCGCGGCTCGTACTCTGGCGAGCAGTGACGGTAAGGGGACAGCGATGCTCGCACATGCCGGGTTGAGGCCATTGTGGCCAGTGATCCTGTTCGTGCCCTGGTTCTTCCTGGGACTCGCCCTGCTGCTGTGGCCCGCTCGCAAGGCGCCGGTGCCGGCGGAGCGTCAATGACCCTGAGCGCTCGGGCGGCGCGCTCACGGCGCGTCGCGCTGTGGGGGCTGGCCTGCATCGTCGCAGCGCGCGTCGCCATAGCCGATCCCGCCTCTGCAACGCCGCATGCCTGCGAGGTCGCGAACCCGCAAGAGGCGAGAGTCCTGGCCGACAGGCTTTTCGAGCAGGGCGAGTACCCACGCGCCGGCGTGTGTTACCAGGCGGCCGGGGACATGGCGCGCGCCAACCTGGCCTTTCTGAAGGCAGCCGGCCCTCAGAGCGAAGACACGGCTCGAGGCCTCAAGGCCCAACGGGATGCGGCCAAAGCCCTGTTTGCCAGGGTTGCCAACACGTTTCGCGGCAGCCATTGAGTCCGCTCGACGCTCGAGCTCACGAATCGGGTAACGATGCATGCGGGCACTGCGGTGCCCGCGGAGCCTTCAGCTACCCGAGCTCAGGATGGGAAGGATAGCGGTTGAGGTAGTAGACGGATCAGTTCCGAGCATGGTCCACAGGTCGGTGAGATTGACGTGCTCGCGAGCGAGGGCGGTACAGGCGGCCACGACCTGAGCATCGAATCCCGTCCCGGCGCGTCCCTGGAGCTCGCCGAGGGCCGCGTCCATCCCGAGCCCGGCGCGATAGGGGCGGTGAGAGCTCATCGCTTCGAACACATCGGCCACGGCGATGATGCGTGCTTCCAGCGTAATTGCGTCGCCGGCCAGGCCGTCGGGATAGCCCGATCCGTCGAGCCGCTCATGGTGCTGCGCGATCATCGCGCGGATTGGCCACGGCAGCACCAGGTGGTCGAGGATTTCGCAGCCCGCTGGAACGTGCGTCTTTATCAGAGCGTACTCTTCGGGAGCCAACCGACCGGGCTTCACGAGCAGCTCGGCGGGGATCGCGACCTTGCCGATATCGTGCACCAGCCCGCCGAGGTAAAGCCCATCGAGACAGTGTTGGCTGACCGCCAGGCGCTCGCCGAGGGCGCGGGCCAGCGTGGCGACGCGCCGCTGGTGGAGTGCCGTGTAAGCATCCCGGCGGCCGACCACGGCGCTGATCGCGTGAATCGCCTGAATCGTCGCGCGACGGATCTCGCGGTGTGGCTCGGGCGTCGCCGCTTCGGCCTTCCGATGATGTACTTTGCCCCGCACGGGCTCGGGGGACCGCATCCTACAATCTCCCAATCGCGCCCTCTGGGGCGAAGGACTCCGGCAAGCGGTGAGTAAACCCCGATGCAGCCCGCAACAGCTGCGACGCCGCTCACAGATCCCGACGGACGGCATTCCGGAACTGTACGTATGCGTGATAGGGGGCGCGTTTATGATCCCGCGTCATGCTCGCGCCCGACCGGCGGCAGATCAATCGGCGCAGCGACTCCAGGTCCCCAGCGGGTCATATCTCCAGGCGCCGGAGTCTGTGACTTCTCCCTGTTCGTCGTGCAGACGCACTATCAATACCGGTGCGCCCCGCTCGCGTGACAGGGGAAGTGACATTTCGCACGTGAAGAGCCAGAGCTGATCTCCCCGGGCCCAGCCGGACCATACCTGTCCCTGCGCGCTCGCCCTGCTCACGATCGTTTGGACGCGGTTGGGCAGCTCGCTGCGATCGCGAACCTGATAGGCATCTTTAGGGAGGATACGGGTGCGCGAGATGTAGGCTTCGAGCAGGCTCGCAACCCGAGTGGGCTCCTGCAGCTGGCGCAGTCTGCGCGTTTCCATGGAGGCTTCCTGCTCCCAATTGCTCGCCCAATAGCTCGCGCAGGATTCAAACCCTCCGGCCGGTGATCGGCTACGAAATGGATCACAGTTCAGGTTGGGGTTAATTGAAATAAAGATAAGTTAACCCGGCGAGAACGAACGGCGCATGGCAAGTCTCTTCCTGCCGCGTTGCAGTGCGAGCTCGATCAGCTGCGTGACGAGCTCGGTGGGCGAGACTCCCGAGGCGGCCCACAGCCTCGGGTACATCGAGATGGCGGTGAATCCAGGGATGGTGTTGATCTCGTTCACGAGCAGGGTGCCGTCAGGCTTCAGGAACAGGTCCACTCGGGCCATTCCTTCGCACTCGAGGACCTGGAACGTGCGCGAGGCCAGCTGCTGTGCGCGGGAGAGCTCGTCGGCAGATATCAGGGCCGGAGCTTCCAGCTTCGCACCGTGCTCATCGATGTACTTGGCGTCATACGAGTAGAAGCCGTCGGAGTGCTGGACGATGATCTCGCCGGCGACCGAGACCGCAGGCGGCTCGCCCCCGAGTACGGCGAGCTCGATCTCGCGCCCGCTGACGGCGGCTTCAGCGAGGATCTTGGAATCGAACCGGAAGGCATGCCGCAAGGCTTCCGGCAGGTGTGCGGGGCTGGTCACCTTGCGGACTCCGACCGAGGAGCCGGCGTTGGCGGGCTTCGTGAAGAGCGGGAATCCAAGCGCGGAGATGTTCCGGCAGACCGCATCGGCGTCGGCCAGGAAGTCGCGGTCACGGACGGTGACAAAGTGGGTCACCGGGATCCCGGACTCGCGCAGCAGGCGCTTCATGACGTCCTTGTCCATGCCGATGGCGGATCCGAGGACGCCTGCGCCGACGTAAGGAATGCCGGCGATCTCGAGCAGCCCCTGGATCGCCCCATCCTCGCCGAGTGTGCCGTGCATGATGGGGAATACGACGTCGATCTGTCCGACCGTCGGGTTTTGCCCCGGCGCCGCGGGCGAGGCCGAGATGTGCACAGGCAATCCGGGCTGCACGCGGACCAGGCGCGGATCTGCCTCACTGGCGAGGAGCTTGTGCGGATCCTGCGCGAGCCAGCGGCCCGCCTTGTCGATGCCAATGAGGACCGGCTCGAATCGGGAGCGATCGAGGGCGGCCAGGACGTTGCGCGCCGACAGGATCGAAATCTCATGCTCGGCGGACTGACCGCCGAAGAGAAGCGCGACTCTGATGGGTGTGCTCATGCTTCGGGAAGATCGCAGCAAATAGTGGCAGCCGAATGGCGGCATCGCAATTGATGCCGGCAGGTGGGCCGGGTACGGCGACCGGTGCCGGAGATGATGCTGGCGGGGCTTAGCTGTCATTTGGCGGACAGCGCGCGCAATATGTGCGCCCGCGTGAGCGGCGGACCATCGGGCCTCGACGTCAACCACCGATTCTGAAAGGCGCGCCACCCCTGCCTGGGAGGCGCTCGGGCGCATGGCAAGGCATCTCACACGGCGAGAGATCCTGGGTCTGATGCTGGTGAGCGCGATTCAGCCTCGTGCCGCAAGCGCCGGGCAGAAGATGCCGGCGGCCGACATGAAGATGCTCGGCCTGATCGGCGGCACTTCGTGGCATTCCACCGTCGAGTACTACCGATATATCAATCAGGCGGTCAATGACTATTACGGAAACAACACGAATCCGCCCCTGATGGTTTATGACCTGAACCAACGGCAGATCCACGATCTGCAGCTCCAGGACGAGTGGGACAAGATCGCAGACATCTACTCCGGCGCCGCGATCACGCTGCGGCAGGCGGGAGCGCAGGCAGTCCTGTTCGCCGCGAACACTCCGTACAAGATCTATCCTGAGGTAGCGCGCCGGATCGGGATTCCCATCCTGCACATTGCGGATGCCACTGGAATGGCCATCCAGCGTGCGCACCTCGAGAGGGTCGGCCTCATTGGCACCCGCTACACCATGGAGGATGGCTTCATCCCGCGGTACCTGAAGGAGCATTACGGGCTCGAGGTCCTGGTGCCGTCGGCGCGGCCGATACGCGCCGAGCTCCACCGGATCATTCAGCAAGAGCTCGGCATGGGTATCATCAAGCTCTCGAGCAAGCAGTATGTCCTCGAGCAGATTGCAGAGCTGCGCAAGCGCGGCGCTCAGGGAATCATTCTGGGCTGCACGGAATTCACACTGATCATCAGTCAGACGGACGTTCAGATCCCCGCGTTCGATACGACCCGTCTGCACGCTCAAATGGCGGTTGATTTCATTCTTGGCCGCTACTTGCCGGCCTGCGATGCTTGTCGACCCAGTATCCCCACGCCACGAGCAGCCACATCGCCTGAGCCGAGGCGGTGACGGCGCCAATGCTCGGGGGTGGCGGGCCGAACACGTTCGCGACCTCAACGAGCGCGAGGAACACCACCAGGGCCCAGAACCCGATCGATCCGGCCCGGTCGCGCGCGACAGTCGCCCTCCAGTACAGTGAGACTCCCAGCGCATACAGTGCGAACTCGACCGCGAGTGTTGCGGGAACCGAGCTCCACAATCCAAGACCGAGCCGCAGACTGGTTCCAGGTGCCAGCGGCAGATCCGGGCGATGCACGATCAGATCGAGCACCCAGTGAGACACGACGAGTACACCGAGCACGGCGGCCCCGCGCGCCGATGAGCCTCTGCTGGCGCGATAGATCAGGGCGAGCACCGTTCCCCACACGACCAGCGCCAGCAGGCTGTGGGAGTAGGGGTAGTACTGAAAATCGAGCGGCGTCACTGCGGTGCTGCCGGGTCGGATCGTGAAGTGCTCGACACCGGCCATGACGAGCGTCGGCCACAGCAGATCCGCCAATTGACAGGCGAGAAACAACGCGCCGAGCGAGACGCCGGGTGCCAGCCGCTTGGAACCGAAGCCGAGCGCGTAGTGGCCGATGAACATGCGCGGTCCTCCCCGTCGAGATCTCGCCAAGCTTATCCGCTAACGCTTGTGTATATAATCCCGCGGCAGTCATGGTCAGCCGCGGCACGACGCAGCAGTCGAGCGCTCCCTTCAACCGGCGCATCGTTCTCGATTTGATCCGGCGCCACGGGAGAATCTCGCGGAGGGAGATCGTCGAGCTCGTCTCCCTGAGTCCGCAGACCGTGGCCAACATCACCAACGATCTCGAGGCGACCGGCCTCATCGTCGCGAGGAGACTGAAGGGCGTCAGGGTGCGCGGCCAGCCGCCGATCGCCTTCGAGCTCAATCCCAACGGCGGACACTCCATCGGCATCAGCCTCGAGCCGGGACGCGTCAATGCGGGGCTGGTGAATCTCGTCGGCGAGATTCTCGAGCGGCGCGAGGTGGACCTCGACACGCACGATCAGGGGCGTGCGCTCGTTGCCATGACGGAGCTGATCGGCGCGCTCAAGCGGCGGGCGGGAAAGTCGGGCCGGCTGTGGGGCGTGGGCGTGGCCTTGCCCGGGCCCCTCGTCAAGACGGAGATCAGCTTCGTCGGTCCCACGGTGCTCGAGGGCTGGAGCGACGTCTCGGTGCTCGATGAGCTGCGCGATGCAGCGCGGCTGCAGGTGTTCTATAGCGTCGACAGCGCCGCCGCCGCGCTCGGCGAGACGGTGTTCGGCGTCGCGCGTTCGCTCGACAGCTTCTTTTACATGCATTTCGGCCTCGGACTCGGAGGCACTCTGGTCGTAAATCGCGCGGCCTATCGCGGTGCAAACGGCAACGCGACGGAGATCGGACACATCCCCGCCGTGCCGGGCGGCAAGCCCTGCTATTGCGGCAACGCCGGCTGCCTCGAGCGCTATCTGTCGCTGCAGTCGCTCGCCGAGGCGCTCGGCGTGAGCGCGGCGCCCGACCGCGACGCGCAGATCGTCGCGGCTCTCGAGCGCCACAACGATCCGAGGCTCGAGGCCTGGTGCGCCCAGGCGGCAGACCGCTTGCGCGATGCGGTGTGCGTGATCGAGAACATTCTGGATCCGCTCACCATCGTGATTGGCGGCTCGGCGCCCAAGCTCCTGGTCGAGCGGCTGGTCGCGCAGGCGCAGCCGCTGCATCACTCGGTGCGCGGCGGCGTCGCCGCGCCGACGACGCGGATCCTCCTTTCGGAGCGTCAGGAAGACAGCTCGATCCTGGGAGCCGCAGTGCTGCCGATCTACGACCTGTTGTCGCCGCGCTTCGAGGTGCTGCAGCAGGAGCGCCGCGCCGAGGCCGACGTGGCGGGGCTCCTGGGCCAGCGGGGCGGCGCCCGGGCAGGGCGGCTGTGAAGTCTCGATAATACCCACATCCAGTAGATGTATTTATTGACACCCCCTGGGCGCCTGCCTATATTCGGGCGATGGGGGTAGGGGAGCGGCTGACCATCGTCGGCGACGTGAGCGCGGATCTCATCATGGGTCCGATCTCCGGGTGGCCCCGCATGGGCACCGAGACCGTCGTCGAGCACAGCGAGATGCGTGTGGGCGGCTCGGCCGGGAACGCAGCGCTCGCGATCCGCTACCTGGGCGGAACCCCCGAGCTCCTTTCATGTGTCGGCAACGATGAGACCGGCGACTGGCTGAGCCGCGAGTTTCACGCCCTCGGCATGTCGCTCAGCGTCTGCGATGCGCCGACGACGCTCACCGTCGGCCTCATTCACAGCTCGGGCGAGCGGACCTTCTTCACGACGCGCGGTCATCTCGAGCGGCTGTCGTACGAGCTGCTGCGCAGGCAGCTCAAGCCGGCGCATGGCCCGGGCTCGATCGTGCTGCTCTCAGGCGCGTTTCTGACGCCGGCACTCCAGGCGGCCTACCCGCAGCTGCTGCGCGAGCTGACCACGCTCGGCTACCGCATTGCCCTCGATACCAATTGGCCGCCGCAGGGCTGGAACGCGGCGCTGCGGGCCGAAGTCTGCGAGTGGATCGGGTACTGCGACCACGTACTCCTCAACGACCTCGAAGTCTGCAGCCTCGCAGACAACGCGGAGCTCGCGACGGCCATCGAGCAGGTGAAATCGATGCTCAGGAGCGGTGCCGCGCTGATCGTCAAGACCGGCCCGCGCGGGGCGATCGGCATCGACAGCCGCGAACGCCGCGAAAGCCCGGCACCCGAGACGGCCATCTTCGACACCATCGGTGCGGGTGACTCCTTCAACGCCGGGTATCTGCTGGCGCGTATGGACGGTGCCAACCTCGCGGACTCGGTAGCCGCCGGCTGCCGCGCCGCCACCGCGATCATCTCGCGCTTTCCAAGGCACGCGATCGGAGCCGGCGAGCTTGCCGGTCTGCGTGCACGCGCCACGCTGCCCGCGGCGAGACACGCATGAACGGCAACGTTCTGCTCATGGCCTACATCATGGCCGTATGGTTCGTCATCTCCTTCGTGACGAACCTCATCGGACCGCTCATGCCGGTGGTCATCAGCGATTTTCACCTCAGCCTCGCCCTGGCGGGCTTCCTGCCGTTCTCCTTTTTTCTCGCCTACGGGCTGATCTCGATTCCGGCGGGGGCGCTGGTCGAGGCGCGCGGGCCGCGTACCACGCTGCTGCTGGCGTTCGCCCTGAACCTCAGCGGCTGCCTCGCGATCAGCCTCTCGCCCACCTACCGGGTAGTCATCGGCGGGCTGTTCGTCATCGGCGTGGGTATGGCGATGCTGCAGGTGGTCATCAATCCCCTGATGCGCACCACCGGCGGCGAGCCGCACTTCGCGTTCTTCTCGGTGATGGCGCAACTGGTCTTCGGGGCGGCGTCTTTCGTGAGCCCGCTGGTGTTCGCCGCGGTGATGCAGCAGCCGCCGCGGCTTGCGCGGCCGATCGTCTGGGTGGAGCTCTACTGGGCATTCGTGGCGGTGTATGTGTTGCTGCTGCTCATCACCTCGCGGCTCGCCATCCCGCAGATGACTCTGGTCGAGAGCGAGCGTCCCGGGACGCTCGCCATGTATCGCAGCCTCGCCGGCGAGCGGCCGGTGCAGCTCTTTTTCCTCGGCATCATCGCCTATGTCGGCACCGAGCAGAGTCTGGCCGACTGGATGTCGCAGTTCCTCGCGACCTACCACCATTACTCGCCGACCGTGGAGGGCGCCCGGGCCGTGAGCCTCTTCTGGGGCCTGATGTCGCTCGGCTGTCTGCTGGGCCTCGTGCTGCTGCGGCTCCTGGACTCCAGAGTGGTGCTCGGGGGAGCGGCGGTATTGGCGATGGGCTGCGTCGCGCTGGCGCTCTTCGGTCCGGCAGACGTCTCGCTCAGGGCATTTCCCGCGGCGGGCTTTTTCCTGTCCGTCATGTGGTCGATCGTCTTCTCGCTGGCGCTCAATTCCGTGAGCCGCTATCACGGCGCGTTCTCCGGAATCCTGTGCACCGGAATCCTGGGTGGCGCAATCGTGCCGCTGTTCGTCGGGATGATCGGCGACCGATTCGGGCTGCGGCTCGCGATGCTCACCGTATTTGTGACCCTCGGCTACATCCTGAGCGTCGCCTTCTGGGCGCGGCCGCTGATTCGCAATCAGACCGTGGGTATCTCCGAACTGCTGAGCGTGCGCGGGCGGCGGCCCGCGCCCGATTGAATCAGGGGGCAATAACTATGAAGAGGGTCAAGCCCGTGTCAAACGTACATCGCAAGCATCCGGTGTCAATTGCCGTATCCCTGGCGTTGCTCGCGGCCGCAGCGACCTCGGTCATAGCATCGGAGCCCGCGGCTGCCCCGCCGGACAACGCCGGGGCTCAGGGCCCGGCGCCCCAGGACGTTCCCACGACACCATCACCCGCTGGCAGGAAACCCAAGCCCGGGACCGACAGCGGCGCGACGGACCAGGGACCTCCGGAGAAGTCCCAGCTGGAGACCATCACCATCATCGGTGTGCGTCAGTCGCAGGAACGCGCGATCGAAGTGAAGCTCAAGGCTCCGAGCATCCAGGACAGCATCTCGGCGGAGAACATCGGCCAGTTGCCCGACACGACCATCACGGACGCTTTGCAGCGCATCACCGGCGTGCAGATCAACCGCGACGCGGGCGTCGGCACCTCGGTGGACGTGCGCGGCCTGCCTCAGGTCGGCACCATG
>DASQIP010000126.1:0-8064 GCA_035631515.1 Steroidobacteraceae bacterium
CACGCCGTAGGCGTTGTGCTCCTCGATGCCGGTCGCGATCGCGAAGATGTTCGGATCGAAGATGATGTCCTCGGCCGGGAAGCCGACCTGCCCGGTGAGGATGCGGTAGGCGCGCGCGCAGATCTCCACCCGGCGCTCGAAAGAGTCGGCCTGGCCCTGCTCGTCGAAGGCCATGATGACCGCCGCGGCGCCGTAGCGGCGCACCGCGCGGGCGTGTTTGACGAAGATCTCCTCGCCTTCCTTGAGGCTGATCGAGTTGACGATCGACTTGCCCTGCACGCATTTGAGCCCCGCCTCGATCACCGACCACTTGGACGAGTCGATCATGACCGGCACGCGGGCGATGTCGGGCTCGGAGGCCACCAGGTGCAGGAAGCGTGTCATCGCCGCTTCCGAGTCGAGCATGCCCTCGTCCATGTTGACGTCGATGGCCTGCGCGCCGCTCGTGACCTGCTGGCGCGCCACCTCGAGCGCCGCCGCGTAGTCGTTCGCCTCGATGAGCTTGCGGAACTTCGCCGATCCCGTGACGTTGGTGCGCTCGCCGACGTTGACGAACAGACTCTCGTCGTCGATGTTGAGCGGCTCGAGGCCCGACAGGCGGCACTTGACCGGTTGCGCGGCGACGCGCCGCGGCGCGCGCCCGGCGACGGCCTCGCCCACCAGGCGGATGTGCTCGGGCGTAGTGCCGCAGCAGCCGCCCACGATGTTCACCAGCTCGAGTTCGGCGTACTCGCGCAGGATCTCCGCGGTCTCACGCGGCGCCTCGTCGTACTCGCCGAAGGCGTTGGGGAGCCCGGCGTTGGGATAGGCACATACGAAAGTGTCGGCAACCCGCGCCAGATCCTCCACGTAGGGCCGCAGCGCCGCGCCGCCGAGCGCGCAGTTGAGCCCGACGAACAGCGGCTGCGCGTGCCGGATCGAGTTCCAGAACGCCTCCGGCGTCTGCCCCGAGAGGATGCGGCCCGAGGCATCGGTGATCGTGCCGGATACCGCGAGCGGCACGCTGATCCCGGTCTCGTCGAACAGGCTGAGAGCTGCGTAGATCGCCGCCTTGGCGTTCAGCGTGTCGATCACCGTCTCGATGAGGAGCAGATCGACCCCGCCCATGACGAGCGCCCGCGCCGCCTCGAGATAGGCGGCGGCGAGCTCATCGAAGCTCACGCTGCGGTGCCCCGGGTCGTTGACGTCGGGCGAGAGCGAGGTCATGCGGGTCGTGGGCCCGAGCGCCCCGGCGACGAAACGCGGCGCGCCGGACTGCCGTGCGAACTGGTCGGCGGCGGCACGCGCCAGCCGCGCGGCGCCGTAGTTGAGCTCCGCTACCAGCGCCGCCGTGCCGTAGTCGGCCTGCGAGATGGCGTTCGAATTGAAGGTGTTGGTCTCGATGATGTCGGCGCCGGCCGCCAGATAGGCGTTGTGGATGCCGGTGACGATGTCGGGGCGCGTCAGCGTGAGGATGTCGTTGTTGCCGCGCAGGTCGTGGCCGTGACGCGCCAGGCGCTCGCCGCGGAACCCGCGCTCATCGAGCCGGTGCTGCTGGATCATGGTGCCCATGGCGCCATCGAGCAGCACGATGCGCTCGGCCGGCAGGCTCTTCAGGCGCTCGATGCGCGTACGCCGCTCGGTCTCGTCGCACGGCTCGATGGCGAAGGGTGCGGCGAGTGCCGGTTGCGCGGCGGCCGCGTCCTGCTGCCGCTCGCGGTCGCCATGCGCCGGCGTGGCGCCGGGCGCGGACTCCTCGCGGTGCGCGCCGTGCGCGCAGCCGCTCATGCCGGCACTCCGGTGCGCGCCGCGGGCGCGCCGAGGCGCGGCGCCGGCCGCAGTCCCAGCGCGTGGCAGATGGCGTAGGTGAGCTCGGCGCGGTTGAGCGTATAGAAGTGGAATTCGCGCACCCCGTGCCGTTTCAGCGCCTCGACCTGCTCGATGGCGACGCTGGCGGCGAGCAGCCGCCGGGTCTCGTCATCGGCCTCGAGGCCGTCGAAGCGCTCGTGCAGCCAGGAGGGGACGCTCGCGCCGCAGCGCGCGGCGAAACGCAGCACCTGCGGAAAGCGCGTGATGGGCAGGATCCCGGGCACGATGGGAGCGGCGATGCCGGCGGCGGCGCAGCGGTCGCGAAAGCGCAGGAAGACGTCGGTGTCGAAGAAGAACTGGCTGATGGCGCGGCTCGCGCCCGCCTCGATCTTGCGCTTCAGGTTCTCGAGGTCCGCTTCCCGGGAATGAGCCTCGGGGTGCACCTCGGGGTAGGCCGCGACCGAGATGTCGAACGGCGCGACGCGTGTCAGGCCCGCGACCAGATCCGCGGCGTAGGCAAAGCCGCCGGGGTGTGGCCGGTAGTGCCCCTCGCGGCCGGGCGGGTCGCCACGCAGCGCGACCAGGTGGCGGATGCCCTCGTCCCAGTAGCCGCGGGCAATATCGAGGATATCGCCGCGCGCGGCGCCGATGCAGGTGAGGTGCGGCGCGCCGGTGAGCGGCGTCTCGCGCTGGATGCGGCTGACGACGTCGTGCGTGCGCTCGCGCGTCGAGCCGTCGGCGCCATAGGTCACGGACACGAAGGCCGGGGCGAGGGGCGCCAGGCGCTCGATGGATCGCCACAAGGTCGCCGCCATCGCCTCATCGGCGGGCGGAAAGAACTCGAAGGAGACGCGGATGGGGCATGGCGCGCCGTGCGCCGCGGGGGCGCTCATCGGCCGCTCCCGGCACGCTGCACGGCACCGCTTGCGGGACGCGCGGCTGCCGCGAGCAGGTGCTCGCCGTCGGCCTCGAGCGGACTCAAGCGCTCGCACACCAGGCCCGCCTCGTCGAGCAGGCGCCGCAGGCGGGCCAGCGGATGCTCGACGATGCGCTCGCGGGCACCCTGGAGCGACTCGTAGCGCTGGAAGATCCACAGCCGTGCGGCCGAAGCGGCGGCGGTCCGGACCTGAGCGAGCAGGCGCTCGAGCGGTTGCTCGACACCCGCCTGGTGACTCACCAGTACGGCATCGAACGGTCCCCCGGCGCGCGCCAGATCCTCGTCGGCGAGCTCACCTGAGCCGCGCGCCGTGAGCACGCGGCAGGGGAAGCCGCGGCGCTCGGCGAATGCGCGCATCGCCTGGGCCCCGCGGCGCGAGGGGGCGACGACGGTGCAGCTGCGCGCGCCGGCCGCGACGCTCGCGAGCAGCTCGGGGTGCGCAGCCCCCACGACGAGCACCCTGCCGCCGGCGGCGCCCGCGCCGCTCTCCTCGACGAACGCCCGCAGCGCGCGCTCGAGGCGCGAGGAGTCCGCCGCTACGCCCCCGCCCTCCGGTGAGGCGGCGGCGCGTGCCTCGGCGCGGTCGCGCAGCAGCAGCGCATCGCGCCGGTCGAGCTGCAGCAGCAGTCCCCGCACGAAGCCGATCGCGCGCGCATCGTCCGCCATTGCGTAGCTCACGAACTGGCCCTCCCGGGTGCGCGCCAGCAATCCCGCCCCGCACAGGATCTTCAGGTGCCGCGACACGCGCGGCTCGCTCTGCCTGAGAGCGTGGGCGAGGTCCGAGACGGTGAATCCCCGGTCCGCGCACAGAGCCAGGAGCCGCAACCGGCTCGGCTCGCCGGCCGCCCTGAGCCACGCGAGCATCTGAGTGGGGCTTGTCGGATTCATTCAATAATTGTACATGTCTTTAATCATCAGGCGTACCCCATGGTGTCGCGAGAATGGAACAGTTTGATCAGAAATGAGAGCTAATGAATCCCATGTGGTCCGCTCTTGCCTTCGCTCCCGGCGAAGAGGGCGTCCACATCGGGCTTCTCGAACCGATAAGGGCGCCGGCAGAACTCGCACGTCACGGTCACCGACCCCTGCTCGCGCAGTACGTCTCTCACCTCGTCTTCTCCCAGGGCGCGCAGCAGGCCCGCTACCCGCCCTTCGCCGCACCGGCACTCGAACTGCACGGTTGAGCCGCGAAAGAGCCGCAGATCCTGTTCGGGGAAGCCGCGCGCCAGAACCTCCTCCACCGGGTGCTCGAGCAGCTCGTCCTCGTGCAACCGTCCGATACCGCGCTGCGCCTCCCGCCACGCGGCGTTCGACTCCTCCTCGCCGGCACCGCCGGCGCCGGGGAGCTTCTGCACTAGCAGGCCGGCGCCGCCGGCGGCGTCCGCCGCCAGCAGCACGCGCGTCGGCAGCTGCTCGGAGGTGGCGAAGTAAGCCTCGAGCGACTCGGCGAGCGAGCGTCCCTCGAGCGGCACGACGCCCTGATAGCGCGCACCCTTCTCGTCGGCTTCGATGGTGACGGTGAGGCGGCCGCCGCCGCCGACCAGCTCCCGAAACACCGCGCCGCGCGGCGCGCCGGCCGGCAGGGCGCCGACCGCACGCTCATCGAAGCGCGCCAGCGCCCGCAGCCTGAAGTCGTGCGTGCACTGCGCGACCAGCAGCCGCACGGCGCCGCTCCCCTGGAGCTGGAAGGTGAGAGTGCCGCGGAACTTGAGGCTCGCAGCCAGCAGCACGGCGGCGGCGACCGCCTCGCCCAGCAGCCGCTCGACCGGCTCCGGGTAACGGGCGTGCAGCCGCAGCTCGCGCCAGGCGGCGCCGAGGTGCACCCAGTGCCCGCGCACGGCCTGTCTTTCGAAGATGAAACGCCGCACCAGATCGCGGGTGGCGCTCTCCCGGTGGTCCATGCCCGCACAATGGGGCAGGCCGGAACCCAACTCAACCCGGCCCCGGCCGCAGACGAGACCGCGGCAGCCGGGGGCCGATAACCTCAGCCGCCGAGCTTCCTGCGCAGCAGCTCGTTGAGCTGCGCCGGATTGGCCTTGCCGCCGGTTGCTTTCATGACCTGGCCGACGAAGAAGCCGAAGAGCTTGTCCTTGCCGGCGCGGTAGTCGGCGAGCTGCCCGGGATTCTTCTGCATCACCTCGTCGATCGCCCGTTCGATCGCCGCGCTGTCGGTGATCTGCCTCAAGCCCCGCTCCGCGATCACGGCGTCGGCTTCCGCGCCGCCCGACCACATGGCCTCGAACACCTCCTTGGCGAGCTTGCCGGAAATGGTCTGGTCGGAGATGCGCCTGAGCAGCCCCGCGAGGCGAGCGGCCGTCATGCGGCTGGCGGCGACCTCGAGGTTCTCCTTATTCAATGCGGCGGCGAGCTCGCCCATGACCCAGTTGGCGGCCAGCTTCGCATCGGCGGGTGCCGCGCGCACCACGGACTCGTAGTAGTCGGCGAGCTCGCGGCTCGCGGTCAGAACCCCGGCGTCGTAGGCCGTCAGGCCGTACTGCGAGGCGAAGCGCGCGGCTTTCTGGTCGGGGAGCTCGGGGAGCGTCGCGCGTACCGACTCGATGAACGCCGCATCGAGCACCACCGGCAGCAGGTCCGGGTCGGGAAAGTAGCGGTAGTCGTTGGCTTCCTCCTTGGAGCGCAGGGAGCGCGTCTCGCCCTGGTCGGGATCGTAGAGGCGCGTCTCCTGCACGACCTGGCCGCCGCCCTCGAGCAGCTCGATCTGGCGCGCCACCTCGTAGTTGATGGCGCGCTCGACGAAGCGGAAGGAGTTGAGATTCTTGATCTCGGCGCGCGTGCCGAGCTTCGTCGCTCCCGCCTTGCGCACCGAGACGTTGGCGTCGCAGCGGAACGAGCCCTCCTGCATGTTGCCGTCGCAGATCTCCAGGTAGCGCACCAGCGTGTGCACTTTCTTCATGTAGGCGACGGCCTCCTTCGCCGAGCGCAGGTCGGGCTCCGAGACGATCTCGACCAGCGGCGTCCCCGCGCGGTTGAGATCGACGCCCGTCATCCCCGGCAGTCCCTCGTGCAGCGACTTGCCGGCGTCCTCTTCGAGGTGCGCACGCGTGATACGCACGTGCTTCACCTGGCCGTCGTCGAGCACGATGTCGAGCGCGCCGTCGGCCACGATCGGCAGCTCGTACTGGCTGATCTGATAGCCCTTCGGCAGATCCGGATAGAAGTAATTCTTGCGGGCGAACACCGAGGTCGGGGCGATGCGTGCGTGGAGCGCGAGCCCGAGCTTCACCGCCATGCGCACCGCCTCCCCGTTCAGCACCGGCAGCACGCCCGGGTAGCCCAAGTCGACGAGATTCGCCTGCGCGTTGGCAGGGGCGCCATAGGCGGTGGCGGAACCCGAGAAGATCTTCGAGCGCGTCGCGAGCTGCGCGTGGATCTCCAGTCCGATGACGGTTTCCCAGCCGCTCATGCGTAGCCTGCGGGCACGTGCGTGTGCCAGTCGGTGGCGCTCTGGTAGGCGTGGCTCGCGCTGAGCAGCCGCGCCTCGGAAAAATGCGGTCCGACGATCTGCAGCCCCACCGGGAGAGCGCCCACGAAGCCGCAGGGAACCGACACTGCGGGCAGCCCCGCGAGGTTCGCTCCGATCGTGTAGATGTCGTTGAGATACATGGTGATGGGATCGGAGGTCTTGGCGCCGATCGCAAAGGCCGGCGTCGGCGTAGTCGGACCGATGAGCACGTCGACGCTGGCGAAGGCACGGGTGAAATCGGCGCTGATCAGCTGTCGCACGCGCTGCGCCTTGAGGTAGTAGGCATCGTAATACCCGGCGGACAGCACGTAGGTGCCGGTCATGATGCGGCGCTTCACCTCAGCGCCGAAGCCCTCGCCACGCGAACGGCGGTAGAGATCCATCAGATCGCGCGGCTGCTCGCAGCGGTGGCCGTAGCGCACGCCGTCGAAGCGCGCCAGGTTCGAGGAGCACTCCGCCGGGGCCACCACGTAGTACACCGGCACCGAGAGCGGCAGGTTGGGCAGGCTCACCTCGGTGAGCCGCGCGCCGAGGCTCTCGAAGACCTTGAGCGCCTCGCGCACCCGCTGGCCGTTCTCCGCATCCAGGCCCTTGTCGAAGAACTCCTTGAGCAGCCCCACCCTGAGGCCCGCGATCGGCTCGCCGAGCAGCGCGACATAGTCGGGAACCTCGCGCTCGACGCTGGTGGAATCGTTGGGGTCGAAGCCGGCCATCTCGCGCAGCATGAGCGCCGCATCGGCCGCGCTCACGGTCAGCACCCCGCCCTGATCGAGGCTCGAGGCGAAGGCCACCATGCCGTAGCGCGACACGCGCCCGTAGGTGGGCTTGAGCCCGGTGATGCCGCACAGCGCCGCGGGCTGGCGGATCGAGCCGCCGGTGTCGGTAGCGGTCGCGCCCGGCACCAGCCGGGCGGCCACCGCGGCCGCCGAGCCGCCCGAGGAGCCACCGGGCACCAGGCGCGGGTCCCACGGATTGCGCACCGGACCAAAGTAGCTCGTCTCGTTGGACGAGCCCATGGCGAACTCGTCCATGTTGGTCTTGCCGAGCATGACGGCGCCGGCGCGTTTCAGCTTCGCGACCACGGTGGCGTCATATGGCGACACGAAGTTATCGAGCATGCGCGAGCCACAGGTGGTGCGCACACCCTGGGTGCAGAACAGATCCTTGTGTGCGATCGGCACGCCGGCGAGGGCCCCGCCCGTTCCGGCGGCGAGCGCCCGGTCGGCCGTCGCGGCGTCGGCGAGCGCCTGCGCCCGCGTCACCGAGATGAAGGCGTTGAGCGCTTCCTGGCTGCGCTCGATGCGGTTCAGGAACGCTTCGGTGAGCTCGACGCTGGAGAAGCGCCGCGCGCGCAGGCCGGCGGCGGCGCCGGCGAGACCGATGTGATGCAGTTCACTCATCGGCGGCTCACTCGATCACCTTGGGCACGAGGTACAGCCCCGCCGCGGTGAGGGGGGCGTTGCGCTGGTACTCGGCGTGGCGGTCCTGCTCGGTCACGGCGTCGGGCCGCAGCCGCTGCGACAGTCCCGGCAGCGGGTGTGCCATGGGAGCGACACTCGCGGTATCGGCGCGCTCGAGGGCGCCGACGAACTCGAGAATGCGCGACAGGCTGCCCTGGTAGACGGGCAGCTCGGCCGCGCTCAGCTCCAGGCGCGCCAGGGCTGCGATGCTCTCGATCTGCGCGCGGGTCAGGGCCATGGGAGTTAAGGCTGGGGGCTCGCTGCGGAGTGCGAAAAATGAGCGGAAAATCATACATGTTGCCTTGCTGAATGTCCTGTCGGTTGCTAGATTACCGGCCACTTTCGGGGTCTTCCCCCACTTTCCGGTCGCTTCATGCTCAAACGCCTGCGTGGTT
>DASQIP010000127.1:0-60671 GCA_035631515.1 Steroidobacteraceae bacterium
GCCGCCATCCAATTGGCCGACAGGCGGACCTCGGCGAGCGAATCGACATCCGCCGCCAGAATGTTGGTGATGGCTTCGGTCACCGCGAGCCTGCCGGAGGCGGGCCCATCGAGCAGCGCGACCGGCGTGCGTTCGCCCATCGCGAGGGCCTCGCCCGCCACGCCCTCGAAGTCGGCGCTGGTGACGCCGACATCGCTCACCGGCACCTGCCACGGCCCCACCAGCTGGTCGCGGCTCACGAGCCCGCCCACGGTCCGGTCGCCGATGGTGATGAGAAAGGTCTTGTCCGCTACCGCCGGCAGCCGCAGCACGCGGTACAGCGCCTCGGCGAGCCCGACGCGGCTGGCGTCGAAGCGTGCCTGCGGCCGGCTGAGGCTCGTCACATCGCGCGTGAGGCGCGGCGGCTTGCCGAGCAGCAGGTCGAGCGGCAGGTCGACGGCCAGCACGCGAAACAGCGGATCCGACACCGTGAGCCGGCCGCTGCCGTCGATCGTTCCGATCACCGCGAACGGACAGCGCTCGCGCGCGGCGAGCGCGCCGAAGCGCTCGAGCGCTTCCTGCGCGACGATCAGCACGTAGCGCTCCTGCGCCTCGTTGCACCACAGCTCGAGCGGCGACATGCCGGGCTCGGCGCTCGGGATCGCCCGCAGGTCGATGCGCGCGCCGCGCCCGCCGTGTGCCACCGACTCGGGCACGGCGTTGGAAAGGCCGCCCGCGCCCACGTCGTGAATGAGCAGGATCGGGTTGCGCTCGCCGAGCGACCAGCAGCGATCGATCACCTCCTGCGCGCGGCGCTGGATCTCCGGGTTGCCGCGCTGCACCGAGGCGAAGTCGAGGTCGGCGCTGGAGGTGCCGCTGCCGACCGAGGAGGCGGCGCCGCCCCCCAGGCCGATCAGCATCGCGGGCCCGCCGAGCACCACCAGCTGCGCGCCGACCGGCACGTCGGCCTTCTCGACGTGCGCGCGGCGGATGTTGCCCAGGCCTCCCGCGACCATGATGGGCTTGTGGTAGCCGCGCGCGCGTCCCGGCCGGTCCCCCGCAACCTCGAGCTCGAGCGTGCGGAAGTAGCCGCACACCGCCGGGCGGCCGAACTCGTTGTTGAACGAGGCAGCCCCGATCGGGCCCTCGGTCATGATCTCGAGCGCGGACGCCACGCGCGCCGGCGCCTCGAAGGGGCGCTCCCACGGGCGCTCGTAGCCCGGGATGCGCAGGTTCGACACCGAGAATCCGGTGAGTCCGGCCTTAGGCTTGGCGCCGCGCCCGGTCGCGCCCTCGTCGCGGATCTCGCCGCCCGACCCGGTCGCGGCCCCGGGGAAGGGCGAGATGGCCGTCGGATGATTATGGGTCTCGACCTTGATCAGGATGTCGATCGGCTCGCGGCTCGAGCGGTAGATGCCGGAGTCCGGATCCGGGAAGTAGCGGGTGCCGATGCCGCCCTCGATCACCGCGGCGTTGTCGCGGTAGGCGGACAGCACGCCTGCGGGGTGCACGGCGTGCGTATGGCGGATCATAGCGAACAGCGACTCGCCGCGCGGCTTGCCGTCGATGGTCCAGGAGGCGTTGAAGATCTTGTGGCGGCAGTGCTCGGAGTTCGCCTGCGCGAACATCATCAGCTCGACGTCGGTCGGATCGCGCTTCAGCTGCGTGAAGCTCGCGAGCAGGTAGTCGATCTCATCGGCCGAGAGCGCGAGCCCGAGCCGCTCGTTGGCCTCCTCGAGCGCCACGCGTCCGCGTGCGAGCGGCACGAGCGCCAGCGGCTTCGGCGCGGCGTGCCCGAAGAGCCGCGCAGCCTCGCCCGAGTCGAGCAGCGCCATCTCGGTCATGCGATCGAAGAGCGCCGGCGCGAGCTGCGTGAGCCGCGCCGCGCCCAGGGGGCGTGCCGCGCGCAACGTGTATTCGATGCCCCGCTCCACGCGCCGCACGCTCGTGAGCCCGCACACCCTGACGATGTCGGTCGCCTTGCTCGACCACGGCGAGATCGTGCCCGCGCGCGGCACGATCAGCACGCGCTCGCCCGTGCCGGCCCCCTCGGCCTCGGCTGCCTCGGCCACCGGCTGGGTCGGACCGTAGGTGAGGAGCCTGCGCAGCACGCCGCTCCCGGCATCATCGAGCGGCCGCTCGAGATCGGCGAAGTGCACGAAGCGCGCCGCGAGTCCCCGCACCGCGGGTTCGATGGCGGCGAGGCGCTCGAGAAGCTTGGCGATTCGAAACGCGGACAGTGCCGGTGCGCCCGGAATCTCCAGCATGCGCTACCCGCGCCTCACTTCTTCTCTCCGCCCGGGGCGGAGTACACCGGCACGGGAAACTGCGTCACGTTGGCGCCCGCCTCGAGCGCCGTGATCTTGGCGGTCCCCTGCTTCTTCACCTCGTCGATGCGCAGGATCGAGTGCAGCGGCAGAAAGGTGCGCTTGACTCCCGAGAACTCGCCCTTGACGCGCTCCTCCGACGGGTCGAGCACCACCGAGGAGCGCTCGCCGAACACCAGCTCCTCGACCTCGATGAAGCCGAACAGCTCCCCGTGGCTCACCTTGCGCGCGTACACCTCGTAAACCTTGCCCTGATTCACGAACATAATGCGGAAAATGTGACTGGCGGCCATGGCCGGTGCTGCGTGCTCGGGTAGCTTTGACGCTGGCATTATATGTCCGGGGGCGCCGGGGACGCTGCTGCGCCTTGGCCGCACCCGGCAGCTATTACGGCGGACGAACTCTCTTGAGTCGGGGAACCATGACGCTTCGGCTGCGTGTCGTCAGTGACCAGCGCCGGTCGCTTGCCGACCGCGGCAGCGCCGTTTTCTCGGTGGAAGGCGGCACCATCGGCCGCTCCGCGGACAACGACTGGGTGCTGCCCGACCCCCTGCGCTACGTGTCCGCGCATCACGCCCGCGTGCAGTTCCGCGAGGGCCACTACTACCTGCAGGACGTCAGCACCAACGGCGTCTACGTCAACGACGACATGGAGCCGCTCGCCAAGCGCGGCTCGAGCGGCTACCGGCTGGTCAACGGCGACGTACTGCGTATCGGCGAATACCACATCGTCGCGGCGCTCGAGGCGCAGCGCGCGGCGGCGGAGGGCGCGGAGGATCCGGCGGCGGCCGCGGTGCCGACCAGCATCCACGCGCTGCGCCCGCTCGGGCGCGCGACCGAGTACGACATCGGCGCCGCGCTCAACCTCGATGAGCTGCTGATCCCGGAGCCGCAGCGCGACCCCGTGCTGCCGGTCAATGCCTACGGGCAGGCGGTGGAATCGGCCCCGGTACGCGCGCTCGCCGCAGAAGTCGAGCTGAGCGACGCCTCGCCGGCGCCGGCCGCGCCGGCCGCTTCGCCCGCGGATGCCGAGGCAGCGGCGCACGGCGAGCGCATGGCGCGGCTCGCCGAGGCGGTGGGGCGCGAGCCGCGCAACGGCAACGGCGCGCTGGCGCTGGCGGACGTGCACTCGGGGCTCGACGCCTTCTGCCGCGGCGCCGGGATCGACGCCGAGCGGCTGCCGGCGGACGCCCAGACCCGCCTGCTGCACCTCGCCGGGCGGCTGTTCCGCGAGGTGCTGGTGGGCCTCAAGGACCTCGAGCGCACGCGCACCAACACCCGCAACCGCTACCGCATCGAGACGCCCGCCCGCGAGCAGGACGATCCGCGTCCCTCGCTCGCCGACTCGATGGTGGAAGACCTGCTGATCGGCCTGCTGGTTCAGCACGAGAATCGCCGCCTCGACTCGGTGCAATGGCTGCGCGAGACGGTCGCCGAGGCCAAGATGCACGAGAACGCCACCGCGCAGGCCACGCGTGCCGCATTCGTCGAGTTCCTCGATCGCCTCGACCCCGCCGAGCTCGAGGCGCGTTTCGAGCGCGCCGCCCGCCGCGGCAAGGCGCGCTCGGCCGACAAGGCTCAGTACTGGGAGCTGTTCGTCAGCTTCTACCGCAATCTCATCGAGATGCCGGCCGATCACCTGCCACACACGTTCGTCGAGGCATTCAGCTCCGCATACCGCGAGGCGATGAAGAAGACCGATTCCTGACGGCGCGGATCTCACCGAGGGTCTGGCGGAGAGGGTGGGATTCGAACCCACGTGCCGGTTTTACCCGACCATCCGATTTCGAGTCGGCGCCGTTATGACCGCTTCGGTACCTCTCCGGCCCCGCGCTCAGGACTCCTCCGCGGGGCTGGTATTCTAGCGGAAAGCCGTTCGCCGGGAGGGCATCCTTCGTGCGGGCATTGACTCTCGCCGCCGCCGCGCTGCTGCTGCTCGCGGGCTGCATGCGCCACGAGCCGTCCGCCCTCGATGCGGTGCGCGCACGCGGCGAGCTGCGCGTCGTCACGCTCAACCTGCCTACCTGTTACTACTTCGGCGCGCACGGTACCGAAGGCCTCGAGTACCGGCTCGCGAGCCGCTTCGCCAGTCAACTCGGCGTGAAGCTCACCATGTATCCGGTGGTCAACGAGCGCGCCATGCAGGACGAGCTCGGCGCGGGCCGCGCGGACCTGGCCGCGGCCTCGCTCACCGACTCCGCGGACTGGCAGCGCGTCGGCGATGCCGCGGTGCCCTACGCCAACATTCCGCAGCTGGTCGTCTATCAGAGGAGCGGCGCGCGCCCGCGCGATACGCTGCAGCTCGAGTCGGCGCGGCTCGCGGTGCGCGCCGGGAGCCCCCAGGAGCTCATCCTCGAGCGGCTGCGCCGGACCGTGGCGCCGACGCTCGCGTGGGTACAGACCGCACCGAGCTCGGCCGATCCCATCGAGGACGTCGATTCGGGCAGCGCCGACTACGCGATCACCGATGCGCGCGAGTTCTCCTACGCACGCCACCTCTATCCGAACGTGCTGGTGGGATTCGCGCTGCCGGACACGCGCCCGGTGCAGTGGATCGTGCGCAAGGGCGCCACGGCGCTGCTCGAGGTGGTCGACCAGTTCTTCGGAGCGCTCGCCCAGTCGGGCGAGCTCACGCAGCTGGTGCAGCAGGCCTCGGGCGATTCACGCCGCTTCGAATACGAGGAGTCGCGCGAGTTCCAGACGCACGTGGCCGACCGCCTGCCGCACTACCGCGGCTGGTTCGAGCAGGCGGCCGCGCAGGTCGGCATCGACTGGCGGCTGCTGGCCGCGATCGGCTACCAGGAGTCCAAGTGGGATCCGCACGCCGCCTCGGACGAGGGCGCGGAGGGTCTCATGATGCTCACCGCCGACACCGCCCAGGCGATGGGAATCAAGGACCGCGATGACCCGCAGCAGAGCATCTTCGCCGGCGCGCGCTATCTCGCGCAGGTGCGGCAGATGATCCCCGACCGCGTCCCCGAGCCCGACCGCACCTGGCTCACGATCGCCGCCTACAACGTCGGCTTCGGACACCTCGAGGACGCGCGCATCATCACCCAGGCGCTCGGCAAGGATCCCGACTCCTGGGCCGAGGTGCGCGAGCAGCTGCCGCTGCTCGCACAGGGCCGCTGGTATGCGCGCGCCAAGCGCGGCTACGCACGCGGCTGGGAGCCGGTGCAGTTCGTGGACCGCATCCAGCGCTTTCTCACGCTCCTCGAGTGGCAGCCGGGCGAAGC
Source organism: Steroidobacteraceae bacterium (assembly GCA_035631515.1). Taxonomy (GTDB): domain Bacteria; phylum Pseudomonadota; class Gammaproteobacteria; order Steroidobacterales; family Steroidobacteraceae; genus 13-2-20CM-66-19. Next base: position 5,543 of record DASQIP010000127.1, read on the forward strand.
GGGACCCGCGCGCAGCGCCGGCGCCCCCGGCACCGCGGCCGCGGGCACCGCCGCCCGCTGATCGGCGCCCTGGTACTAACGCCGGTCCGCAAAGAACCGCCGCAGCAGCTCGGCGCACTCCTCGATCAGCACGCCGCCGAACACGTCCACCCGGTGATTGAGCTGCGGCAGCGCGAACACGTCGGTGATGCTGCCGGCCGCGCCGGCACGCGGATCCCACGCACCGAACACGAGGCGCCGCACGCGCGCGTGCACAATCGCGGCGGCGCACATGACACACGGCTCGAGCGTCACGTACAGAGTGCTGTCGGTGAGGCGGTAGCTGCCGAGCGCGCGGCCGCCGGCCCGCAGCGCCTCGATCTCGGCGTGCGCCGTGGGATCGTGGCGGGCGATCGGGGCATTGCCGCCGGTCGCGATGATGTCCGCGCCGCGCACCAGCACGGCGCCGACCGGCACTTCGCCGCGCGCGCCGGCCGCGGCCGCATGCTCGAGCGCCACCCGCATATAGGCGGTGTCGCGCCCGGGGGCGGCGGGATCGGCCATCTTGGGTCAGCCGCCGCCGTGCGTGTCGGCGGGCGGCGCAGCCGGCGCCGGCAGGAACAGCGCCGGATCGACGAAGTCGGCGTTGAGCGCCACTCCAAAGTGCAGGTGCGGCCCGGTGACGCGGCCGGTCGCTCCCACCCGGCCGATCACCTCGCCGGCCTGCACACGCTCGCCGCGGCGGACGCCGACGGCGCTCAGGTGGCAATACATGGTCACGAGCCCGCCGCCGTGATCGAGGATGACGGTGTTGCCGTTGAAGAAGAAGTTGCCGGTATCGACCACGCGGCCGTCGGCGGCCGCCCGCACCGGAGTACCGGTGTCGGCGGCGATGTCCATGCCGCTATGGGGATTGCGCGCCTCGTCGTTGAAGACACGCCGCGAGCCGTAGGAGCTCGAGCGGACCCCGGGGACCGGTGCGAGCAGCCGCAGCGTCGGCGGGGTCTGCGCCGAGTAGGTCGCGACGTCGGCGTGGATGCGCGGCCGCTCGCGATTGACGCGCGCCAGGTCCCGCGCCGACAGGTTCACCTGGCGTGGCGGAACGGTGAGGTGCTGGACCGGGTATTCCTTGCCGGCGACCTCGAAGCCGCGCGTGCTGCCGGCGGCGCTGCCGTCCTCGACGTGCACCGCGGCCGGCCCGGGCTCCTGCGACAGGGGAACACCGACGACCGCCAGCCATTGGCCCGCCGCCCGCGCCACCAGCACGCGCCGGCCGTCGAAGGTGACCACCGGCTCGGCGGCGGCGCCGTCGGCGACCGCGACGAGTGCCACGCCCCCGGGGACGCGCTCCTCGTGCGGCAGCTGGGCCGCGGCGAGCTCCGCCGCACCAGGCGCTGCCGGCTCCGCAGCAGCCGGCGCCTCAGGCCGCGGCTGCGCCGGGCGCGCGCTCGCGCTCAGGATGGCGAGCAGCAGCCCGGCGGCAAGACGCGCGCGGCTCACTGCTCCTCCCTCCTGCCGGTCACGCGCGCCGTGAGAATCCCGCGCGCCACGCGCGCTTCGATCACCTCGCCCGCCGCGAGCGCCGCTGCGTCCGTGACCAGCGTGCCGTCGGCGCGTGTCACGATGGCGAAGCCGCGCGCCAGCGTCGCGAGCGGGCTGACGGCGTTGAGAGCGCGCTGCGCGAGCGCCAGGCGCTGCGCGGCGGCGGCCACGCGGCGGCTCGCCGCGTGCCCGAGGCGCAACAGCAGATCCTGGTGGCGCGAGCGCTGCTGCTCGAGGAGCCGGTCGGGCGAGCGCTGCAGCAGCCGCCGGTGCAGCTCCGCGAGGCGCAGTCCGCCGCGCTGCACCCTGGCGCGGGTCGCGCCCGCCAGGCGCAGCGTCAGGTCATCGAGACGTTGCGTCTGCTGCACCAGGCGCACGCCCGGGTGCGCGAGCGACAGCCGGCGCTGCGCGCCCTCGACGCGTGTCACGACGGCACGCAGCTCGCGCCGCATGGACACCGCGAGCCGCGCGGCGCTGCGCCGCACCGCCTCGAGGCAGGCGGCACGATCGGGCACCACCAGCTCGGCGGCCGCCGAAGGCGTCGGGGCGCGCACGTCGGCGACGAAGTCGGCGATCGTGAAGTCGATCTCGTGGCCCACCGCCGAGACCACCGGCAGCGGGCTGGCCGCGATGGCGCGCGCCAGCCGCTCGTCGTTGAAGGCCCATAGATCCTCGAGCGAGCCGCCACCGCGCGCCAGGATCAGGACGTCGCATTCGGCGCGTGCCCCGGCGGCCGCGAGCGCGGCCACGAGGACCGGCACCGCCGCCGCGCCCTGCACCGGCGCCGGATAGATGAGGACCGCCGCCGGCGGAAAACGCCGCGCGAGGATCTTGAGGATGTCGTGCAGCGCCGCGCCCGAGGGCGAGGTGATCACGCCGACGCGCCGCGGGAAGCGCGGCAGTGCCCGCTTGCGTTCGGCCGCGAACAGCCCCTCGGCGGCGAGCCGGGTCTTGAGACGCTCGAACTCGCGCTTGAGTGCGCCGACTCCGGCCTCCTCGAGGTGCTCGACGATCAGCTGGTATTCGCCGCGCGCCTCGTAGACGCTGATCCTCCCGCGCAGCAGCAGGTGTGCTCCGTCGCGCGGCGTGAACCCCATCAGCGAGTTCTGCATGCGGAACATGGCGCAGCGCAGCTGCGCGCCGCGGTCCTTGAGCGAGAAGTACCAGTGGCCGGAGGCCGGCTGGGAGAAGTTCGAGAGCTCCCCCTCCACCCAGATCACGCTCAAGCCCCGCTCGAGGACCGAGCGCACCTCGCGGTTGAGGCGCGAGACGCTGTAGACGTCCCGCGCCGGAGCGGTCGCGACCTCGGTTCTCAGGGCCATGTGGCACCTTAGCATGAGGTTTACCGTGGCGGCCCCGCCGCCTATAATTACGCATGCGCATCCTCGAAGAAGCTCTCACCTTCGACGACGTCCTCCTGGTTCCGGCCTACTCGGAATTTCTCCCACGCGAGGTCGATCTCTCCAGCCGCGTCACACGGCGCATCCGCCTGAACATGCCGGTGATATCCGCGGCCATGGACACCGTGACCGAGGCGCGCCTCGCCATCACGATCGCCCAGGAAGGCGGTATCGGCGTCATCCACAAGAGCATGACGATCGAGGCCCAGGCGCGTGAGGTCGGGCGGGTAAAGAAGTTCGAGAGCGGCGTAATCAAGGATCCGATCACCGTATCCCCCAACATGACCATCCGCGAGGTGCTGGACCTCACGCGCTCGCGCGGCATCTCGGGCGTCCCCGTCGTAGTCGGCCGCAAGGCGGTCGGCATCGTCACGCACCGCGACCTGCGATTCGAGCACAAGCTCGACCAGCCCGTGTCCGCGGTGATGACGCCCAAGGAGCGCCTCGTCACGGTGCGCGAGGACGCCTCCAAGGAGCAGGTGCTGGCGCTCCTGCACAAGCACCGCATCGAGAAGCTGCTGGTGGTGAACGGCGACCAGGAGCTGGTCGGCATGATCACCGTCAAGGATTTCCAGAAGGCGACCGAGTTCCCGCGCGCCTGCAAGGACGAGACCGGGAGACTGCGGGTCGGCGCGGCGGTCGGCACCACGCCCGACACGCTCGATCGCGTCGCGGCCTTGCGCGAGGCCGGGGCCGATCTGGTCGTGGTCGACACCGCGCACGGGCACTCGCGCGGCGTCATCGAGACGGTCGGGCGCATCAAGGCGAAATGGGCCGACGCACAGGTGATCGCCGGCAACATCGCCACCGCGGAAGGCGCGCGCGCGCTCCGGGACGCCGGTGCCGATGCGGTCAAGGTCGGGATCGGACCGGGCTCGATCTGCACCACGCGGATCGTCGCGGGCGTCGGCGTGCCGCAGATCTCGGCGGTCGCCAACGTCGCCGACGCGCTGCGCGATGCCGACCTGCCCGTGATCTCCGACGGCGGCATCCGCTTCTCGGGCGACATCGCCAAGGCGATCGCCGCGGGTGCGGACGCGGTCATGATCGGCGGCCTGTTCGCCGGCACCGAGGAGTCCCCGGGCGAGGTCGAGCTCTACCAGGGTGCCTCCTATAAGTCCTATCGCGGCATGGGCTCGCTCGGGGCCATGGCCGAGCGCCACGGCTCGGCCGACCGGTATTTCCAGGACGCCGCCACCGAGCTCGAGAAACTGGTGCCCGAGGGCGTCGAAGGCCGCGTGCCCTACAAGGGCAGCGTCGTCACCATCCTGCAGCAGCTTGCGGGCGGACTGCGGGCGGCGATGGGCTACACCGGCAGCCGCAACATCACCGAGATGCGTACCCGCCCGGTTTTCGTGCGCATCACCAACGCCGGGATCCGCGAGAGCCACGTCCACGACGTCAGCATCACCAAGGAATCACCCAACTATCGGGCGTCCTGACGCTACGAACCCATGGCGACCGTTCCCAAGACCCCCGGCTCCATCCACTCTCAGACCGCCGGGCGGGCCGGCGCGCCGCACCCCGACATCCACGCGCACCGGATCCTGATCCTCGACTTCGGTGCCCAATACACCCAGCTCATCGCGCGCCGCGTGCGCGAGCTCGGCGTGTACTGCGAGATTCACCCTTACGACATGAGCGACGCCGAGGTGCGCGCCTTCGCGCCCCGCGGGGTGATTCTCTCGGGGGGACCGGAGTCGGTCACCGACCGCGACCCGCCGCGTGCGCCGCCCGCGGTGTTCGAGCTCGGCGTCCCGGTGCTCGGCATCTGCTACGGCATGCAGACCATGGCGCAGCAGCTCGGTGGCCGCGTCGCGCCCTCCAGCGAGCGCGAGTTCGGCTACGCCGAGGTGACCGTGACCGGCGCCTCGCGCCTCCTCGATCATCTCGAGGATCGGCGCGATTCCGCGGGGCGCCCGCAGCTCGACGTCTGGATGAGCCACGGCGACCGGGTCGATGCCCTGCCCGCCGGCTTCACCGCCACCGCCTCGACCGGCACCATTCCGTTCGCTGCCATGGCGGACGAGCGGCGCCGCTTCTACGGCGTGCAGTTCCACCCCGAGGTCACCCACACCAGGCAGGGCGCACGGCTCCTCGAGCGCTTCGTGCGCGAGATCGCCGGCAGCGATGCCCTGTGGAGCGTCGGCAACATCATCGAGGATGCGGTCGCGCACGTGCGCGCAACCGTAGGCACCGGCAAGGTGCTGCTCGGCCTCTCGGGCGGCGTCGACTCGTCCGTCGTCGCAGCGCTCCTCCATCGGGCGATCGGCGATCAGCTGGTGTGCGTGTTCGTCGACCACGGGCTGCTGCGCCTCGGGGAGGGCGAGCAGGTGATGCGCACCTTCGCCGAGCACTCGGGAGTACGCGTCATCCGCGTGGACGCGGGCCAGCGCTTCCTCGCGGCCCTCGCCGGCATCGCCGACCCGGAGGAGAAGCGCAAGATCATCGGCCGCACCTTCATCGAAGTGTTCGAGGAAGAGGCGCACAAGATCGCGGGCGTCACCCACCTCGCCCAGGGAACGATCTACCCGGACGTCATCGAGTCGGCGGGGGCCCGCACCGGCAAGGCGCACGTCATCAAGTCGCATCACAACGTCGGCGGCCTGCCCGAGCGCATGAAGCTCGAGCTCCTCGAGCCGCTGCGCGAGCTCTTCAAGGACGAAGTGCGCAGCATCGGGGTCGAGCTCGGCTTGCCGCGCGAGATGGTGTACCGCCACCCCTTCCCTGGCCCGGGTCTCGGGGTACGTATCCTCGGTGAGGTGCGCCGGGAGTTCGCGGACCTGCTGCGGCGCGCCGATGCCATCTACATCGAGGAGCTGCGCCGCCACGGCCTGTACGACCGTGTCGCGCAGGCCTTCGCGGTGTTCCTGCCGGTGCGCTCGGTCGGCGTGATGGGCGACGGGCGCCGCTACGATTACGTGATCGCGCTGCGCGCCGTGGAGACGGTGGATTTCATGACGGCGCACTGGGCGCGCCTGCCGTACGAGTTCCTCGACCACGTCTCGCGGCGCATCGTCAACGAGGTGCCCGGTATCTCGCGCGTCGTGTACGACATCTCGGGCAAGCCGCCCGCGACCATCGAGTGGGAGTAGCCGTGAGCTCGAGGCGCGACTTTCTCAAGAGCGGCGCGGTAGCCGCGGGCGTCGCGGGCGCAGCGACCGCTTCCAGCGCGAGCGCCAAGACCTCCCTGCCGAAGAAGTACCGCGGCCCGCACCAGATGCCCACCGGGGTGACGCTGCTCGCGCTGCGCAACGCCGACGGATCGGAGACCCTGGGCGCCAAACTCGGCGACGACACGGTACTCGACGTGCGCCGGGCCGCGCAGCTGCTCAGAAAGACGGCGCCGCTGACGCTCGAGGAGCTGCTCCGCGAAGGCAATGCACAAGGACTCAACGAGCTGATCGCCGCCGCGCACGGCTCGCGCCGGGCCGGCCCCGCGCTGGTGAAGGAATCCTCCGTCACCTTCGGCAGGCTGTTCACGCGTCCCGGCAAGATCGTGTGCATCGGGCTCAACTACCGGGCGCACGCCGCGGAAACCAACCTGAAGCTTCCCGCCGTTCCGATCCTCTTCAACAAGTACAACAACGCGCTCGCGGCCCACAACTGCACGATCAAGCTGCCGCCCCGCGAGGTGTCCTACAAGTTCGACTACGAAACGGAGCTGCTGATCGTCATCGGCAGGAGTGCCCGCAACGTGTCCGAGGCGGACGCGCTCGACTACGTGGCGGGCTATTGCACCGCGCACGATTTCTCCGCGCGCGATCTGCAGCTCGAGACCCCGAGCGTGCAGTGGATGATCGGCAAGACGCTCGACAACTTCGGTCCCATCGGCCCCTACTTCGTGTCCGCGGACCGGGTCGGCGACCCCAACAATCTGAAGATCGAGACCTACGTGAACGGCGAGCGGCGCCAGTCCTCCAACACCAGCTTCATGATCTTCAATCCGCAGAAGCTCATCGCCTACATCACGAAGATGTGGACACTCGAGCCCGGCGACATCATCTGGTCGGGCACTCCCGAGGGCGTCATCCTCGGCTACCCGAAGGAGAAGCAGGTGTGGCTCAAGGCGGGCGATGAGATCGTGAGCACGATCGAGAAGCTCGGCACCCTCAGGTTCACCCTGGCGTAGCCCGCCCGTCGCTCGGGTGCCGCCGGTTCCGACGCCCGCGCCGGGCCTCGCGCCCGGTCTGGCCGCTCGGCTGCTCGACCGGAGGCAGGATCTCTGGCAACGGCTGGTCGGTCGTGAGTCCCGCCCTGATGAGGGCGATCAGCTCCGCGTCGATGCGCGCATCGAGGGGCGGGGAGACGTAAGCGCCGAGCAGCCGCTCGACCTCCGCCTTGACGCGCTGCCCGAGACTTCTGCCGCCCTGCTGCAGCCAGGTTTCGCGGTTGATCCGATCGAACACCGGACCCGGCAGATAGAGCTCGCGCGGCCAGTAGCTGAGCGTGTGCGCCGCGGTGAGGAGGTGCTTCTCCGCGAGGAGCTGGCGCACCAGGTCGACGGTGGGCAGGTCCTCCATGACGGCGAATTCGTGGCAGAAGTGCAGCGCCTGCCCGCACAACTCATCGTCGAAGACCAGCTTCTCCAGGCTGAAGGTCAGCACGTAGTCCAGCATCCCGGGACCGGACACCGAGTTGACGCCGCTGATCGCGGCGAGCAGCGCGCCGGCGAAGCTCTCGGCTCCGGCCTGCGCGTCGAGAAACTTGCCCTCACTCAGCGCCATGTAACCCTGCGTCGGCAGCCCGAGGCGCTTGGCGATCTCCACGTAGGCCACGTTGAGATGCAGCGTCTCGATCGCCGCCATGGGCGCCATGGCCGTCTTCATGTGGAAAGTGGCCGGCGCGCCGCCGAAGAGCACGGGCGTGCCGGGCTTCACGAGCTGCGCCATGGTCAACCCCGCGAGCACGTCGGCGACGTGCATCACCGTGGCGCCTACCAGCGTCACCGGTGCGATGAGGCCCATGAGCGTCACGGGCACGATCTCGACCGGGATGCCATGCGCGGCGCAGTCCATCAGGTTCTGGCAAGAGTCCTCGCTGTAGCGGTAGAAGCCGGTGGCCGTGACCGTGAAGATGGACATCGGCCGGGCGATGAGGTCGGCCTGGTCGCGGCGGAACAGCTGCATCATGCGGGCCATGCGCGGCACACCGTGCTCGGTGAAGGCGCCGGACACCACCGGCCGGAGCGAGTTGATCAGCACCAGATACAGGCGCCAGGCGTCCGACACCTGCGGCTCGATGTCGTTGGTGGAGAATGCGGTCGCCAGGTAGCCGAGATTCTTCAGTCCATCCGCCACCCGCACGTACTCGATGAAGTCGCGCGTATTGGAGAGGCGCGTCTCGCCGCTGCGATGGTCGAGCAGGTGCAGGCCGCTCGAGCCGGGAACGAAGTGCACCCGGTCGCCGCCCAGCTCGGCGTAGGGCGCGCCGTCGCGGTCGAAGAGCGCAATGGTCTTCGGCGCGGTCTCGATGGCGCGATCGACCACTTCCGGCGGAAACAGCACCCGCTCGGCGTCGTCGGCGGTGCGCGCCAGTTTCAATCCCTGCGCGAGCAGCAGCTCGCGCAAGGGCGCCCCGCGCACCTCGATGCCAATCTCGGCGAGGATTCTCTTGGCCTCGCCGATGATCGGATCGGCCAGCTCGTCGGGGACGACACGGAGTTTGGGTCTCATCGCTTTGCGGAGCTTACCGCAACTGCACCCCGCCCCCCCTGCTGCAGGCGCGCTCCGACACGGGCGAGATTACATTCCCTTCACGCCGGTCACCCGCGCTCAAAGTGTGACGTTGTGTGTTCCAAAGAGTCTGCGCCACTGCGTAGGCTGCCTCACTACCGTCATCAGGGTGCCTTATGTCGAACTCCACCCAGCGTCCGCAGGTCCAGCTCGCTCCTCTCGCCGGCCTGGCGCTCTCATGCGCGGCCGCAACCGCGCTGAGCGGTTGCGTCGTGCGCTACGTCGGGCCGCCTCCCCCGCCCGCTCCGGCCTACGTGGCTCCGGCCTACGAGGCCCCGGCTGCGCCCCCGGCGGAAGCGCCGGCCACCGAGACCGAGGTACAGACGTACGAACCGCCGCCCCCGCTGCCCGACTACGATCAGCCGCCGGTTCCCGCGCCGGGCTACATGTGGACTCCGGGCTACTGGGCGTGGGCGCCCGGCGGCTATTACTGGGTGCCGGGCACGTGGGTGATGCCTCCGCGGGTGGGGCTCATGTGGACGCCCGGCTACTGGGGCTTCATCGGCGGCGTGTACGTATTCCACGCCGGCTACTGGGGGCCGCACGTCGGTTTCTACGGCGGCGTCAACTACGGCTGCGGCTATGGCGGTGTTGGTTTCGCCGGCGGCCGCTGGGTGGGCAACTCATTCGCCTACAACCAATCCGTCACCAACGTCAACGTCACCGTGGTTCATAACACCTACAACGAGACGGTGATCAACAACGTCACGGTTAACCGCGTGAGCTACAACGGCGGCGCCGGCGGTACCGTCGCGACGCCCCGCCCCGAGGAACGTCGCTACGCCCAGGAAGAGCATGTCGCGCCGACCTCGATGCAGCGTCAGCATGTGCAGCAGGCCGCCGCCAGACCGGAGCTGCTGGCCAGGAACAACGGCGGCCGCCCGGCGATCGCCGCGACGCCCCACCCTGCTGCGTTCAACGGCACGGGCGTAGTCCGTGCTCAGGCCGCGGGTGCGCCGGCGCCGCACGCGCAGCCTGCGGCCGCAAACGGCAACCGGTCCTATGGGGGGCCTGCCGGCCAGGCGAACGGCAACCGGCCTCTCGGCGGGCCGGGCGAGGCGAACGGCAACCGGCCCCTCGGCGGGCCGCGCGAGGCAATCGGCAACCGGCCCCTCGGTGGGCCGCGCGAGGCGAACGGGGCCAACGCCCCCAGCCCGCGGGCACCGAATGGCGCCAACGCGCCTCGTCCGCAGACCGCCTACGGCAAGCCGCCGGCCCAGAATCAGAAGGCCGAGAAGCCGCATCCCAACAAGGAGAACGGCCGGCGCGAGCCGCAGACCGCGCAGCGCTGACGGACCGAGGCGTGCGCTGCCGCTGTGAGGTGCGGCGGCACGATTAGCACCGCGGCACGCGCCCCGATACACTTCGTCGGGATCCAGGGGGGCGCGGAGACGGCCGTGATGAAAAGTTCGGCGTCGGGGTCCGGCTTACGCTGGCTCCTGCCCGCCATGCTCGTCGGAGGGTCCGCCCTCGCCCAGCCGCCGGCCGGCGGCGGCACGGTGCCGAAGGACGTGAAGCTCCCGGTGAACGTGTCGCTCGCCATCTATCTGCCGGCGCAGCTGCGCAGGTGGCACGGGCCGTTCAGCGGGCTGCTCGGAAGCAGCCGCACTCTGGAGGACACGGCGCTGTCGGCGGGCGCGATCTACTTTTCCGAGAGCCACATGGCGGAAGCCGGAGCCGACGCTCCCTACGGCCTGCTGCTGGCGCTGCACCCCGACCTCAAGGCCGAATCCGGGCACCTGGTGTACACCCTGAACTACGCGGTGTTCGCCGCGGATGCGCAACCGCTGATGAAGAGCTCCGAGACCGTCACCGTCGGCGGCTTCGACCTCGACCGCGCGACCCTGCAGGCGACGCAGCAGGTCATGACCGTACTGATCACGGGATTGCACCCCGACGAGCATAAGTATCCGGCCGTGCTCAACCTCAAGTCCCGCTCGCTCGACTTCGCCATCGACGGCGACAAGCCCTGGTCGAGCGGCACGGGCTTCTATTTCAACTCGAGCGGCCAGGTGCTGACGGCCGCGCACGTCATCCACGACTGCATAAAGATCCAGGTCAAGCGCGACGACAAGGTGCTGTCGGCAAAGCTGCTGGCCGCGAGCAACGTGATCGACATCGCCGCTCTCGACACCAGCGCGCCGGCCGCCAGCGCACCGAGCGCCAGCGCACCGAGCGCCAGTGCGCCGACTGCCTTTCTGGGCTTCCGGCGCGACACCCCCATCGAGCTGGGGGAGCCCGTTACCAACGTCAGCTTTCCGTTGCAGAGCATCCTGGCGGCGACACCCAACCTGACGCGGGGCAATGTCAGTGCGCGCGGCGGCCTGACGGGCTCCGAAGGTCAGTTTCAGTTCTCCGCGCCGATTCAGCCGGGCGCGAGTGGCGGTCCGGTCGTGTCGGACGGCGGCGAGCTGCTGGGAGTCACCGTCAGCACCTTGAACGCGGCGGCGCTCGCCAAGCAGGGAACCATTCCGCAGAACGTGAACTTCGCGCTGGAGGCGCGTTACGTCGTCAGGTTCCTGCAGAAGAACGGCCTGGCGTTCACGAGCGTCGAACCGAACCTCCACGGCGATGCCCACACCGCCAACCAGGCGGCGCTGGCCGCGGTGGTGAGCGTGCAGTGTTATGAGTAGCCGCTCCGCCGTGGCGCCCGTGCTGCTGCTCGGCGGCGCGCTGGCCCTGTCGTGCGGCGCGGCGACGGCCGAGCCGCAGGCGGACTCGCCGCTGCCGGCGGTGCGCTTCGTGGCCGATGCCCTCGGCGGCGGCTTCTACGAGCAGATCCAGCGCGCTCCGCAGTTTCAGAAGATCAGCCGCGAGGCGCTCGGCAGCCCGATCGAGCTGCGCGTCTATCACAGCTACCGCATCAACCGCGGCAGCGTCGCCGCGAGCGGCCTGCTCGCCGCGGTCACCCTCGGCATCTTCCCGACGGTCGCGAGCGGCGAGCACTCGGTCGTGTACGAGGTCATCGTCAACGGCACACCGCTCGCGACCTACCGCTACAGCCGATCGATCACCCACGCCCACAATCTCTGGGCCGGCGCGGACACCACCTTCGGCATGGGCAAGGAGGGCATGGACTGGGCCAGGTCGACGGTCGCGCAGTTTCTCAAGGATGCGGCCGGCGATTCGCGGCTTGCGGCACTGGCCGCGGAATTCGACTACTACTTCGGCGCGCCGAAGCAGTAGCGCCGGGACCCACACCTCCCGTCCCGGGTCTAGCGGATGCCGACCTGGCCACGCACGGCGTCGATGAGGCGGGCCGGGTCGTAGCCCTGCCCGTCCTTGAACACCACCGCGACCTTCTCGATGTCCTCGATGTGCGCGGCGGGATCGCCGTGCACCAGCACGAGGTCGGCGCGCTTGCCCGGCGCGATCGTACCGACGTCACGCTCCCGGCCGAGGAAGCGCGCGCCGTTCTCGGTGCCGATCCGGATCGCCTCGACGGGGGTGAAGCCGGCTTCGACCAGCAGCTCGATCTCCCGCTGGTCCCCGAACCCCGGTAACACGCCTCCGGCCCCGGTCGGATCGGGCCCGGCGAGCAGCAGTCCCCCGGCCGCCGCAAACGCATGCTCGAAATCCATCTCCGTACGGAACAGCCGCGCGGGGGCCGGGTTCGCGGGATCGAGGGTTGAACGGAACGTGAGGTAGCTGTCGCGCGCCGCGGCCGACATGGCATCGAGGGTGCGGCGCTGCGCGGGCGGCCGCCCGGGCACGCCGAGCTCGAACACCGGAAGCGTCGAGGTCACCGCCACGTGGTGCGCGACCAGCGTGCGGATGAGTCCCTCGACTTCCCTCTCGTCAACCTTGCGCGCCGACCAGGACGCGAGCAGCGCGGACGACTCCGGGCAGCGATCGCTCTGGCGGGTCGCGACGAACTCGCTGTCGGTGTACACCGGCCCGTGCTCGAGGTCGTCGATCCCGGATGCGATCGCCTCCGGCCAGCTGACCGAACACAGATGCGCCGTGATCTTCAGCCCGCGCTTGTGGGCCGCGGCGGCGGCGGCGGCCAGCTCGGCACGCGTGATGTTCATGTAGGCCTTGAAGGAGGTCATGCCGGTCGCCGCCCAGTAGTCGACGAACCGCCCCGCCTCTTCGGGTCCGCTGAGCTCGTGCATCTGGGCGAAGTAAGTGCCGGCGCCCTCGAGGTACGGGGCCGTGAGATCGAGGTGCGGACCGGGGAGCGCGCCCGACTCGATGCGCGAGCGGACCTTGAGGTCCGCATACGGCTCGATGCTGCCCGTGGTACGCAGCGTCGTGACACCGGCCGCCAGATAGAGCCGCGGCGCCGAGTAGGGAATCTCGTTCACCACGAACCCCGGCTCCATGCCGCCGGCCGAGTTGCGCTGCGTGTCGCGCGAGGCGGTGTAGAAGAGATGATCGTGCATGCCGACGAGGCCCGGCAGCAGCGCGTATCCGCCGTAGTCCCGCACCTCGGCGCCGGGCGGAATGGGCGTCTGCGCATCCGGCCCGACCGCGGCGATCCGGCCGCCGGCGATCACCAGCGTCTGGTCGGTGCGCGGCGCGGCGCCCGTGCCGTCTATGATCTCGACGTGCCGCAACGCCAGGCTGGCGGCGCGGATCGCCAGGTACGAGGCGGCGTCCGGCGGCGGCTCGCCGGCGGAACTCGCCGTAGCGGACGCCGCGAGAACGGCCGCAATCCACAGGAAACGCATAGCCTTGCCCACCGCCGCCACTCCCGCAGGATGCCCGCTTGCCGCCGCTTGCCTGGCGCCGCCGAATCTACGCGGTTTCGCGGCGCCGATGAAGCCGCGCTCCGCTGGCGGCGGCGCTCAGCGGTGGCGCCGTGCCCGCGCGGGCCCCTTGCGCTGGGGAGGCCGTGCCCGCGCGGGCCCCTTGCGCCGGGGAGCGCGCCCGCTGCGGCGCTCCTCATCGTAGGGATTGGCGTCGGTGCGGTACTCGATGACCACGGGCGAGGCGAACAGGTCGTAGGTCTTGCGAAACAGATTCGCGAGATAGCGTGTGTACGACTCCGGGACGGAGGCGGTCTGATTGCCGTGGATGACGATGCGCGGCGGGTTGCGCCCGCCCTGGTGCGCGTAGCGCAGCTTGATGCGGCGGCCGCGCACCAGCGGCGGCTGATGCACGGTCAGCGCGTGCTCGAGCGTGCGCGTCAGCTCCCGGGTCGGGAGCGTGCGCATCGCCGCGTCGAAGGCGCGCACCGTCGCCTTCATGAGCTCGCCGACCCCGGTGCCGTGCCGCGCCGAGATGAAAAAGAGCGGCGCGAACGGCACGAAGTCGAGCTTGAGTGACAGCTGACGGTGGATCTCGGCGCGCTGGTCCCCGGGGATCCCGTCCCACTTGTTGACGGCGATGACGAGGGCGCGGCCGCGCTCGAGCGCGAGGCCGAGCACGCTCGCATCCTGCTCGGCGACCGTGTCATGGGCGTCGAGCACCAGGATGACGACGTGCGCTTCCCCGATCGCCTGCAGGGTCTTGGCGACGCTCGCCCGCTCGACCACGTCCTCGACCCGGGCGCGGCGCCGCACGCCGGCGGTGTCGATGAGCACGAAGTCCCGGCCGTCGCGCGCGAACGGCACCAGAATGCTGTCGCGCGTCGTGCCGGGCTGCTCGCTGGCGATGACCCGTTCCTCGCCGAGCAGGCGATTGACCAGGGTCGACTTGCCGACGTTGGGACGCCCGATGATGGCGATGCGGATCGCGCCGTCCGCGGCGCTCTCGGCCGGCTGCGGCTCGAAGCCCGCGAGCACGTGCTCCATCAGGCTCTCGCAACCCTGGCCGTGGCTCGCCGAGATCGCGTGCGGCTCACCGAGCCCGAGCGCGTGAAAATCCGCGCCGGCGACGTCGGCATCGAGTCCCTCCGCCTTGTTGAGCGCGAGCGTCACGGGCTTGCCCGAGCGGCGCAGCTCCCGGGCGACGAACTGGTCCTCGGGGGAGACCCCGGCGCGCGCATCGGTGACGAACACCAGGCGGTCGGCCTCGGCGACCGCGCGCTCGGTCTGCGCGCGCATCTGCGCCTCGAGCCCGGTCGCCTTCTCGATGAGGCCGCCGGTGTCGATCACCACGTAGGGAACGGGCCCGACGCGCCCGAAGCCGTACTGGCGGTCGCGCGTGAGTCCCGGCACGTCCGCGACGATCGCGTCGCGCGTGCCCGTCAGGACGTTGAAGAGGGTCGACTTGCCGACATTCGGGCGGCCGACGAGCGCGATGATCGGGAGCATGGCGGCGCGGGGCGGCGCGGCGGCGGCGGCCGGTGCACGCGACTACTTGGCCGCCGTCGCGAGCGGCGTGACGCGAAAGGCGCTGATCCGCCCGCGGTCGTTCACCACCAGCACCATGTTGCCGGCCACCACCGGTGTCGTGCTCACCCGCACCTTGCCGTCCGAGGTGCGCGCGGCCAGCGCGCCGCTCGCCTTGTCGAGGAAGTGCACGTAGCCCTGGAAGTCGGCCACGACCAGTGCGTTAGCCGTGTCCACGGCGGCGGGCGCCGTCAGCCCGCGGTGCAACAGCGCCTTCTGCCGCCACAGCTCCGCTCCCGTGCGGGTGCGCAGCGCCTCGATCTCGCCGTCGGCGGTCGACAGGTACACCGTGTCGTCATCGAGCGTGAGGCTGCGGTAGCTGGAAGCGTCGTGCGACCACCAGACCTGCCCGGTATCGATCGCCAGCATGGCGACCTTGCCCTGAAAGCCTACCGTGTAGACGTCCTGGCCCGAGACCCGTACCGCGGTATCGATGTCGACCAGGCGCTCGAGCTCGGTACGCCCGTGCGGCGGCGTGATCGTCGCTTCCCACTGCACCGTGCCGTCGGCGGCGTTGACGGACAGCACCTTGCCGTTGTCGAAGCCGCACAGCACCAGTTCGCCCGAGATCACCGGGCGCGCGGTGCCGCGCAGCGACAGGCGCGGAACCGGCTGCTGCTGCACCCACAGCTCGTGCCCGTCCGCAGGGGCGAGCGCATGCAGCTTGCCGTCGACCGTGCGCAGCGCGATGAGGCGCTCGGAGATGGCCGCGGGGGCCAGCACTTCGCCGCCGACGCGCACCGACCAGCGGCTCTTGCCGCTCGCCGCATCGAGCGCAAACAGCTGCCCGTCGCTCGAGCCGATCAGCACCATGCCCTCCCCGGCCGCCGTGCCGCCCGAGAGCGGTGCCTTGAGGCGCGTGCGCCAGACGATCCGTCCCGAGGCGATGTCGAAGGCGGCGACCTCGCCCTTGTGTCCGGCCGCGTAGACGCGGCCGTCGTCGACCGCGAGGCCGAGGCCGAGCCGCAGCGGCACCGCCTTCTTGTCGTCCACCGAGGCCGACCAGACGTGCTGGACGCGCAGCGTAGCGGCGACCGGCATGAGCCTGGCCGGCTGGTCGATCGCCTTGTCCTTGGAGCAGGCGGCGAGGCCGATCAGCAGCGCCACCATCCACAGCGGGCGTGTCGGGTGTCGCATGGATTACCTGGCGGCGGCGCCCGCTACGGGAGCGGCGGCGGCGCTCGCCGCAGGCGCGTCCGCGCTGAGATCCGCGATCTTCAGATTGAGGAGCGCCGTGTCGCCGAGATCGGGGCTGCCGGCAGCGCTGCGGTACTCCTTGAGAGCGGCAGCTTTGTCGCCCTTGGCGTACCAGGCATCGCCACGCACCTCGTGATAGCGGGCGGCGAAGGAGCCGGGCTCGGCCGCGTTCAGAGTGGCGAGCGCGGCGTCGGGTTTCCCCTGGGCGATCTCGACGCGCGCCAGGCGCATCCGCGCCACCAGCGCGAGCTCGTGATCCCTGGAGCCATTCATCACGGTTTCGAGCTCGTGCGCCGCCTTGTCGAGCTCGCCGCTCTCGACGTAGACCCGCGCCGCCACCAGCTTCGCCTGATCGGCGTAGGGCGAGGAAGGATAGTCGCGCTCGATCTCGCCGAGCCGCTGGAACGCCTGGGTGCGATCGCCCTTCTCCAGGGCTTCGATGATGCGCGTATAGGCGGCGGCCGCCTTGACCCCGCGCTCGTCGAGGTGTCCCTGCCACCAGCGCCAGCCCTGCCAACCGGCCGCGGCCAGCGCCACGCCCGCCACGATCCACAGGCCGTTCTCACGCACCCAGGTGCGGATCTCTTCCCATTGCTCTTTTTCAGACAGATACTCGGTCACGCACTCACTCCCGCAGCCACGCTCAGGGCCATATCGAGACCCGCCGCCAGCGCGTCGACCGGGCACTCGCTCTGACCCGACTCCACGCGCAAAGGTTTCACGCCGAGCACCCCGCGCGCGAGCTCGTCGTCGCCGATGATCAGGGCGAGCGGCGCACCGCTCTTGTCGGCGCGGCGGAACTGTGCCTTGAAGTTGCCCCCACCCACGTTGAGCTCGAAACGCACACCGGGCCGCTCGCTGCGCAGCCGCTCGACGATGCCGAGTGCCTCCGCCGTGGCGCGCGCGCCGTTCACCACGACGTACACGTCGGGGTGCGCCGCCGGTGGCGTGCCGCCGGCAGCCACGAGCAGCGCTACCAGGCGCTCGATACCCATGGCAAAGCCGACCGCGGGGGTCGCCTCGCCGCCGAGCTGCGCGATCAGCCCGTCGTAACGGCCGCCGGAGCATACGGCATTCTGGGCACCGGCGGAGGCGGTGATCCATTCGAACACCGTGCGGTTGTAGTAGTCGAGCCCTCTCACCAGGCGCGGGTTGACGGCATAAGTCACCCCCGCCCCCTCGAGCATGCGCCCGAGGGCCTCGAAGTGCTGGCGCGACTCGGCATCGAGATGCTCGGTGAGGAGCGGTGCACCACTGATGAGCTCCTGCATCCCGGGGTTTTTGCTGTCGAGGATGCGCAGCGGATTGCCGCCGAGGCGCCGCCGGCTGTCGGCATCGAGCCGCGCCTCGTGAGCGCCGAAGTACTCGACCAGACGGGCGCGGTAGGCGCGGCGGCTCTCGGGAGTGCCGAGCGAGTTGATCTCGAGCCTCAGGCCCTTGAGGCCGAGCCGCCGCCACAGCCGCGCGCTGAGCGCGATCAGCTCCGCGTCGACGTCGGGGCCGGGGCAGCCGACCGCCTCGACGTCGACCTGCCAGAACTGCCGGTAGCGCCCGGCCTGCGGAGCCTCGTGGCGGAACATCGGGCCGAGGCACCACAGCTTGTGGCGCTGGCCGCGCAGCATGCGGTTGCTGATGAGCGCGCGCACGATGCCGGCGGTGGCCTCCGGGCGCAGCGTCAGGCTGTCGCCGCCGCGGTCGCTGAAGGTATACATCTCCTTGCCGACCACGTCGGTGTGCTCGCCGATCGCGCGCCTGAAGAGCTCGGTGCGCTCGAGCACCGGCACGCGAATCTCCTCGTAACCGTACGACTCGAGCAGCTGGCGCGTCACGGCCTCGAGGTGCTGCCAGGCGCCGATCTCGGCGGGCAGCACGTCGTTCACGCCGCGTATCGGCTGGATCTCCTCCGTCACTGACGCGCTACCACCGGCGGCACCGGTTCCGCGTGCCCGCTGCCATCGAGCAGGAAACGCGCGGTGCCGTCGCGGCGCACCAGTCCCTCGAGCGCGACCTTCTGGCCGTTGAGCTGTACCGCGACGCCGGCCGCGTTGCCGAGCACCACTTTGAGCGGCGGCGCGCCGGTGACGGTGCGCGTGCTGTCGGGCGCGTTGAATCCCTCCTCCAGGCGCCTTCCCGAGCCGTCGTACACCGACACCCAGCTCACCACCGAGAACCTCATGGCGAGTTGCGCTTCACCCCCGGCGTCCGCCGCTGCCGCGCCGGAGTGCGCCGCGGCGACGGCCGTCTCGAGGCGGGCCGCCGAGGCCGAGCCCGGCGCGTTCGGCGCGCCCGCCGGCAGCTCGGCGGACACCGGCTGCGGCTTTGCAGCCGGCAGCGTCAGCAGCCACCAGACGAGTCCGGCGACCGCAATCCCGATGAGCAGCAGCAGCGCCAGCGTCACCAGGCGCGAGGAAGGGCCGGGCGGCACGTGATGAGGGATGCGCGTCAGGTCGGGCCCGGTCGCGGGCGTCGCGCCCGAGTACAGGCTCGCGAGCTCCGCGTACTGCTCGCCGATCAGGTCGGCGTAGCGGCGCAGGTGGCCGCGCACGTAGACGGCGGCGCCGAGCGCGCCGAAGTCGTCCGCCTCGAGCGCCTCGAGAATGCGCGGATCGACGTGCAGCTTCTCCGCCGCCTGCAGCGTCGTGAGTCCGCGGGCCTCGCGCGCCGCGCGCAGCCTGGCGCCGATACGTTCGCGCGCTCCGCCCACCGCCTCGCTGCTCGCCATAGCTTCAGCCGCGGTTCTGGTCGAGCGCGGCCAGGGCGCGTGCCTGGTCCGAGCCCGGGTAGTCGAGCTGCAGGCGCCGCGCGTAGCGCTGCGCGGCCACCGCATCGCCCTGCGCGCGCGCGACGCGCACGCCGAGCAGCAGCAGGTCGGGAGTCGCATCGTAGGTGCCGATGTAGCCGTCGATGCGGGTGCGCGCCGCCGCGAGCTGCCCGTGGTCGAAGTCGAGCGTCGCCAGCTGGAAGGCCGCCTCGGCGTAGTTGGGCCGCACCTGGACCGCGGCGTTGAAGTTGACCCGCGCCTCGTCGTCGCGCCGGGCGGCGCGCAGACACACGCCGGCGTTGGTGTAGGCCGCCTGCGGCGTCCGATAGAGCGCGTTGTGCGCGGCCTCGAGGAAGCGCTTGACGCCCTCGTTGGTGCGGCCGTTCTGGCACAGGTACACGGCGTAGTTGTTGATGACGTCGGGGTCGTGCGGCGCCAGCCTCAGGGCGGTGCGGAATTCCTCGTCGGCCTTGGTCGGCTGGTTCATGCGCTCGAACAGCATGGCGCGCGCGCTGTGCACGTTGGCGTTGCCCGGGTCCTCGTCGAGCGCGCGATCGAGCTTCATCTTGGCGAGGTTCAGATCGCCCCGGTTCATGTACTGGATGCCGAGCTGGGTGTTGTCGGCGGCCGCCTCGCGCTGGTTGGCCATGTGCAGCGGGGTGCTGCTGGTCGTGACGCAGGCGGCGAGCGTCAGGGCCGCGAGGGCCGCGAGCGCCGTGAGAGCCGCCGGGGTGCCGCGCGGACCGGCGCTGCTGTTCACTGTTGTTCTCATGGTTGCACGGCGACGCCGATGACCTTACTTCCCAGCCGCACCGTCGTGCGATCGATGACTCTGCCGGCGAGCTGGCCGCAGGCGGCATCGATGTCCTCGCCGCGCGTGCGCCGCACGGTGGCGAGCACGCCGCGCTGCAGCAACTCGTCGCGGAAGCGCTGAATGACGGGTGCCGGCGAGCGAGTGTACCGGGTGCCGGGGAACGGATTGAAGGGGATGAGGTTCACCTTGGCGGGATGGCCCTTGAGGAGCCGCGCCAGGGCGCGTGCCTGCGCCGGGGAATCGTTGACGCCATCCAGCATCACGTACTCGAAGGTGACGCTGCGGCCGTTTTGCTCGTCGAGGTAATGCCAGCAGGCGGGCAGCAGCTCGGCGATCGGGTGCTTGCGGTTGATGGGCACCAGCTCGTTGCGCAACGCATCGTCCGGGGCGTGCAGCGATACCGCCAGTGCGACGTTGCTCACCTCGGCGAGCTTGTAGATCTGCGGCACGAGCCCCGAGGTGGACAGCGTCACCCGCCGCCGCGACAGATCGCAGCCGAAGTCATCGAGCAGTATGTCGAGCGCGGGCACCACGTTGCGGAAGTTCGCGAGCGGCTCGCCCATGCCCATGAGGACTACGTTGGTCACGTGGCGCTCGGCGGGCGCCTCGGCGCCGGGGGCGGATGCCGCCGGCTCCGCGGGTTGCATCGCGCGCAGCTGCGCGCCGGCGAGCCATACCTGGCCGACGATCTCGGCGGTGGTGAGGTTGCGGTTGAAGCCCTGCTGCGCCGTCGCGCAGAACGAGCAGTCGAGCGCGCAGCCGACCTGCGAGGAGATGCACAGTGTCCCGCGGTCGGGCTCGGGAATGAACACCATCTCGAACGCCTGGGTGGCATCCGCCCGCAGCAGCCACTTGACGGTGCCGTCGGCGGAGCGCTGCACGCGCACCACCTCGGGCGCTCGCACCTCGGCGCCGGCGGCGAGGCGGGCGCGGAAATCCCTGGCGAGATCGGTCATCGCGGCGAACTCGGCCGTGCCGCGCTTGTAGATCCAGTTCATGAGCTGCCGCGCGCGGAACGGCCGGCTGCCGAGCTGCGCCACGAAAGCCTCGAGGGCGGGGCGCGGCAGTCCCAGCAGATTGGTGCGCTCGGTGGCGGGCGTGCTCATGGGGGCCAGGCGCTCAGCCGCGCGAGTGCAGCTCCGTGTCGCTGAAGAAGTACGCGATCTCGCGCTCCGCGGTCTCGGGCGCATCCGAGCCGTGCACGACGTTCTGCTCGATGCTCGCGGCGAGATCGGCGCGGATCGTGCCCGGGGCGGCCTTTTTCGGATCGGTCGCGCCCATCAGATCGCGGTTGCGCGCGATCGCATTCTCGCCCTCGAGCACCTGCACGATCACGGGGCCCGACGACATGTAGCGCACCAGGTCCTTGAAGAACGGACGCTCGCGGTGGACGGCATAGAAGCCCTCGGCCTCGCGCTGCGACAGGTGCAGCATGCGCGCGGCGATGATCGAGAGTCCCGCCTTCTCGAAGCGGCGATACACTTCGCCGATGAGGTTGCCCCGCACGCCGTCGGGCTTGACGATGGAAAGGGTGCGCTCGAGCGCCATTCGATGGTCCTTCTGTAACCGGGAGGATGGATGCGGGGACCCCCCGCAGGCAAGCGGGCAAGTTTACTGAGGAAGCGCTCCCGCGGCAATTTGCGGTGCGCCGGAAGTGCCGGTTTGGTAAGGCTTTTTTGTCGAGGGCGGGAGAGCGCCCTCAACCCTGCGGCCGGGACATCAGACGGAGAAGCTCTCGCCGCAACCGCACTCGCCCTTGACGTTCGGGTTGCGGAAGCGGAAGGCCTCGTTCAGCCCCTCCTTGACGAAGTCGACGATCGTGCCGTCGACGAGATCCAGGCTCGCCGGGTCGACGAACACCCGCACGCCGCGGTCCTCGAAGACCGTGTCGCCGGGCTGCTGGGTTTCGGCGTAATTCACGACGTAGGCGAAGCCCGAGCAGCCGGTCTTGCGCACGCCGAGGCGCAGGCCGATGCCGCCGCCCCGGGCAGCGAGAAAGGTCTTGACGCGATTAGCCGCGGATTCAGTCAGCGAGATTGCCATCGCTCCTCGATATTGTAGCCCCTATGGCCATTGCAATAGGCAGGCGCGCAGCGCGTCCTCGATCGTGAGCAGCCGCCCGAGCTTCTCTACAGGAACCGAGCGGCGCGCCGCCCAGTCCTGAGGCCCCCCCGGGGGCAGCGCCCCGCGGGTGCGGCCCCGCAGCTCCCCGCACAGCCAGCCCGCCACGTCGAGAGTATGGGGGCAGCCGAAGGCCTGGACACGTGCGTCCTTCACAATGCCGCCCTCGATGAGCAGGTGAAAGCGCACCCAGGTCTCCTCCCCGGGTCCGCCGGCCTCCCCGCTCACCACCGTGCCGCCCTCGCCCGCCGCGGAGAGCTCGAGCACCTGCGCCACCCCCGCAGCCGGGGAGAGCGCGCGCAGTCGCGTCACCTCGCGGGCGACGGCGGCGGCGGCCAGCTCGATCTCCGCCTCGGTGGTGAATCTCCCGACGCTGAAGCGCAGCGAGCTCGCCGCGAGCAGCGCATCCCGCCCGAGGGCCCGCAGTACATAGGACGCTTCAGCGGAGGCGGAGTTGCAGGCCGAGCCGGTCGAGACCGCGAGCTCCCTGAGAGCGCCCACCAGGCTCTCTCCCTCGACCCCCTCGAAAGAGACGTTGAGGATACCCGCCACGCGTGGGGCGCCCGCACCGTTCAGATGAACGCCGCGCAGCCGGCTGAGGCGGCTCCAGAGCCGCTCGCGCAGCGCCGTGAGCCGCGGGCGTTCGCCCGCGAGCTCGCCCGCGGCGATCTCGCAGGCGGCACCGAAGCCGACGATCTGGTGGGTGGCGAGCGTCCCGGGGCGCAAGCCCTGCTCCTGGCCGCCGCCGAAGGTCACCGGTTGCAGCAGCCCCCGGGCGTTCGCGCGCACGTACAGCGCGCCGACACCCTTCGGGCCGTAGAGCTTGTGGGCGGTGAAAGACAGGAAATCGACCGGCAGAGCCTTGACGTCGAGCGGCACCTTGCCGGCGGCCTGGGCACAGTCGCTGTGGAAAGCGACGCCGCGCTCGCGGCACAGCCCGCCGATCGCGGCGATGTCCTGCACGACGCCGATCTCGTTGTTCACGCACATGAGGGAGACGAGCTGCGTGTCGGGGCGCAGCGCCGCAGCCACGGCGGCCGGTGTGACGAGCCCCGAGGGGTCCGGTGTCAGGTAGGTGACGCTGAAGCCCTCCTTCTCGAGGCGCTTGCACGGATCGACCACCGCCTTGTGCTCGGTGCGCGAGGTCACGAGGTGCCGGCCGCGATCGGCGTTGGCGCGCGCCAGGCCGAGGATGCACAAGTTATTCGACTCCGTGGCGCCGGAGGTGAAGACGATCTCGACGGCATCGGCGCCGATCAGACCCGCCACCTGCGCGCGTGCCCGCTCGATGCGCGCCGCCGCGGCGCGCCCGAAGGCGTGGCTCGAGGAGGCGTTGCCGAAGTCGCCACCCTCGGTGAGGCAGGCGTCCATGGCCTCGGCGACCCGCGAATCGACCGGCGTGGTCGCGGCGTAATCGAGGTACACGGGAGTCGCGACGCTCATCGGGGCGGAGCGCCGGCGTGGCGGCGGCGGTTCTGCACTGCGGTCAGGATACCGCGCAGGATATTGGCCTCGTTGTGGTCGAGCTCGGCGCGCTGCAGCAGCCGGCGGATGCGGCTCATGAGGTGCGTGCCGCTCTCGGTGCGGTCCTTGAAATCGATCTCGTCCAGCACCTCGGCAAAATGGGCGTACAGCTGCTGCATCTCCCCCGCGGTGGCGAGCCGCACGCCGGCGGGATCGGCCGCCGGCGCCTCTGCGGTCCGCGCCCGATAGAGCTCGTAGGCGACGAGTTGCACCGCCATCGCCAGATTGAGCGACGGGTAGGCCTCGCTCGCCGGGATACGCAGCAACACGTGCGCCGCCTCGAGCTCCTCGTTGGTGAGTCCGGTGCGCTCGGCTCCGAACACCACGGCCGAGGGCGAGCGGCGCGCCGCGGCGAGGATGCGCGGGGCGGCGGCGCGCGGATCGGCCACGCGGAAGTGCTGATCGCGTTCGCGCGCGGTCGTGGCGGCGACGAAGCCGCAGCCGGTGAGCGCTTCGCGCAGCGTGCCGACCACGCGCGCGCGGCTGAGCACGTCGTCGGCGCCCGAGGCGCGCGCGCTCGCTTCGGGGTGGGGAAACTCCTTCGGCCGCACCAGCACCAGCGAGCCGAGCGCCATGTTCTTCATGGCGCGCGCCGCGGCGCCGATGTTGCCCGGATGCGAGGGCGCCACGAGGACGATGCGAATGTCGGGGGAGTCCATCTGATACGCTAGTCAATTGGGCCAAATCGCCCTTGGCGATTTGGCCGGACATCAGCTTCGTTTACGCCGGCGAAGGGCGTGACCTCCGCCGGCTGCGCAGTGCCAATAGGCGTCTAGTGACTGCAAAGCATCTCCTCATGCGAGCTTAATGACCGTGCAGCCGCTTCTCAACATTGCCGTGCGCGCCGCGCGCCGTGCGGGCGAAGTGATCGTCCGCAGTCTCAACCGCCTCGAGTCGCTCACCATCTCCTCCAAGGGGCGTAACGACTTCGTGACCGAGGTCGACCACGCGGCCGAGCGCGAGATCATCGGCACGATCCGCCGTCACTACCCCCAGCACGCGTTCCTCGCCGAGGAGAGCGGCCGCTCGGGGGAGCACGAAACGCTCTGGATCGTCGACCCGCTCGATGGCACGACCAACTTCCTGCACGGCTTCCCGGTGTTCGCGGTGTCGATCGCCTGCCAGATCAGGGGCCGCCTCGAGCACGCGGTGGTCTACGACCCGATGCGCCAGGAGCTCTTTACCGCGAGCCGCGGCGCCGGCGCACACCTCGACAACCATCGCATGCGCGTCAGCAAGACGCGCGCGCTCGAGGGCGCACTCATCGCCACCGGCTTCCCCTACCGCGCCAACATGCGCTATCTCGACTCTTATCTCGCGATGCTGCGCGCGGTCACCGAGGTCGCCGCCGGCGTGCGCCGCCCGGGCGCCGCGGCGCTCGATCTGGCCTATGTCGCAGCGGGGCGCGTGGACGGTTTCTGGGAGCTCGGCTTGAGCGCCTGGGACACGGCCGCGGGAACCCTCCTCATCCAGGAAGCCGGCGGGCGGGTCGGCACCCTGACCGGAGCCGAGTACCGCCAGGAGGGGCACATCGTCGGCGGGACTCCCAGGGTTTACGCGGCGCTGCTCGAGACTCTCGCGCCGCACGTGCCCGAGGATCTGCGCGGCGCCTGAGGCGCGGCGGCGGCCGCGCGCGCCGCAGGTTTCGGCCCCGCCGCACCCTCGCTTTCCACAGGTCGCTTGTGTAGAGTCCGAGCGAAATTCGGGGGTGCCAATGGCACGACAACTCTTCGCGACCAAGTCGATCGCCGAGCTGCACGAGCAGGAGTCGACCGGCAACCAGCTGCGGCGCGCGCTCGGCTGGGGACATCTGACGCTGCTCGGCATCGGCGGCATCATCGGCACCGGCATCTTCGTGCTCACCGGCACCGCCGCCGCCAACCACGCCGGCCCCGCGCTGCCGCTGTCGTTCATCGTCGCCGGGCTCGGCTGCACGTTCGCGGGACTGTGCTACGCGGAGTTCGCCGCCATGATCCCGGTCTCGGGGAGCGCCTATTCCTATTCCTACGCGACGCTCGGCGAGGGTATCGCCTGGTTCATCGGCTGGAACCTGGTACTCGAGTACCTGTTCGCGGTCGCGACCGTGTCGGTCGGCTGGTCGGGCTACGCGGTGAGCCTGATGGACCAGCTCGGCGTGCACATTCCGTCGGCGCTCTCCAGCGCACCCTTCGGCACCCCGATGGGCAAGGAAGGGTTCGACATCGAGCGCACCGGCGCAATCATCAACGTGCCGGCGATCGCGATCGTCGCGGTGATCGCGACCATCTGCTACATCGGCATCAAGCAGTCGGCGGCGTTCAATTCGGTCATCGTCGCCATCAAGGTGACGGTCGTGCTGCTGTTCATCCTGTTCGGCGTCGGCTACATCAATACCGCCAACTGGCATCCGTTCGTGCCCGAGAACAGCGGTCAGTTCGGGCGGTTCGGCTGGAGCGGGGTGATGGCTGCGTCCGGCGTCATCTTCTTTGCCTATATCGGCTTCGATGCCATCTCGACCGCGGCGCAGGAGACCAAGAACCCCCAGCGCGACATGCCCATCGGGATCCTCGCGAGCCTCATCGTCTGCACGATTCTGTACGTAGCCGTGTCCGCGATACTGACCGGCATGGTGAGCTACAAGGACCTCGACGTCGCCGCCCCTGTCGCTCTGGCTCTCGACCGGTACGCGTCGCTGAAGTGGCTCGGACTCCCGGTCAAGCTGGGGGCGGTGTGCGGCATGACCTCGGTGATGCTGGTCATGACGATCGCACAGGCGCGTATCTTCTTCGCCATGGCGCGCGATGGTCTGCTGCCACCCATCTTCGGCCGGGTACACCCGCGCTTCAGGACGCCGTCCGTCGGCACGGCGGTGACCGGGGTGTGCGCGGCGCTGGTCGGCGGCCTGTTCCCGGTGAAGATCCTCGGCGAGCTGGTGGCCATCGGCACCCTCGCGGCCTTCGTCACGGTGTGCATCGGCGTACTCGTGTTGCGCCGTACGCGCCCGGATCTGCCACGGCCCTTCAAGACGCCCTGGCCGTGGTTCGTGTGTATCGCCGGCGCCGTCGTCTGCAGCGCCATGATGGTGTCGCTCGGCCCTGCCACCTGGGCGCGGCTGGTGATCTGGACCGGGGTCGGCGTGGTCATCTACGCGCTCTACGGTTACCGGCACAGCTGCGTGCGCAAGGCCAACGCCATCGCCGCCGCGCCCGCGCCGACGCGCTGACGCCCGTCCACCCGCCACGCTGGCAGACCCGGGGCGGCCGCCGGTCGATCCGGCTGACGGCCGGGCGGCGCGGCGCTGCTCAGCGCCGCCGCACCCGCACGTTGATCAGCTCCACGCCCACCGAGAACGCCATCGCAAAGTAGAGGTAGCCCTTCGGGATCTCGAAGTGCAGGGACTCGGCCACCAGCGCCACCCCGATCAGGATCAGGAACGAGAGCGCGAGCACCTTGATCGTGGGGTGGCGCTCGATGAAGGCGCCGATCGGCCGCGACACCCACATCATGGTGAGGATCGCCACCACGATCGCCGCCGCCATTATCGTAAAGTCCCTGGCGAGCCCCACCGCCGTGAACACCGAGTCGAGCGAGAACACGATGTCGATGAGGCCGATCTGGAGGATCGTGAGCGCCACGCCGGCGCGCCGCCGGGGCGCGCCGGGCGCCGCCCGGGCGCCCTCGAGCGAGTGGTGAATCTCGAGCACGCTCTTGGCCGTGAGGAACAGCCCGCCGCTGAGCAGCACCACATCGCGCGCCGAGAACGCCCGGCCGGCGAGCTCGAGCCATGGCTGCGTGAGGCGGGTGAGCCACACGATCGAGTAGAGCAGCGCGATGCGGGTCACCATCGCGAGGATCAGTCCGCCGCGGCGCGCGGCCTGCTGCTGGTGCGGCGGCAGCCGTCCCACCAGAACGGCGAGGAAGATGAGGTTATCGACGCCGAGTACGATCTCGAGCGCCGCCAGCGTGACGAACGCAACGTAGGCGTTGGGGTCGCCGATCAGCGTAGCCGCACTCCGCTGCCTACGGCAGGTGGTCGAGCGCCGCCTGCTTCACGCTCGGGAACAGGTGCTCGGCAGTGAGGCCGAAGTCGAGCGCGATCGCGCTCGAGATGTAGATCGAGGAGTAGGTGCCGGCGATGATGCCGATGAGCAGCGCCGCCGAGAAGCCCTTGAGCACCGCGCCGCCGAGGAACAGCAGCGCCACCACCACGATCGAGGTGACCACCTTGGTCATGATGGTGCGCGACAGCGTCTGGTTGATCGACTGGTCGAGTACCACGTCGGGGGGCGAGCGGCGATTGCCCTCGAAGCGCTCGCGAATGCGGTCGAACACCACGACCGTGTCGTTGAGCGAGTAGCCGATCACGGCCAGGATCGCCGCCACCACCGCCAGGTCGAAGGACATCTGCGTGATGGAGAAGAAGCCGAGCACCAGGATCGGATCGTGCAGCACGGCGAAGATCGCACCCGCCGACAGCCGCCAGGTGTGGAAGCGGAAGGCGATGTACAGGAATATCCCGAGCAGCGTGAAGCCGAGCGCCTCGATGGCGCTCACCTTGAGCTCGTTGCCGACCTGCGGTCCCACCACGTCGAGCTGCACCACCTGCGCCCCGGGGTCGAGGCCGCGCAGCGCCGTGTCGAGCTGCGCGCGCACCGCGGTCGCGTCCAGCTTCGGATCGGGCGGCAGGCGGATGGCGATGTCGCGCGAGGTGCCGAAGACCTGCACCGAAGGATCGCGGAAGCCGGCGGCGAGCAGCCGCGTGCGCACCTGATCGAGGTTCGGGGCCTGGGCGAAGGTCGCACTGGCGCTCACGCCGCCGGTGAAGTCGATGGCGAGATTCACGCCGCGCACGAAGAACGAGCCGAGCGACACGATCATGAGCACCGCCGACAGCGTGTACCACACCTTGCGGGTGGCCATGAACGGGTAGCTGGTCTGATGGCTGAAGAATTCCACGGTTGGTCCTTGAGTTTCTGCGGCAGCGCCGTCAGCCGATCGCGAGGCTGGTGAGCTTGCGCCGGCCGCCGTACATGAGG
The DNA here is from genome assembly GCA_035631515.1 of Steroidobacteraceae bacterium. Taxonomy (GTDB): domain Bacteria; phylum Pseudomonadota; class Gammaproteobacteria; order Steroidobacterales; family Steroidobacteraceae; genus 13-2-20CM-66-19. The sequence continues at coordinate 33,909 of DASQIP010000127.1, forward strand.
GTGAGGAGCGCGCGGCTGCCCATGAGCGAGGTGAACATCGAGGTGGCGATGCCGAGGGTGAGCACCACCGCGAAGCCGCGGATCGGGCCGGTACCGAGCACCCACAGCACGACGCCGGCGATCAGTGTCGTGATGTTGGAGTCGGCGATGGCCGAGAAGGCCTTCTCGAAGCCGGCGCGGATCGCCGCCTGCGGCGACACGCCCTTGCGGATCTCCTCGCGGATGCGCTCGTAGATCAGCACGTTGGCGTCCACCGCCATGCCGACCGTGAGCAGAATGCCTGCAATACCCGGGAGCGACAGCACCTGGTGCATCATCGACAGCAGCGCGGTGAGCAGCACCACGTTGGCGAGCAGCACCAGGTCGGCGACCACGCCGAACACCTGATAGTAGAGCGCCATGAAGAGGAACACGCCGGCCATGCCGATGATGAGCGCATCGCGCCCCTGGCGGATGTTCTTCTCTCCGAGACTCGGGCCGACGGCGCGTTCCTCGATCGGGTAGATGGCGGTCGCGAGCGATCCGGAGCGCAACAGCAGCGCCAGGTCGCGGGCCTCGCCGGCGGCGAGCCCGGTGATCTGGAAGCTGTTGCTGAATACGCCGCGGATGGTGGCGTCGTTGATGACGTCCTCGTCGGTCACTTCGCGCACCACCTTCTTGCCGTCGACCTCGACGGTCTCCGGGCGCTTCTCGATCAGCACGACCGCCATGCGCTTGTTGAGATTGGCGCGCGTGGTGCGCAGCATGTTCTCGCCGGCGCGCGCATCGAGCCGTATGTTGACCGCGGGCCCTTCCTGCGACGTGCCGGTGGTCGCGTTGGTGAGCTGATCGCCGGTGGCGATGATCTCGCGCTTGAGCAGGATCGGCCGGCCGATGCGGGTGTGGATGTAGAGCTTCGAGCCGAGCGGCGCGCGGCCGAGCTGCGCGGCCTCGACGGCGTTGTTCTGCATGTCCTCGAGGCGGAACTCGAGGGTCGCGACCCGGCCGAGTATGTCCTTCACCTCGGCGGAGTTCTGCACCCCGGGCAGCTGCACGTTGATGCGGTCCACGCCCTGGCGCTGCACGATCGGCTCGGAGACGCCGAGCTCGTTCACGCGGTTGCGGAGCGTCGTAATGTTCTGCTGGATCGCGTAGTCCTGGCGCTCGCGGATCTGGGCAGTCGTCATCGCCGCCTCGATCACCGGTCCGGCGCTGTCGCCCGAGGTGGTGATCGCCAGACCCTGCAGCGGCTGATTGAGCGCACTCCGCGCCGCGCTCACATCCGCCCCGGGGGCGAGCTGGATGCGGATCGTATTCACCTGGCTGCCGGCGCCGACCGCGACGTCCTTGAAGGCCACGTTGGCGGCGGTGAGCGCACGCCGGGCGTCCTGCGAGTAGCCCTCGAGCGCCTGGGCGACCGCGGAGTTCACGTCCACCTGATAGAGGAGATACAGCCCGCCGCGCAGATCGAGCCCGAGCGGCATGGGCTTCAGTCCCAGCGTACGCAGCAGCTCGGGGGTGCGCGGGGCGAAGGACACGGCCGTGATGTAGGTGTTCTTGAAGTCGTCGTTGCCGTTCACGGCGTCGCGTGCCGCCAGCTGCGCGGGCACGTTCGCGAAGCGCACCATGAGGCGGCCCTGGTCGATGTAGCTCTTCTCGAAACGCACACCGTGCGTCCTGAGGAACGACTCGACCGCCTGCTCGGCGTCCGCGGCGATCGGGGTATGATCCTTGCGCGCCACCTGCAGCGCCGGGTCCTCACCGAACACGTTCGGCAGTGCGAACAGCAGCGCGAGCAGCAGCACCGCCGCGACCAGGATGTACTTCCAGCGCGCGTACTCCAGCATCTTCAGGCGCTCTTCAGCGTGCCCTTGGGCATCAGCTGCGCGATCTGGAAGCGCTGCACCTTGACGCGCACCCCCTCGGCGACCTCGAGAGTGATGAAAGTCTCTCCGACCTCGGTGACCTTGCCCAGCATGCCGCCGTTCGTCACCACCTCATCGCCGGTGGCGAGCTTGGACACCAGCGCCTGGTGCTCGCGGGCCTTTTTCTGCTGCGGCCTGATCAGCAGGAAATAGAACACCCCGACGAACAGCACCATCATCAGCAGGGGCGCGAACTGGCCGGTGGGGCCGGGCGCGGATTGCGCCCAGGCGTCGGAAATCAGAGGGTTCATGTCTTAAGTCCCGGAGGCGAAAAGGGCGGCATTATGCCATAGCGTCGGCACTCGTCCGCCGCGAGCTGAGGAACCCCCGCGCCCAGGACTCGATGGACCCCTCGGCCAGGGCGGTACGCAGCGCGCGCATCAGCCCCAGGTAGAAGTGCAGGTTATGTATGGTGTTGAGTCGCGAGCCCAGGATCTCGTTGCAGCGGTCGAGGTGCCGCAGGTACGAGCGAGTGTAGTTGCGGCAGGTGTAGCACAGGCAGGCGGGGTCGATCGGCCCCAGGTCTTCCTGATGGATGGCGTTGCGGATGTTGATGACCCCGCTCGCCGTGAACAGGTGGCCGTTGCGCGCATGGCGCGTCGGGATGACGCAGTCGAACAGGTCGACGCCGCGCAGCACCGCGGCGACGATGTCCTCCGGCCGGCCGACGCCCATCAGGTAGCGGGGCCGGTCGGCCGGCATGTGGGGCAGCAGCCCCTCGAGGATCCGCAGCCGCTCCTCCTCCGGCTCCCCCACCGCGAGTCCCCCGACCGCGAGTCCCGGCCAGTCGAGGCGCAGCAGCATCTCGAGCGAGGCGAGGCGCAGCGGCAGGTGCATGCCGCCCTGCACGATCCCGAAGAGTCCGCCGGGCGGCGCTGCGGCGTCCGCGCGGTGGTAGTGGGCGTGGCTGCGTGCCGCCCAGCGCATCGAGCGCTCCATCGAGGCGCGCGCCTGCGTCTCGGTCGCCGGATGCGCGGTGCAGTCATCGAGCGCCATGGCGATGTCGGAGCGCAGCGCGCGCTGCACGTCCATCGAGTCCTCGGGCGTGAGCCGCACCTCGCGCCCGTCTATGGGTGAGCGGAAGCGCACTCCCTCCTCGGTGATGCGCCGCAGGCTCTCGAGGCTGAACACCTGGAAGCCGCCGGAGTCGGTGAGCAGCGGGTGTTCCCAGTGCATGAAGCGGTGCAGGCCGCCGTGCGCGGCGATCACCGCGGGCCCGGGACGCAGCAGCAGATGGAAGGTGTTGGCGAGCACGATCTCGGCGCCGAGCCCGGCGAGCTCCTCGGGAGTCATGGCCTTCACCGTGCCGTAGGTGCCGACCGGCATGAACGCCGGAGTCTCGACCACCCCGTGTGCGGTCGTCAGCCGCCCGAGCCGCGCGGCCCCGGCGCTCGCCGTCACGACGAAGCCCGGCCTCACGTGCCCCTCGCGGTCAGCAGCATCGCATCCCCGTAGCTGAAGAAACGGTAGCGCGCCGCGATGGCGTGCCGGTAGGCGCCGAGCACCGCCTCGCGTCCCGCGAAGGCACACACCAGCATGAGGAGCGTCGACTCGGGCAGATGGAAGTTGGTGAGCAGGGCGTCGCATACCTGGAAGCGAAAGCCCGGCGTGATGAAGAGCCGCGTCTCCCCGCTCCAGGAGCTAAGCGCCGGGGCCGTGCGACCGTCCGGCAGCGCCGGCGCCCGGGCTGTGCCGACGTCCGACGCCGCGCGCGCGCCGTTGGCCGCAGCCAGCGCGGCCGCCTCGAGCGCGCGCATCACGGTCGTACCGACCGCCACCACCCGGCCGCCGCGCGCGCGCGTACGCGCCACCGCCTCGCAGGCCGCGCGGCTCACCGTCGCCCGCTCGGCATGCATGCTGTGCGCGGCGAGATCGTCGACGCGCACCGGCTGGAACGTGCCGGCGCCGACGTGCAGCGTGACGAAAGCGCACTCCACACCGCGGGCCTCGAGTGCCGCGAGCAGCGCGGCGTCGAAGTGCAGGCTCGCGGTGGGCGCGGCCACAGCGCCGCGCTCGCGGGCGAAGACGCTCTGGTAGCGCTCGCGGTCGGCCGGCTCCGGCTCGCGGTCGATGTAGGGCGGCAGCGGCACCGCTCCCCAGCGCTCGAAGAAGTCGAGGGCGTCTGCGGGGAGCGCGATGCGCCACAGCTCCGCGCGGCGCTCGAGCACGCGCACCTCGCCGCCGGCGGTGGCGATGCTGAGGCCCTCGCGAACCGGCTTACTGGCGGAGATCTGCGCGAGCGCCTCGTTGCCGGCGAGCGCGCGCTCGAGAAGTATCTCGACCTGCCCGCCGGTGGGCTTTGATCCCGCGAGCCGCGCCGCCACCACGCGCGTGTCGTTGAACACCACGAGATCGCCCGGCGCGAGATACGCGGGCAGCTCGCGGACCGCGGCGTCGACGAGCGCGCCGCCCGCGCCCGCGAGCACCAGCATGCGGCTCGCCGAACGCTCGGCGAGCGGCGTCTGGGCGATCAGCTCGGGGGGCAGGTGATAGGAAAAGTCCTGGCGGCGCACGCGCGCATGTTACACGCCGGCGGCACGGCAGCCGCGCGGCGGGCACCGCCGACTTCAGGTCTGGTCCGCCGGCGCGCGCAGCACCATTCCCTCATCGCCGGGCGGGACCGGCAGTAGCGGCGGTGAGGGCGGCGCCGGCGTTACCTGCGGCACGGGCGGCACCGTGAGGTACAGATGGTTCCCGCCCGCCGCCGCGTGCCTGTGCTCCGGGCGCGCGGGCAGCGTCGTGTCGAGGTCGAGCGTCTTGTGCATCCGCACGATGCGCAGCGTGATCTTCTCGCCCGGCTGATACGAGGAGAGGATGCGCGTCGCATGCGAGCCGCTCGACGGCTCGCGGCCGTCGATGGCGAGAATCACGTCGCCGTCTTCGAGCTTGAGCGCGCCGTCGGCCGGCGCCCGCACCACCAGCACCCCCTTTTCGCTGCCGAAGTAGCGCCCGAGCTGCGGGGTCACCGTCGCGAGCTCCATGTCCATGACCGGTCCGCGCAGCAGCAGCGGCCAGCGCGGCCCGGGCATCAGGTCGGGACCGAAGTCGGGAAGCCGTACCGAGAGGTCCCCGGGAGCCGCCCGCGCGACCACCGTGAAGTCGCGCCCGCTGCCGTCGCGCAGCACGCGCACGCTCACCTTGCTGTCGGGCTTCACCGCGCGCATCAGCCTCATGACCTGCCGTGCCGGGTTCTCGCCCTTCACTTCGGTGCCGTTCACCGAGACGATGACGTCGCCGGCGCGGATGCCGGCCTCCGCCGCGGGTCCCCCCGGGCTCACCTCGCGCACCCGCGCGCCCTGGCCCGCCGTCGCCTCGAGCTGCACGCCGATGATCGCCCGGCCGTGTCCGTCCAGGTCCATGTCCATGAAGCTCTCGATCACGGGACGGCTGAGCTGCGCCGAGAGCTCCGCCACGCGGTGCGCAGCCTCGTCGAGTTCCTTGCGCGCCGCGTCGAGTTGCTGCTCGAGCCTGCCCTCATCGGCGGCACGCACGGCACCGTCGGCGCCCGACCTGCTGCTGCCGGCAGCGGCGGGCAGCTCGGCGCGCGCGATCGTCGGCCGGCAGCTCACGGCCGTGGTGCCCGTCATCAGCACCAGACTCCAGGCGAGAAACAGGGGACAGCGGCTCATGAGCGATTCCTCCGGGATTTCAGCGCGACGCATCCGCCAGCGTCTCGGCGTAGCGGACCTGTACCAGTGAACTGACGAGCTGGGCGCGTTCCTGCTGCAGCACCCGCAGGCGCGCCGCCGGCGCGCTGCCGGCGCCCTCGGTGGTGAGCAGATCGTCGACCTGCGCGATGTGATCCTCGAGCGTCTCGACTGCCGCACGGCTCCCGACGCGCACCAGCGCCGGCTCGCGCGGCAGCCTCTCGAGCCAGTACTGTGCGGCGGCGTCGGCGCGCTCCGCGGGCGAACCATCGCGCGCTTCGGCCGGCGTTGCGCTGTCGGCGGCGAGCGCGGGCGCCGGTGCCGGGTGCGTACCCGGTCCGAAGCGGATCGCCGCCGCCAGGACCGCGAGCGCGATCACGATCGCGGCGGCCAGGGCCCGCGCGCCGGCCAGGCGCGCCGCGCCGGCAGGTGCGGCGCGCGCGCGCCGCTGAAACTCGTCGAAGTCGTAGGGCCGCGCCGCCTCGTCCGGCAGCGCCCGCAGCAGCCGGGCGACGGCCTGCTCGTGCTCTAGCTCAGTATGCATGTGGGTCGGCTCCCCTGCGGCTCGAACCAGGCGCGCAGCTTCAGGTGAGCGCGCGCCAGCTGGGATTTGGAAAAGCTGACCGAGCGGCCGAAGGCCGCCGCGATCTCGGCATGCGAGTAGCCCTCGACCTCGTACATCCAGACGACCGCGCGTGCGGTCGGGGCGAGGGTCGCAAGCGCCCGCTCCATGTCGATGGCCTCGGGCGGCGCGGCTGCCGTCGCCGAGCGCGCGAGCACGGCCGTCCCGCCATCCCCGCCGTCCTCGAGGCACATCAGCACGCGCCGCCACGGCGAGCGCAGGTGCATGAGGCAGCGCGAGATCGCGATCTGCCGCAGCCAGGCGCCGAGCGGGGCTTCCTGGCGGAACTCGGTGAGCCGCTCGAACAGAATCATCATGGTGTCCTGGAACACGTCCTCGGAGGCGCTGCGATTGCCGATCAGGCGGCGGATGAGTGCGAAGGTGGCCGGCGCCACCGCGGCATAGATCGCCTGCCGCGCGCCCTCCTCCCCCGCGCACGCTCGCTGCCGCACCGCGTCCGACACGGTGATTTCCACCAGCCTGGTCACGGAAGTATTAGATGCACCAGGTGGGAAAAAGGTCGCAGCGCCGGCTTCCCGCCCCTTCTAGATCGCCCGGGCCGTATACTGAATCCCCGTGCCCGAGTGGCGGAATTGGTAGACGCAGCGGACTCAAAATCCGCCGCCCTTAAAAGCGTGTCGGTTCGACTCCGACCTCGGGCACCAGCGACCCAAGATCGTCGCCCGTCACCGACGGTTTGCGTGCAGCCCCTCGCGCCGTCATCGTGACTCGAGGCCCGTGAGCGAGTCGCGCCCATGACTGACCCCCCGCGTACCGTGCCGCCCGGCGCTCGTGCCGCACGCCTGTCCGTGCTGCCGCTCGTCGTGGCACTCGCCGCCTGCGGCGGCGGCTCGTCGTCCGCGCCGCCGCCCCCGCCCCCACCTCCGCCGCCGGTCGGCTCGGGAACGGACGTCGTGACCTACAAGAACGACCCGGCGCGCACCGGCGCGAACCTCACCGAATCGGTCCTGACGCTCGCGAACGTCAACAGCTCGTCCTTCGGCAAGCTGCGCTTCCTCGCCACCGACGGCAAGGTCGACGCGCAGCCGCTGTATCTCTCCGGCCTCACGATCGCGGGCGCCTCCCACAACGCGGTGTTCGTGGCGAGCGAGAACGACACCGTTTACGCCTTCGACAGCGACAGCGGCGCGCTGCTGTGGCAGCGGACGCTCCTCGGCGCGGGCGAGAAGCCGAGCGACGATCGCGGCTGCGGCCAGGTCACGCCGACGATCGGCGTCACCGCGACTCCGGTGATCGACCGCAGCGCCGGCGCCCACGGCGTCATCTATCTGGTCGCCATGTCGCTCGACGGATCGCAGAACTACCACCAGCGGCTGCACGCACTCGACGTCACCACCGGCGCGGAGCAGCTCGGCGGGCCGGCCGAGATCGCCGCCATCTATCCCGCCGCCGGCGGCGGCTCGAACACCTTCGACGCCGGCTCGTACGAGGAGCGCGCCGCACTCCTGCTGCTGAACGGCGCGGTCTACACGACCTGGACCTCGCACTGCGACAGCTCGCCCTACACGGGTTGGGTGATCGCCTACAGCTCGAGCACGCTGGCGCAGACCGGCGTGCTCAACGTCGCCGCCAACAGTGCCGGCGGCGGCCCGGCCATCTGGATGGCGGGCGGCGGGCCGGCGGCGGACTCCGCCGGCAACGTCTACGTGCTCACCGCCAACGGCGTGTTCGATACCTCGCTCGACGCCAACGGCTTCCCGAGCCGGGGCGACTACGGCAATTCGTTCGTGAAGATCGCCACCGGCGGCGGCGCGCTGACGGTCGCCGACTATTTCACCATGTACAACGAGGTCGACGAGTCGAACGGCGACGTCGACCTCGGCTCGGGCGGCATCATGCTGCTCCCGGACCTCACTGACTCCGGGGGCACGACGCGTCACCTCGCGGTCGGCGCCGGCAAGGACGGCAACCTGTACGTCGTGAACCGCGACTCGATGGGCAGGTTCAACCCCACCGACAACCGTCAGATCTGGCAGGAGCTCGCCGGAGCGCTCCCGGGTGGCATCTGGTCGACGCCCGCCTATTTCAACGGCACCGTCTATTACGGTCCGGCCGGCGGGACGCTGCTGGCCTTCAGCGTCACGAACGCGATGCTCCTCAGCGCGCCGTCGTCGCAGTCCGCGCTCGCGTTCGGCTACCCGGGCACGGCGCCCGCGATCTCCGCCCACGGCACCGCCAACGGCATCCTGTGGGCCTACCAGAACGCCGGCTCGGGCGCGGCGGTGCTGCACGCCTACGACGCCGCCAATCTCGCCACCGAGCTCTACAACAGCACGCAGGCCGCGGGCGCGCGCGACGCGATCGGCGGCGCCAACAAGTTCATCACGCCGACGATCGCCGACGGCAAGGTGTTCGTCGCCGCTACCGACGGCGTGGCGGTATTCGGGCTGCTTTAGGCGCCCACGCCCGCCCCGCCGCTGTCGACAAGCGCAGGTACCCGCCCGTATCCTCGAACCACACCATGAACTACTGCAGCGAGTGCGGCGCGCCGGTCGCGCTGCGCGTCCCCCCGGGCGATCACCTGCCGCGTCACGTGTGCGACGCCTGCGGCGCGATCCACTACCAGAATCCGCGCCTGGTCGTCGGCTGCGTTCCCGAGTACGAGGGCCGAATCCTGCTGTGCCGCCGGGCGATCGAGCCGCGGCTCGGCTACTGGACGGTCCCGGCCGGCTTCATGGAGAACGGCGAGACGCTGCAGCAGGCCGCAGCGCGCGAATCGCACGAAGAGGCTCTGGCGCACGTCGACATCGGCTCGCTGCTCGCGGTAGTGCACGTGCTGCACGCCCGGCAGGTGCACGTGTTCTTCCGCGCCGCGCTGCGCGCCGCCCGGTACGGGCCGGGCGCCGAGAGCCTCGAGGTCACGCTGGTGGCGCCCGCCGACATCCCGTGGGCCGAGCTGGCATTCCCCAGCACCGAGTTCGCCCTGCAGCGCTATCTCGAGGACACCGCGGCCGGGCGCGAGCCGCACCACTTCACGACCATCGACCGGCGGCTCAAGCCCCCCGGCGCCGGCACCTCATAACCGCAGGGCCGCGGCCGAGACCCGGGCGGTCTCACCCGCGCGGTGCCCTCATGGCAGAATAGCCGACTGCGCCTGCGGCGCGGTCCGGGCGAGTGGCGTCCAAGGAAACTGAATGACCTTTGTAGTTACCGAGAACTGCATCAAGTGCAAGTACATGGACTGCGTCGAGGTCTGTCCGGTCGACTGCTTCCACGAGGGACCGAACTTCCTCGCCATCGATCCGGAGGAGTGTATCGACTGCACGCTGTGCGAGCCGGAATGCCCGGTCGAGGCGATCTTCTCCGAGGAGGAGCTGCCGAAGGGTCAGGAGCAGTTTAAGCAGCTGAACGCGGAGCTCGCCAAGCAGTGGCCGGTGATTACCGAGAAGAAGGCCGCGCCCGCCGACGCCAAGGAGTGGGAAGGCAGGCCCGACAAGCTGAAGCTGCTCGAGCGCTGAGGGCGGAAACCGGCCTAACGCAGCTCTTCCTGCAGGTGCTTCAGCAGCACGTCGGGCGGCAGGTAGCCGGGCAGCAGCTCGCCGTTCGTCATCACGATCGCCGGCGTTCCGTCGATGGCGAACTCGCGTCCCAGCGCGTAGGTCATGGCCACCGGGTTGCGTGCACAGGGCTTGTCCGCCAGCACCTGCCCGAGCTTGGCGCGCGTCAGCGCATCGTTCGGGTCCGCCGCGCACCAGACCTGCTCCGCCTTGGTCCACGACGGGGTGTTCGGGCCGGTGCGCGGATACAGCAGATAACGAACGCGGATGCCTAAGCGATTGTAGACGCCGATCTGGCTGTGCAGCTCGCGGCAGTAGGGGCAGTCGACGTCGGTGAACACCGTGACCGTGTACTTCGGATCCTTGGGTCCGAACACCAGCATCTCTTTTTCCGACACCTGGGCGAGGAGCTTCATGCGTACCTCGCGGCGGTGCGCCTCGGTGAGATTGGCGTTGGACTTGAGGTCGTAGAGATCGCCCGCGATCGCGTAGCGTCCGTCGGCAGTCACATAGGCGATGTCGCCGCCGTGCGTGTACTCCCACAGGCCGGGGATCGGGGCGGCGTGCAGCTGATCGGCGCTGGCCCCCGGGATGCGGCGCGCGATCTCCTCGCGCGGGTCGGAGGCGGCAGCGGGGGCGGCGGCAGGGGACGCGGCCGCTGCGGGCTGGTCGGCCGGTACCGGGCTCCAGGGTGCGAGTGCCGCGAGCGCCAGCAACAGGAACGGCTTCATCGAAGGCATGGGAATGTTCACTTTGCTGGCTGCGAAGGGACTTGCCGGCTGTGGGGTTGGACTGTCGCGGGCGCCGATCGTTCGGCGCGCGCGCTGGCGCAAGGGGCGTCGAAGCGGAGTCTAGCAGAGCCCTGGAGGTGGCGGCGCGGCAGGCGCCACCGCGGCCATCAGCCCCGCGGGTGGTGCTGCGAGTGCAGCTCCTTCATGCGCTCGCGCGCGACATGCGTATAGATCTGCGTGGTCGAGAGATCGCTGTGCCCGAGCAGCAGCTGCACCACGCGCAGGTCCGCACCGTGATTGAGCAAATGGGTCGCGAACGCGTGGCGCAGCGTATGGGGCGAGAGCTCCTTGCTGATACCCGCCTTGCGTGCGTAGCGCTTGATGATGTGCCAGAACGCCTGGCGCGTCATGCGATCGCCGCGGCGCGTCGGAAACAGGTAATCCGTCTGGCGCTCGAGCAGAATCTCGCCGCGCGGGCCGCGCCCGAATTCCTTCAGTGCGCGCATCGCCTCCTCGCCGAGCGGAATCAGCCGCTCGCGGTCGCCCTTGCCGAGGATGCGGATGACGCCCTGGTTGAGGTTGATCTGGCCCTGGTGCAGGTTCACCAGCTCCGACACCCGCAGTCCCGTGGCGTACAGCACCTCGAGCATGGTGCGGTCGCGGTTGCCGAGCGGGTCGCTCACCACGGGGGCGGCGAGCAGCGACTCGACCTCCTCCTCGGTGAGCGAGCGCGGCAGCGAGCGCCCGATCTTGGGCATGGCGATCTGCGCGGTGGGGTCTTCGCGGATCACGCCCTCGCGCATGTAGTAGCGGAAGAAGCGCCGGAAGCTGGACAGCTGCCGTGCGGTCGAGCGCGGCCGCGCCCCGCCACGGACTCTGGAGGCGATGAACTCCTGCAGGTCGACGCGCGAGGTGCGCATGATCGGCACGTTGCGCTCGGCAAGCCAGCGCGCCAGCGCGGTAAGATCCGCGCGGTAGGCAGCCAGCGTGTTCGGCGACAGGCCCCGCTCCATCCAGACCGCATCCAGGAAGCGGGACACCGCCGGATCCGCGGAATCGGCGTTGGTGGTCATCGAGAGAGCCGCAGCCTGGTTTGACAAGTATGGTCTCGCTGGTCCTCGGGGCGGTCCGCGCACCGCGGCACGCCGTGTGAGAGCCCCGACTTCCGGGTAGTGTGCTGAACACAGTATGGTGAGCGCAGATGCACCGACGTGATGACCTTCACATCTACCTCTCGGCATTAACATAAAGAGAACCAGTTCACATCGGCAGTTGGCGCAGCGTTCCCCTCCCATGACCGCACAGTCCCCGCGGCAGCCCCTCGCGCTGCGCACGCTGCTCCTTGCTCCGCTCAGGCTCGCGTACGCGCTGTGGGCCACGGCCGCCTTCCTCGCGGTGGGCCTGGCGGCGCTCGCCCTGATCGCGCTGCTCCCGGGACTCGCGCGGCGCCGCGCCGCGGCCCGGCGCGCCGGGCGCACGTTCCTGCGGCTCGCCGGCATGCCGCTCACGGTCAGGCACGAGGAACGGCTCCCCGCGGGCCAGTGCGTCGTGGTGTGCAACCACGCGAGCTACCTCGACGGACCGGTGCTGGCGGCTGCCCTGCCGCCGCGCTTCGCCTTCGTCATCAAGCGCGAGATGTCCGCGGTGCCGCTCGCCGCGACGGTGCTGCGGCGGCTCGGCTCGGTGTTCGTCGAGCGCAACCGCACCCGGGTCTCGGCCGACGCCCGGCGGCTGCTGCGCAACGCCTCCCAGGGCAATTCGCTGGTGTTCTTCCCCGAGGGCACGTTCGACCCCCGGGCCGGGGTCCGCAAATTTCATGCCGGGGCGTTCGCGAGCGCCGTGCGCGCCGGCTGTCCGCTGGTACCGGCGGTACTGCGCGGGACGCGGCGTGCCCTGTGGCCGGGCAGCGCCTTGCCGCTGCCGGGGCCGATCGAGCTCGAGATCCTCACGCCGCTCACGCCTCCTGCGGGCGCCGCGACCGAGGCGGTCCCGGCGCTGCGCGATGCGGCGCGCGCGGCCATCCTCGCCGCGCTCGGCGAGCCCGATCTCACATGTTCCGACGATACTGCCCGCCCACCTGATACAGCGCCCGTGAGATCTGCCCGAGCGAGCAGACCTTGACGCACTCCATGAGCTCGGCGAACACGTTGCCGCCGCCGGCAGCCCCCCGTTGCAGGGCCGCGAGGGCCGCGCCCGAGCGCGCGGCGTTACGCGCCTGGAAGGCGCGCACGGCCGCGACCTGATCCTGCTTCTCCTCTTCGGTCGAGCGGATCAGCTCGGTGCCCTGGTGCTCCGCGGCGGCATCCGCCGCCGAGAGGTAGGTGTTGACGCCGACGATCGGCAGCGAGCCGTCGTGCTTGCGCGTCTCGTAGTAGAGCGACTCCTCCTGGATCTTGCCGCGCTGGTACATGGTCTCCATGGCGCCGAGCACGCCGCCGCGTTCCGACAGCGCCTCGAATTCCTTGTACACCGCCTCTTCCACCAGGTCGGTGAGGTAATCGATGGCGAACGAGCCCTGCCAGGGATTCTGGATGCGATTCAGCCCGAGCTCGCGATTGATGATGAGTTGAATGGCGACCGCGCGCCGCACGCTCTCCTCGGTCGGTGTGGTGAGCGCCTCGTCGTAGGCGTTGGTGTGCAGGCTGTTGCAGTTGTCGAACAGCGCGTACAGCGCCTGCAGCGTGGTACGGATGTCGTTGAAGGAGATCTCGCGGGCGTGCAGGCTGCGTCCCGAGGTCTGCACGTGGTATTTGAGCATCTGGCTGCGGGGGCCGGCGTGGTAGCGCTCGCGCATGGCACGCGCCCAGATGCGGCGCGCCACACGCCCTATGACCACGTACTCCGGGTCCATCCCGTTGGAGAAGAAGAATGAGAGGTTCGGCGCGAAGTCGTCGATCTTCATGCCGCGCGCCAGGTAGTACTCCGCGATGGTGAAGCCGTTGGCGAGCGTGAAGGCGAGCTGCGAGACGGGATTGGCGCCGGCTTCGGCGATGTGGTACCCGGAGATCGACACCGAGTAGAAGTTGCGCACCCGCCGCTCGGTGAAGTACTGCTGCACGTCCCCCATCATCCGCAGCGCGAATTCCGTGGAGAAGATGCAGGTGTTCTGCGCCTGGTCCTCCTTGAGGATGTCGGCCTGCACGGTGCCGCGCACCGCTTCCAGCGTCGCGGCGCGGATGCGCTCGTACACCTCGCGCTCGATGAGCTCATCGCCGGTCACCCCGAGGAGCGCGAGCCCCGAGCCGTCGTGGTGCGCGGGCAGCGCACCCTTGTAAGTGGGAGGCGCCACGCCGCGCGCCGCGGCGCTGGCGTTGAGGGCGGCGATCTTCTGCTGCGCCGCGCTCCAGCGGCCTTCGGCGCGCAGGTAACGCTCCACCTGCTGGTCGATGGCGGTGTTCATGAACATGGCGAGCAGCATCGGCGCCGGCCCGTTGATGGTCATGGAGACCGAGGTCGAGGGCGAGCACAGGTCGAAACCCGAGTAGAGCTTCTTCATGTCGTCGAGCGTGGCGATCGAGACGCCCGAATTACCGGTGCGGCCGTAGACGTCGGGGCGGGTGTCCGGGTCCTCCCCGTAGAGGGTGGTCGAATCGAAGGCGGTCGACAGGCGTGCCGCGCCGTGCCCATGCGCCAGGTAGTGGAAGCGGCGGTTGGTGCGCTCCGGCCCCCCTTCGCCGGCGAACATGCGCGTCGGATCCTCCTCCTCGCGCCGGTAGGGATAGACGCCGCCGGTGTACGGATAGGCGCCGGGGAGGTTCTCCATGAGGATGAAGTGCAGCAGCTCGCCCCAGTCGTGCAGCTTCGGCACGGCGAGCTTCGGAATCCGCGAGTGCGACAGGCTCTCGCTGTAGTTCTCGCCCTTCACGAGCCGTTCGCGCACCTTGTAGGAATAGGTGGCATCGGTCGCCGAACGCATCCGCTCCGGCCAGGCCTTGAGCTCCGCGACCGCCTCGGCGCCGACACCCTCGAGCGCGCGGTTGTAGGCCGCGCGCAGCTCGCGCCGCGTCGCATCGGCCGCGCGCTCCTCGAGCGCTTCGCGCGTATAAGCCTCGAGCGGCCCGGGGAGGCGCGCATCGTGCAGAGCCTTCAGCGACTCGTACAGGCCATAGGCGCGCCGCGCGGCCTGGCACTGCTCCTCGGCGCGCGCGCGCGCGGCGCGGCCCGCGTGCGCGATCTCGGCCAGGTAGCGCGTGCGGGCCCCGGGAATGAGCGGCACGCGGGTGCTGAGCTCGGTGGGGCCGGCGTCGGCGAGCTGCCAGACGTTCGCGCCGATGTGCTTCGCGGTGAGCGCCGCGCACAGCGCCGCGAACAGCCGGTTGACGCCCGGATCGTTGAAGCGGCTGGCGATAGTCGGGTACACGGGCAGCTCGGCATCGGCGAGCCGGCCGCGCTCGGGGTGGTTGCGCCGCCATTGCTTGCGCACGTCGCGCAGGCTGTCCTCGGCGCCGCGCTTCTCCGCCTTGTTGAGCACCACGAAATCGGCGTAGTCGAGCATGTCGATCTTCTCGAGCTGGCTCGCGGCGCCGTACTCGCTCGTCATCACGTACACCGACAGGTCGACCATATCGACGATCTCGGTATCCGACTGACCGGTACCCGCGGTCTCGACCAGCACCAGGTCGAAGCCGCACGCCTGATACAGCTGAATCACCTCGCGCAACACCGCCGCGGTCGCGAGGTGCGCGCGGCGCGTGGCGAGTGAGCGCATGTAGACGTTGTCGGACGACAGGCTGTTCATGCGGATGCGGTCGCCGAGCAGCGCGCCGCCGCTGCGCCGCCGGGTCGGGTCCATCGCCACCACGGCGATCTGCGCCTCGGGAAAGGCGCGCGTCAGACGCGCGAGCAGCTCGTCCGTGAGGCTCGACTTGCCGGCGCCGCCCGTGCCCGTGATACCGATCACCGGCGCGCGGTGGCGCGAGCGCCCGAGCGCCCGGCGAATCTGCCCGGCGTCGGCGTCCGCGGTCCCGCCCGCGCCCTCGAGCACCGAGATGGTACGCGCCACCAGCCCGTGATCGCGCGCGTTGAGCGGACGGAACTCGTAGGGCGGCCTCTGCACCGCGCCGATGCGGCGGAACACGTCGTCGATCATGCCGGCGAGGCCGAGCCGCCGGCCGTCCTCGGGCGTGTAGATCTTCTCCACCCCGCGTCGCTCGAGCGCCTCGATCTCGTGCGGCGCGATGGTGCCGCCGCCGCCCACGACTACGCGGATATGCGGATAGCCGCGCTCGCGCAGCATGTCCACCATGTAGGCGAAGTATTCGTTGTGGCCACCCTGATAGGAGCTCACCGCGATGGCGTCGGCGTCCTCGTCGATCGCCGCCCGCACGATGTCGGCGACGCTGCGGTTGTGGCCGAGGTGCACTACCTCGGCGCCGCGCGCCTGCAGCAGCCGCCGGATCATGTTGATGGCGGCGTCGTGGCCGTCGAACAGCGACGCGGCGGACACGAACCTGAGCGGCGGGCGGGCCGGCTGCCCGGCGCCCGGAGCGGCCACGGGGCCGTCCTTCAAGGGGGCGTTCACGCTTTATTTACTCTCGGGTAGAATATCTACTCATGAGTATGATCGAGGCTTCGACACTGGGTCAACGCGCCCGGGGCTGCGCGCCGCATGCGGCGCCGCCCGCGGTCAAGCCGCTCCCCGCGGCGCCGCTATAATACTCCGCACTCCCATGAACAGCCGCCGCTCCAGCTCATCCGCCGCCGGGAGGTCGTCCGCCGCGCCGCCCTCCCCGTGGCGCGGGCGGCGTCGCGACCGGGAAGTCAAGCGCGAGGCCGTGATCCGCGCCGCCGCCCGCGCCTTCAACCGCAAGGGCTACCACAACACCTCGCTCGACGACATCGCGGCGGCTCTCGAGGTCACCAAGCCCACGGTCTATTACTACGTGGCCAACAAGGAGCACCTGCTGTTCCAGTGTTTCCGTGCCGGCGTCGAGCCGATCCGCGCCGCGTTCCGCGCGGTGCAGGACCTCGAGCTGCCGGCGCGCGAGCGCCTGAACGCGGTGCTGCGCCACTACGGCGAGGCGGTGGCTTCCGAATTCGGCTGGTGCATGGTGCGCGCCGAGGACCAGGACCTCTCCCCCGCCATGAGCCGCCACATCAAGGCGCTCAAGTCCGAGATCGACCAGGGGATCCGCCGCCTGATCCGCGAGGGCGTGCAGGACGGCTCGATCGAGCCCTGCGATGCCAAGATGACCGCGTTCGCGCTCGCCGGCGCCCTCAACTGGATCGCCCACTGGTATCGTGAGGACCAGTCGCTGACCGGCGCCGAGATCGCCGCAGCGTTCGTCACCGTATTCGAGCGCGGCCTGCGTCCGCGCAGCGCCTCCCAGGTCGCAACCCGCGCGCCGCTCAAGCGCCGGGAGCGCATCGCCCGCTGAACCACACGAGGCTCATCCCATGCCCGCTCCAGACGTCGTCATCGCATCCGCCAAGCGCACGCCCATCGGGGCCTTCCTCGGCGCGCTCTCCCCTCTCACCGCCGTACAGCTCGGCAGCGCCGCCGCCCAGGCCGCGGTGCAGGCCGCCGGGATCGCTCCCGGCGACATTCAGGAAGTCATCATGGGGTGCGTGCTGCCGGCCAACCTCGGCCAGGCGCCGGCGCGACAGGCGGCGCTCGGCGCCGGAGTGCCGATGTCGGTGCCCGCGACCACCATCAACAAGATGTGCGGCTCGGGCCTCAAGGCGGTGATGATGGCCGCCGAGCAGATCCGCGCCGGCACCGCCGAGGTCATTCTCGCGGGCGGACTCGAGTCGATGAGCAATGCGCCGTACCTGCTGGCCAAGGCACGCACCGGCTACCGCATGGGAGCGGGTGAAATAATCGACCACATGATGCGCGACGGCCTCACCAGTCCCTTCGACGGCAAGTCGATGGGCTGCTTCGCCGATGCGACCGCGGCCCGCTACAGCTTCAGCCGCGCGCAGCAGGACGCGTTCGCGACCGAGTCGGTGCGGCGCGCCATGGCGGCGCTGCAGAGCGGCGAGTTCGACGGCGAGGTGACGCCGGTGACCGTCAAGGGCCGCAAGGGCGACACCGTCATCGCGCGCGACGAGACCCCGGGCACCTGCGACATAGCGAAGATCACCACGATGAAGCCCGCCTTCAGCAAGGACGGCACGGTGACGGCTGCCAGCTCCTCCTCGATCTCGGACGGCGCGGCGGCGCTGGTGCTCATGAAGGGCGAGTTGGCGGCGGCACGCGGCGTGAAGCCCCTGGCGCGCGTACTCGCCTGGGCGAGCCATGCGCAGGAGCCCGAGTGGTTCACTACCGCTCCGGTCGGCGCCATCGCCAAGGTGCTGAAGCAGCTCGGCTGGAAACCGCACGACGCGGATCTCTACGAGATCAACGAGGCGTTCGCGGTGGTGACCATGGCCGCCATGCGCGACATCGACATCGATCACGCGCGCGTCAACGTCAACGGCGGCGCCTGCGCGCTCGGTCATCCCATCGGCGCCACCGGCGCGCGCATCCTCACGACCCTGGTGCACGCCTTGCGCCGCCGCGGCGGCAAGCGCGGCATCGCCTCGCTGTGCATCGGCGGCGGCGAGGCGGTGGCGCTCGCGGTCGAGGTCCTGAAGTAGCCGGCGGACGCCGAGGGGGTCGCATGAAGATCCAGGAGGCCCGCGCCGTCGTAACCGGCGGCGCATCGGGCTTAGGTCACGCGGTCGCGAGGCACGTCTGTGCCCACGGCGGCAGGGCCGTACTGCTCGACGTCCAGGAAGGTCCCGGGCGTTCGGCCGCGGCCGCGCTCGGCCCGCATGCGCATTTCCTGCGCTGCGACGTCACCTCGGAGATCGAGGTCAACGCCGCGATGGACGCCGCCGCCGCGCAGCTCGGCCACCTCAACCTGCTGGTCAACTGCGCCGGCGTGGTGGGCGCCGGGCGCGTGCTCGGCAAGAACGGGCCGATGGCGGGCGAGTTCTTCACCAAGGTGATTCACATCAACCTGATCGGCACCTTCCTGTGCGACAAGGCCGCGGCGGCCCTGATGCAGAAGAACGCCCCGGGCACGGACGGCGAGCGCGGAGTCATCATCCACACCTCCTCGGTCGCCGCTTTCGAAGGCCAGATCGGCCAGGCGGCCTACTCCGCCACCAAGGCGGCGGTCGCCGGCATGACGCTGCCGATCGCGCGCGAGCTGGCGCGCTTTGGCATCCGCTGCGTGTCGATCGCGCCCGGCATCTTCCACACCCCGATGATGGACGGCATGCCGCAGGAAGTGCAGGACTCGCTCGCCGCGCAGGTACCCTTCCCGGCGCGGCTGGGGAAGCCCGAGGAGTTCGCGCAGCTGGTCGCCTCGGTGTTCGAGATTCCGATGCTGAACGGCGCAACGCTGCGCCTGGACGGCGCCATCCGCATGCAGCCGAAGTAAGCTGCGGCCTTGAAGCGCGCCGTCGCCCGCGGCGGCGCCCCGGGGGATGTCTTGAGCGAAGCCAACAACGCAGCCGGCGCGATCCAGCGCGAGCGCATGGAGTACGACGTGGTGATCGTCGGCGCAGGTCCCGCGGGGCTCGCGTGCGCGATCCGCCTGAAGCAGCTGAAACCGGCGGCGGGCGTGTGCGTGCTGGAGAAGGCTTCCACGGTCGGCGCGCACTCGCTGTCCGGCGCGGTACTCGAGCCCGGCCCGCTCGCAGAGCTGCTGCCGGAATGGCAGACCGAATACTCCGGAATGAAGGTGCCGGCGGCCGAGGACGATTTCCGCGTCTTCACCCGCAGCGGCTCGTTCAAGCCGGTGCCCGACTTCCTGGTGAAGCTGCTGCCGCGCTCGCTCACCTTCAGCACGCCGTTCAACAACCACGGCAACTACATCGTCTCGCTCGGGCAGCTCACGGCCTGGCTGGCGCAGAAGGCGGAGGCCCTCGGCGTCGAGATCTTCCCGGGCTTCGCCGCCGCCGCGCCGCTCATCGACGCGCACGGAGCCGTGGCGGGCGTACAGATCGGCGACATGGGGCTCGATCGCGACGGCAAGCCGGGCCCGAGCTTCACCCCGGGCGTCGAGATCCGTGCGCCGCTCACGGTGCTCGCCGAAGGCGCACGCGGCTCGATCTCGAAGCAGCTGATCGCGAAGTTCGATCTCGCACGGGATCACTGCCCGCAGACCTTCGCGCTCGGTTACAAGGAGCTCTGGCAGCTGCCGGCGGGGCGCGTGCGTCCCGGGCGCATCGAGCATGCGCTCGGCTGGCCCGCCGATTCGCGCACCTATGCCGGCAGCTTCCTCTATCACCTCGACAACGACCGCGTGTACGTCGGCTACATCGTCGGCCTCGACTATCGCGATCCGCGGCTCGCGCCCTTCGAGGCCTTCCAGCAGTACAAGAATCACCCGCGCGTGAAGGCGCTGCTCGAAGGCGGCGAGATCCTCTCGGCCGGTGCCCGCACCATCGCCGCCGGCGGCTGGCAGTCGACGCCGACGCTGGAGATGCCCGGCGCGATCCTGGTGGGAGATGCGGGCGGAACGCTCAACTTCGCCAAGATCAAGGGAGTGCATCAGGCGATCCGCTCCGGCAGGCTGGCCGGCGAGCATATCGCCGCGACCGGCGCCGGCGCGGGCTTCGATGCGAAGTGGCGCGGCTCGGAGGGCGGACGCGAGCTGCAGAAGGTGCGCAACTTCAAGCCCGCGTTCAAGCGCGGCATGTGGCTCGGACTCGCCAACTCGGCGTGGGAGATGCTCACCGCCGGGCACTCTCCCTGGACGCTCAGGAACACCGCCGACTGGTCGCGGCTCGCCAGGCTCGATGACTTCGTCTCGCCGCAGCGGCACTGGGGGACGCGCACCCTGCCGCCGCGCGACCGGGTCTCGTTCGTGTTCTTCGCTGGCAACTCGCACGAGGAAAGCCAGCCGGTGCATCTCAAGGTGGCGGACTTGAGCATCTGCGCGGGACGCTGTGCCACCGAGTTCGGCAATCCCTGCGAGCGCTTCTGCCCGGCGAACGTCTACGAGATGGTGGATGACGGCCGCGGCGGCCAGCGGCTGCAGATCAACGCGGCCAACTGCGTGCACTGCAAGGCCTGCGACATCAAGGATCCCTACCAGATCATCACCTGGACCACGCCCGAGGGCGGCTCGGGCCCGAACTACCAGTCGCTCTAGTCCCACGGAAAGCCCGCAGCCCCATGTCCGAGCTCTGGCGCCCGTCCCCACAACGCATCGCCGCCGCGAACCTGACGCGCTTCATGCGCTGCGTGAGCGCCCGCACCGGCACGCCGCTCGCCGACTACGACGCGACCTACGCCTGGTCGTTGAGCTCACCGGAGCAGTTCTGGAGCGAGCTCGCGCGCTTTGCCGGAGTGCGCGCCGATTTCGGCGACGGACCGGTGATCGAGCACCCGACGGCGATGCCCGGGGCGCGCTTCTTTCCGGGCGCGCGCCTCAATTTCGCCGAGAATCTGCTGAAATTCGCCGACGACAAGGAAGCCCTCATCTTCCGCAACGAACGCGGCACCCGGCGCGCACTCTGCGGGCGCGAGCTGCGCGCTGAAGTTGCGCGCGTGGCCGCGGGCTTGAGCGCCGCCGGCGTCGCCGCCGGCGATCGGGTCGCCGGCTACCTGCCGAACCTGCCGGAAGCGTGTATCGCGATGCTGGCGACGGCGAGTATCGGCGCCGTCTGGTCGTCGTGCTCGCCGGATTTCGGCGTGCACGGCGTGCTCGACCGCTTCGGGCAGATCCAGCCTAAAGTCCTGTTCACCGCCGACGGCTACTTCTACGCCGGCAAGACGCTCGACTCGCTCGCACCCATCGCCGAGGTGCTCGAGAAGCTCCCGCATATAGAGCGCGTGGTGGTCATTCCCTACGTGGCGGCACAGCCGCAGCTGGCGCGGCTCGGCGCCGCCGCCGCCCGCGCCAGCCACTGGCCGGAGTTCGGCGCGCGCGGCACGCCGCTGCGCTTTGCACGCGAGCCCTTCAATCATCCGCTCTACATTCTGTACTCCTCGGGCACCACCGGCGTGCCGAAGTGCATCGTGCACGGCGCCGGCGGCACGCTGCTGCAGCATCAGAAAGAGCACCTGCTGCACACCGATCTCGGGCGCGGCGACCGGCTGTTCTACTTCACGACCTGCGGCTGGATGATGTGGAACTGGCTCATGAGCGCTCTTGCGACCGGCGCGACGCTCGTGCTCTACGACGGCAGTCCCTTTCACCCCGATCCCGGCGTGCTGTGGCGCATGGCCGCGGACGAGCGCATCAGCGTATTCGGCACCAGCGCCAAGTACCTCGCCTCGCTCGAGAAGAGCGGGTTCCAGCCGGCACGCGAGGTGGACCTCACCCCTTTGCGCACCCTGCTCTCGACCGGCTCGCCGCTCCTGCCCGAGGGCTTCGACTTCGTGTACTCGAGCGTCAAGGCCGATCTCGCGCTCGCCTCGATCTCGGGCGGCACCGACATCGTGTCCTGCTTTGCGCTCGGCTGCCCGATCCGCCCGGTGTACCGCGGCGAGATCCAGTGCCGGGGCCTGGGGATGGCGGTCGACATCTTCGACGACGACGGGCGGGCGCTGCGCGGCACGCGCGGCGAGCTGGTATGCACGGCGCCCTTCCCCTCGATGCCGCTCGCCTTCTGGAACGATCCCGACGGCTCGCGCTACCGCGCCGCCTACTTCGAGCGCTGCCCGGGTGTCTGGCACCACGGTGACTTCGCCGCCATCACCGGGCACGACGGTATCGTGATCTACGGCCGCTCGGACGCGGTCCTGAACCCCGGCGGCGTGCGCATCGGCACCGCGGAGATCTACGGCGCGGTCGAGGTGCTGCCGCAGATCGTCGAGTCACTCGCGGTCGGCCAGGACTGGCAGGGCGACGTGCGCGTCGTGCTGTTCGTACGCCTCAGGGCGGGCGTCGAGCTCACCGAGGAGCTGCGCGGCGAGATCCGCAGCGCCATCCGCACGCAAACCACCGCGCGGCACGTGCCGGCGCGCATCATCGCGGTACCCGACCTTCCGCGCACCCTGTCCGGCAAGCTCACCGAGCTCGCGGTACGCAACGTGATCCACGGGCTGCCGGTGAAGAACGTCGACGCGCTCGCCAACCCGCAGGCGCTCGAGCACTTCCGCGACCTTCCCGAGCTCTCGAGCTGAAGCCCCGAACGCGTGCGCGACGCCGGCGATTTGCGGGAGCTGTATGCGCGCGAGCTGCAGGTGCGCGGCTTCAACGCCGATCCCGCCCAGCTCGCCGCGGTCGCCAGGCTCGACGCGCTCCGCCGCCGCCTGTTGCGCCCGCCGCGCGGCGCGCTGCCACGTCTGTTTCGTGCCCTGCTGCCGCGGCGGCCGGACGCGCCGGTACGCGGGCTGTATCTGTGGGGCGGCGTGGGCCGCGGCAAGACCTTCCTTCTGGACCTGTTCTTCGAGAGTCTGCCGTTCGCCGAGCGGCGGCGGCAACACTTCCACCGCTTCATGCACGAGGTGCACGCGCGGCTCGCCGAGCTCAGGCACGAGCGCGATCCGCTCGAGCAGGTCGCGGAGCTGATCGCGCGCGAGGCGCGCGTGCTGTGCTTCGACGAGCTGCAGGTCGGCGACATCGCCGACGCCATGATCCTCGGCAACCTGTTCGACGCGCTGTTGCGGCGCTCGGTGACCCTGGTGGCGACTTCCAACATCGCGCCGCGCGAGCTCTACAGGGACGGCCTGCAGCGCGCGCGCTTCCTGCCGGCGATCGCAGCTCTGGAGCGTCATCTGGAGGTATGGCGGGTCGGCGGTACCACCGACTATCGGCTGGCCGAGCTCACCCAGGCCGGCGTCTATCTCCCCGCCGCCGCGACCGATACGCACTCCCGGCTCGAGCAGCTGTTCGCGCGGCTCGCCCCCCACGGCGCACGCGCCGGCGGCTCGATTCTCATCGAGGGGCGGGCGATCCCCGTCATGCGCGCCGGCCCGGGCGTGCTGTGGTGCCGGTTCGCCGCGCTGTGCTCCGGTCCCCGCAGCGCCGACGACTACATCGAGATCGCGCGCGAATTCCACTCGGTTATCGTGTCGGAGGTGCCGGTGCTCGATGCCGCCTGCGACGACGAGGCGCGGCGCTTCATTGCGCTCATCGACGAGTTCTACGACCGCAACGTCAAGGTGATCGTCGCGGCGGCGGCGGCGCCCCCCGGGCTCTATCGCGGCGAACGCCTCGCCGCGCCCTTCGGGCGCACCGTGAGCCGGCTCATCGAGATGCAGAGCACCGCGTACCTGGCGCGGGAGCACAAACCCTGAGGAGCTGCGCGCGCCGGTCTCAGGCGGTGAGGACGCTGAAGCCCTCGCGGCGCGCGGCGAGTCTCACTCGCTCGTCCAGACACACCAGCTCGAGCGAAGCCGGGTCGTGATCGGCCGCCACCAACGCCGACGCCAGCTGCAGGGCGTCGGCTACCCGCAGCGGGTGGGTGCGCAGCAACCGTTCCGCCGTGCGGCGCACGGCATCCGAGGGCACGATCTCGTGCCAGCTCTCCGCGAGTGCCCGGGTCGCCTCGAGTGCAGCCATCACCTGGTCCGCAGTGAGCAGGCCCTCGCGCTCGCCGCGGGCCAGCGCCGAGGCGATCTCGACCGGCGTGCCCCACCAGGCCAGAACTTCGCCGTCCTCCTCGAGCATTTCGAGCAGGCGCTCGCGCGTCGGCTCATCGACCAGGAGGGAGATGAGTGCGGACGTATCCCAGAATCTCATCGGTCGGCGTCGCGCTCCTCGCGCAGGGCGTCCGCGAGACGCGCGCCGCGCGGCAGACCCTTGGGCAGCACCGCCCGCCAGCGGGTCACCGACAGGGAACGCTTCGCGGGCCTGGTGAGACCCTGAGCGCGCAGCAACGCCAACCGATCGCCGCCGCGGCCGCTCGCCTCGATGCGCTCGATGCAGGCGATGGGCACGTCGCGATCGTAGATGACCACCGTGTGCCCGGCCCGGACCTTGCGCAGGTACGCACTGAGGTTGTCTTTCAGTCTTGAAACAGTGGCCTTTTCCATGTGGCCATTATAGCCAGTAACCCGCCCTGTTGCATAGCCGGCGTTCTCCGCCCATTGACTAGATCACGCCTCTGCGGATCTGGTCCTGCTCGATCGACTCGAACAGCGCCTTGAAATTTCCCTCGCCGAAGCCCTCGTTGCCCTTCCTCTGGATGATCTCGAAGAAGATCGGACCGATCACGTTCTGCGTGAAGATCTGCAGCAGCACGCCCTCGCCCCTGGCCGGGTTGCCGTCGATCAGTATGCGCCGCGCGCGCAGCTCGGCGAGCGACTCACGATGCCCGGGCACGCGCGCCGCCACGCCGTCGTAGTAGCTCTCGGGCGTGTCCTGGAAGGCGACGCCGTGACCGCGCAGCACGTCCACCGTGCGGTAGATGTCGGCGGTCGCGAGCGCGATGTGCTGGATGCCCTCGCCGCGGTACTCGCGCAGATACTCCTCGATCTGACTCTTGTCGTCCTGCGATTCGTTGATCGGGATGCGGATCTTGCCGCAGGGACTCGTCATGGCGCGCGACAGCAGCCCGGTGAGCTTGCCTTCGATGTCGAAGTAGCGGATCTCGCGGAAGTTGAAGAGCTTCTGGTAGAAGCCCGCCCACAGGTCCATGCGCCCGCGGCCGACGTTGTGGGTGAGGTGGTCGATGACCGAGAGGCCGGCGCCCTCCGCCGGCGCCGGCGGCGCGACCGGGCGGAAGTCGACGTCGTAGATCGAGCGCTCGCCGTACAGGTCCACCAGATAGATGAGTGAGCCGCCGATGCCCTCGATGCACGGGATGTTGAGCTCCATGGGGCCGGCGCTCTGCGGTCCGGGCTTGGCCCCGAGCTCGAGCGCGCGGCGCCAGGCGCCGGCCGCATCGCGCACCCGGAACGCCATGGCGCACGCCGACGGGCCGTGCAGGCGGGCGAAAGCCTGCGCGAAGGAGGCGGGCTCGGCGTTGATGATGAAGTTGATCTCGCCCTGACGGTGCAGCGTCACGTTCTTGGAACGGTGCCGCGCCACCACCGGGAAGCCGAGCCGCTCGAACAGAGTGCGCAGCAACTGCGGATCCGGCGCCGTGTATTCGACGAACTCGAACCCGTCGGTGCCCATCGGGTTGTCGTGCAGGTCGCTCATGAGGGCATTATAGGCGCCCGCGCGCCCTGCCGGCCGCCGGCGGCGTCCCGCATGTATAATCGCGCGCCTCCATGCACGCGCACGTTGCTCCCGAAGACAGCCGGCTGCTGCGCAGCATTCCCGCCGCGCGGGTCGCGCTGATCGAGCGCATCGCGCGCGCAGCGGGCGGCCGCACCGGCCGCAACGAGCTGCAGCAGCGTTTCCTGCGCAGCTACTTCCACGGCGTCGCCGAGGAGGACCTGGCGGCGCACCCGCCGGGACTGCTCGCCAAGGCGGCGCTCGCGCACCTGGCCTTCGCGGTGCGGCGCCCGCAGGGGCGCGCGCTGGTACGGGTGTTCAATCCGGCCGCGGACGCCGACGGCTTCGAGTCGCCGCACACGCTGGTGCTCACGATCACGGACGACATGCCGTTCCTGGTCGACTCGCTCGGCATGGCGCTGCACCGCGCCGAGCTCGCCGTGCACCTGATCGTGCACCCGGTGCTGCAGGTGCGCCGCGACGCACGCGGCCGGCTCACCGACCTCGGTGCCAACGGCTCGCAGCTCACGCACGCCGAGTCGTGGCAGCTCTACGAGATCGATCGCGTCACCGACCCGCAGCAGCTCGAGAAGCTGCGGCGCGTGCTCGAGTCGACGCTCGCCGACGTGCGCGCCGTGGTGAGCGACTTCATGCCGATGCGCGAGCGCGTGCGCGAGATCATCGCGCGGCTCGAGAGCGACCCGCCGCCGCTGCCCGCCGCCGAGGTGAGCGAGGCGCGCCACCTGCTCGACTGGATGGAGGGCCGGCACTTCGTATTCCTCGGCTACCGCCATTACCGCCTCGAGCGCGGCCGCTCCGAGGACCGGCTGGTGCCCGATGTGCTCTCGAGCCTCGGCGTGCTCGCCCGCGGCCGCCGCAAGGCCGGCCGTGCCGCCGCCACGGTGTTGCGCGGCGACATGCGCGTGCGCGCACGCGAGCAGGAGCTGCTGATCGTCACCAAGGCCAACTCGACCGCCACCGTGCATCGCGACGAGTACCTCGACTACGTCGGCGTCAAGACCTTCGACCGCCGCGGGCTGGTGGATGGCGAGCACCGCTTCCTCGGACTGTGGACCTCGACCGCCTATCACGGCAGCCCGCGCGAGATCCCGGTCCTGCGCCGCAAGGTCGAGCGCGTCATCGAGCACTTCGGCCTCGACCCGGCGAGCCACGACGGCAAGGAAGTGCTCAACGTCCTCGAGACCTATCCGCGCGACGAGCTGTTCCAGGCGGGCGTGCCGGACCTGGTGCGCATCGTGCGCGGGGTCGTGAACCTCTACGAGCGCCG
>DASQIP010000128.1:0-3188 GCA_035631515.1 Steroidobacteraceae bacterium
GAGCGAGTTCGGCGGCGCCTTCGTGCGCATCCACAGGAACGCCCTGGTGGGCGTGCGGCACCTCGAGGGCATCGAGCGCGGCGCCGACGGTCAGTACTTCGTGCGGCTGCGAGGCTGCGAGGCGGCGCTCGCGGTGAGCCGTCGTATGGCAGGCGAGCTGAAAGAGCGATTCCGCATCTGAACGCAGAGACAGGCGCGGTCCACGGCGGCCTCGGTTGAGGCCGCCGCGCCCGCAGTGCGCTGCAGCGCGCCAACGGAGATCTAGAAGGTGTGGCTGCCGTAGATC
Source organism: Steroidobacteraceae bacterium (assembly GCA_035631515.1). GTDB lineage: Bacteria > Pseudomonadota > Gammaproteobacteria > Steroidobacterales > Steroidobacteraceae > 13-2-20CM-66-19. The sequence goes on from DASQIP010000128.1 coordinate 287, forward strand.
CCGATGGTGCGCGGCTGGTTGGTCAGATACCCGACCCGGGCGCTGCGGCCGCGCTCGTAATCGAGCGCCAGTTCCGCGCTCTTGTCGGTGAGGTTGGTGACGTAGGCGGCCACCTGCCAGCGGTCGGTCTTCAGGCCGCAGCGCAGGTTCACCAGCGTGTAGGCCGGCAGCTCCGGATTGAAGTTGATCTGCGAGACTGTGAGCGGGCCACCGTAGGCGATGAGCCGCGCCGCATTCGGGTCGCCCGCGCCGCCGATCTGGCCCCAGCCCGGCTGCTCGTTCTCGAACTGCGAGAACGACGAGCCGACGTACTGGACCGTGAGGTTGGCGAACAAGTCGCTCGCGCCGTTCATCACCGGCTGCGTGAAGCCGGCGGCGCCGACCACCTGCGCCTTCGGCGCGGTCGGCAGGCGGTTGCCGTCGGCCAGGCCGCCCACCACCACCGTAGTTCCGGGCGCGGGGCTCGAGATGACCGAGGAGGTGAGCTTGGCGTCGATGAAGGTCGCCGACAGGCCGAAGTCCCAGGTGGCGTTCGGCCGGGCGAACAGCTCCGCCTCGACGCCTTCGCTGCGGGCCGTCGGCACGTTGAACACAATGCGCGAGGAGCAGGTACCTGCGGTGGTCGTCGCCTGCAGGTTGGTGATGTCCTCGTAGAAGGCGGCGATGTTGAGCGTCAGCCGGTGGTCGAGCCACTGCGTCTTGGCGCCGACCTCGTAATTCCAGGTCTTCTCATCCTTCCAGTTGGGCTGATTGCCGAACACCAGCTTGTCCTGCGGCGAGCACAGCGGCAGGTTGATCGGATCGTTGATGCCGCCGAGGCGGAAGCCGCGGGCGGCTTCGGCGTAGAGCTCGGCGTCGCTGGTCGCCTTGTAGGTGAGGATCAGCCGCGGCGAGGTGCCGTTCGAATCGGTGGAACCCGGCACGCCGCCGACCGGCGTGTCCGCGGCGAACACCCCGTTGAAGTTGAGCACGCGGTCCTCGTTGAACTTGTAGTAGCGCAGTCCTCCGGTGACCGACCACTGGTCGGTCAGGTGGTAGGTCGCCTCGCCGAAGGCGGCATACTGCTTGAGGCGGTAGCTCAAGTCCGAGAAGAACGGCGTGTCGACCAGCCCCACCGGGTTCGGGCCCAGCGGGAAGCCGTTGTCGGCGTTCAGCTGGTCATAGCCCGGGGTCGGCAGGTCCTGCCCGTAGCGCCGCCCGATGTGCTGGAAGAAGCCGCCCACCAGCCAGTCGAGCGTCTGGGTGCCGTTGGAGGCGAGCCGCACCTCCTCGGAAATCTCGTTGAGGCGCGTGCGGTCGAGGAGCGGGGAGCTGGTGCGCACGCCCGCGGGGCTCGGCGGATCGGACACCGGCCCGAAGACGTCGAAGGTCACGCTCCCGGTCAGCTGCGTCGCATCGCGCGTGACGAGCACGTCGCGCTTGGTGTAGGAGGTGATCGAGGTGAGCGTCGCCGCACCGAAGTTGTAGTCGACCTTGAGATCGCTCAGCGTGAAGTCGTCGGTGAGCCCCTCGCGCTGCTGGGTAAACTGCTCGAGGCCGCCCATGTTCACAGCCGGCTGCGTGGTCGTGTAGGGGTTGGCGAGAATGTTGTAGATGTCGACGCGCGGGAAGCCGTAGGTCGCGAGCTTCTGGTACACGAGGCGCGGCGTGATGCTGAGCGCATCGTTCGGCTTGACGAGGAACGACAGCCGCATGCCGCCGCGGTCGCCGTAGTTCACCGCCTGCTTGACGCTGCCGTCGGGCTGTACGGCATCGATGAACCCGGGCAGGTGGTGCCAGTAGGCCACCAGGCGCATGGCAGCCTGATCGCCGAGCGGCGCATTGAGCGCCTCGTGCACGTACCCGCCCTCGCTGCCGTGGGTCACATCCTCGAAGGCAGCGTCGCCGTAGATTTCCATCTTGCCGAGCTGCGGCTGGCGGGTGATGTAGCGCACCGTGCCCGCCTCGGACCCGGCGCCGAAGAGTGTTCCCTGGGGACCGCGCAGCACCTCGACGCGATCGAGGTCGAAGAGCTCGAGGTCAGGGGTGAAGAGCGCGATCGAGATCGGCGACTCATCGAGGTAGACCCCGACCTGCTCTTTGACGCCGGGCTGATCGCGGATCACCTGGCCGGAGCTGATGCCGCGGATCGCTATCTGGCTCTGCCCGGGACCCAGGTCCGCGATCGCGAGGCCCGCGACGTTGCGGGCGAGATCGACGATGCTCTGGGCGCCGGAATTGATGATCTGCGCCTGGCTCTCGGAGGCAATCGAGAAGGGGACGTTCTGCAGGTTCTCGGCGCGCTTCTCGGCCGTAACGATGATCTCCTGCAGACCTCCCTGCTCGGGGCCGGCCTGCGCCTGTGCCGGAGCCTGCTGCGCGGGGGCAGCCGCCGCGAACACGAGCGCGGCGAGGGCAATGGATACCATGAGGCCCGGGGCGCCTCGGCGGGTGCTTGTCATGATCGATCTCCTCCTGGACCAGCCGACACGCCCGCCACGGGCGCTTGTGGTTTTAGTGAGACCGTCGGCGATCTCGCGTTGTAAAGGAATGATACATGACTTAATGAAGGCGTGGGAAAGGCAAGCAGAACAGGCCACACGGCGAAACAAAATCCGCAGGGCCCGCCAGGCGAAGGGCGGCGCAAAATGTGGCGCCGAGCATACAAATGGCGCGTCCGTTCAACGCGCCTGACGTATCCGCCGGCACCCCGCGCGAGACCCGCACGCGGGGCGACTCTCAGAGAATGTAACGGCTCAGGTCCTCGTCCTTGACGAGCGCGCCTAAGTGCGCATCGACGTACTTCGCGTCGATCGAGACCCCGGAGCGGCCGTCCCCGCCGGGGCTGCCCTCCGCAGCCTCGTAGGAGACCGACTCGAGGAGGCGCTCCATCACCGTGTGCAGCCGGCGTGCGCCGATGTTC
>DASQIP010000129.1:0-6313 GCA_035631515.1 Steroidobacteraceae bacterium
CCGATCTCCGATGAGGAGGCGCAGCAGATCCTCGACTACCTCGCCGGGAGCTACGCGGGCAAGCCCTAGCCTGCCAGAGCGCGTGGACGCACCGCTTTTCAGCATCGGCGGCATCGATCACATCGTGCTGCGCGTGCGCGACGTCGGGCGCGCGCTCGCGTTCTACCGCGGCGTGCTCGGCTGCACGGTGGAGCGCGAGCAGCGCACACTCGGCCTCACGCAGCTGCGCGCCGGGCGCAGCCTCATCGATCTGGTGACCGCGGACGGGCCGCTCGGCGCTCGCGAGGGGAGCGACGCATCGCCTGCGCCGAACGTCGATCACTTCTGTCTCACCATCGTGCCCTTCGATGAAGCGGCGCTGCGCTCGCACCTCGCGGCGCACGGCATCGGGGCCGGCGAGGCCGCCGAGCGCTATGGCGCCGAAGGCGAGGGGCGCTCCATCTACATCGAGGATCCGGACGGCAACCGGGTCGAGCTCAAGGGCGGGGGCGCATGAGTCTCAGGGGCAAGACACTCTTTATTACGGGAGCGAGCCGCGGCATTGGCCTCGCGATCGCAGTGCGCGCGGCGCGCGACGGGGCCAACATCGCGGTCGCCGCCAAGACCGCCGAGCCGCACCCCAAGCTCGCCGGCACCATTCACACCGCGGCGGCCGAAATCGAGCGCGCCGGGGGCAGGGCGCTGCCGCTCGTGGTGGACGTGCGCGACGAGGCCAACGTGGCGGCCGCGGTGCGCCAGTGTGCCGAGGTCTTCGGCGGCATCGACATCTGCATCAACAACGCCTCCGCGATCAACCTGGGCTCGACCGAGCAGATCGACATGCGCCGCTACGATCTCATCCAGCAGATCAACACCCGCGGCACTTTCGTGACCACGCGCGCCTGCGTGCCGTACCTGAAGCGCGCCGCCAATCCCCACGTGCTGACCCTGTCGCCCCCGCTCGACCTCAAGCCCCGCTGGTTCGCCCCGCACCTCGCCTACTCGCTGTCGAAGTACGGGATGTCGCTGTGCATGCTGGGAATGGCCGAGGAATATGCGCCGGCCGGCATCGCCTGCAACGCCCTCTGGCCGCGCACCACCATCGCCACCGCGGCGGTGGAATTCGCCCTCGGCGGACCGGCCATGATGCGCCGCTCGCGCCGGCCGGCGATCGTCGCGGACGCCGCCCACGTGATCCTGTCGCGGCCGGCGCGCGAGTGCAGCGGGCGTTTCTTCATCGACGACAGCGTGCTCTACGAGGCGGGCGTGCGCGACTTCGATGCCTACAGCGTCGAGCCGGGCGGGGCGCTGCTCGCGGACCTGTTCATCGCGCGCGACTCGGCGCCGCCGCCGGGGGTCAGGCTGGAGTTCATGGCATGAGCCCGGGGGCGCTCAACCGCCGGATCGTCCTGGCACGGCGCCCGCAAGGCGCGCCGGTGGCGGAGGACTTCCGCCTCGAGGAGGTGCCGGTGCCGGCGCCGGCGCCCGGGCAGGTGCTGCTGCGCACGCGCTTTCTCTCGCTCGATCCGTACATGCGCGGCCGGATGAGCGATGCGCCGTCCTACGCCCCGCCGGTCGCACTCGGCGCGCCGATGACGGCGCAGACGGTGAGCGTGGTCGAGGCCTCCGGCAACCCGGCTTACCGCCCGGGCGAGCTGGTCGTCGCCAACGTCGGCTGGCAGGACTACGGGGTGTCCGACGGGCGCGATCTGGTCAGGATCGATCCGGGACTCGAGCGGCCTTCGTACGCACTCGGCGTGCTCGGCATGCCGGGACTCACCGCTTACGTGGGGCTGCTCGACATCGGCCAGCCCAGGGCGGGCGAGACCGTCGCGGTCGCGGCCGCCACCGGAGCGGTGGGGTCGGTGGTCGGACAGATCGCGAAGCTCAAGGGCTGCCGCGTCGTCGGTGTCGCCGGCGGCAAGGCGAAGTGCGACTATGCCGTCGACAGCCTCGGCTTCGATGCGTGCCTCGACCACCGCGAGCCGCAGTTGCGGGAGCGGCTGGCCGCCGCCTGTCCCCGGGGGATCGACGTGTATTTCGAGAACGTCGGCGGCGAGGTACTCTACGCCGTGACGCCGCTCCTCAACGTCGGGGCCCGCGTGCCGCTCTGCGGTCTGATCTCCTGGTACAACCTCGAGAAGCTGCCCGCGGGTGTCGATCGTACGCCGGCGCTGCTCTCGACGGTGCTGCGCCGGCGCATCAGGATTCAGGGATTCATCATTTTCGATCACTACCATCGCTTCCCGGCCTTCGCCAAGGACATGAGCGAGTGGCTGCGCAGCGGCCGCGTGCGCTACCGTGAGGAAGTGATCGAAGGACTCGAGAATGCGCCCCGCGGCCTCATCGGGCTGCTCGCGGGCGAGAACTTCGGCAAGCTCGTGGTACGCGTCTGAAGGCTGATGGGCATGGCAGAGCGCCTGACGGTGTCCTGGGTGTTCGACGTCATCTCGCCCTTCGCCTGGCTCGGCTTGCACGACCTCGCACGGCTGCCGCCCGAGGTCGAGCTCAGATTCGTACCGGTGCTGCTCGCCGCCATGCTGTCGCACTTCGGGCAGAAGGGCCCGGCGGAGATTCCCTCCAAGCGGCGCTTCACCTACCGCTTCGTTCTGTGGCGCGCGCGGCAGATGGGCCTGCCGATGTGCTTTCCGCCCGCGCATCCCTTCAATCCGCTCGCGGCACTGCGTCTGGTCGTAGCAGCCGGCAGCGACCGGCGCGCCGCCTCGACGGTTCTCGATGCGGTCTTCCGTGACGGGCGCGACGTGACCGACCCGCAGGTGATCGCCGATCTCGCGCGGCAGCTCGGCCTCGCCGATGCCGGGAGTGCGGTGAGCGACCCCAGGGTGAAGCAGCAGCTGCGCGACAACACCGACTGGGCGATTGCGCGCGGCGTATTCGGCGTGCCGACGCTGGTGATCGGCGAGGAGGTCTTCTGGGGACACGACGCCTTCGGCATGGCCCTCGATTACCTCACCCGTCGGGAAGCGTTCCGGGATCCGCAGATGCAGGCGGTCGAGGCGCTGCGGGTCGGAGTGGAGCGCCGGCGGTGAATCGCATCGCTCGCCACGGGCTCGCGCTGTTGCTGGCCATGGGGCCGGCGCTGGCGCCGGGTGCGGATTACTGGGCTTACCGGTACAAAGACATCGACGTGACGGTCGCGGGCAGCGGCAGCTACGCGCAGCAGGTCGCGCGCAACGCCGACCGTCTCGGGGCCGCGCTCACCCGGATCCTGAGCCTCAGGGGCGAGGCGCGCCTGCCTACTCATATCTACGTGCTCCCCGACGACGAGATCGTCGCGTTGCTGGGATCGAGCGGCAGATCGAATTTCAGCAGCTCGGGCTACGATGCCACCGTCATAGCCAGCCGCGGGGCGGGCAGCGGGGGAGAGTACTGGGGCGTTTATTTCGGCTACGCCGGCACCGTGCTGGCCGGCGAGGGCGCGCCGCGCTATCCGTACTGGTTCCGGCTCGGTGTTCCGGAGGTGTTTGCGACGACCGAGTTCGATCACGGCCACATCAGGACCGGCGGCATTGCCACGGGCTACGCGCACACGCTGGCAGGTGGCACGCCCATCCCGCTGCGGAGCCTGCTCGCCATGCAGGAGCAGGACCCGCAGCTCAAGTCCGATGCGCTGAGCGGCATGTACGCGGCCGAGAGCTGGTATCTCACCCGCGAGATCCTGGTAGAGGGCCGCTATCGCGACGAATTCGTGCACTATTTCGCGCTCATGCGTCAGGGCGTGAGCGAGCAGGCGGCGTTCGCCGCGAGCTTCAAGGTGAGCTACGAGGATCTCGACCGGATGCTGCTCGACGCCCGGAACGCCAGCACGAACGTGTTCCTGTTGCCGAGCCCGGCGGACGACGGCCCCGACTCCGCTCCCCCGCGCAAGCTCGCGCCGCCCGAGGTTGAGGCGCGGCTCGCGCTGGTCAACCTGAAGGTGGGGCGGCGAGCCGAGGCGTTGCGCCTGGCGGGTACTGCGCTGCGCGCCGATCCGGCCAACGAGTCCGCCCTGCGGGTTGCGGCACAGGCCCAGCTCGAGGAGGGCAACTACCCGGCGTCGTTCGCCGCGGTGGATGAGCTCTCGCGCCGTGCGCAGCTTTCGCCCGATGCCATGGCCGAGAGCGCCGGGATACTCACGGTGCTGGCCTCCGCGGTGAGCGGCGGCGACGCGGTGCTGTCGGTGGATGCGTCGACGATGCTGCGCCTCGCACGCCGTTACTATCAGGCCGCGGTCGCCGCCAATCCCGAGGACTCGCGCTCCTGGGCGGGGCTGGCGGGCCTCTACGGCGCGCAGCGCGACGGCGCCGCGGCCCGGTTACTGCTGCCGGAGGCCTCGCAGGCGCTCGCGCGCCATCCGGGCAACGTGAATCTCGCCTACGCGCTCGCGCACATGTGCGCGCAGACCCAACAGTGGGACTGTGCGCTCAAGTTCGCCGGCAGCTGGCGCGAGTATGCGCCGAGCGAAATGAGGCGCATCGAGGCCGCCGCCTTCGAGGCGCGCCTCAGCTCCTACCGGCAGCGCCTCGCCAGTGCGCCCCCGGCGCAGTCCCCGGCGCCGCCGCCGCAAGCCACTGCGCCGCCCCCGCGCAACTAGTGTCGCCCGCCGGCTGAATCTCAAAGGCGGCTCGCCGCCGCAACCCGCGACCGTACGAAAAGGCGTTGCCGGAACCGCAAGGTCGCTATATATTATCGACCAGATAATAATTACCACTGGCCGCAATTCCGACGCGTGTTAGCTTGAACCGCGACGCGACCTTGACCCGGGCTGCCCGCCTCACGGCGGCGCTTTGCGGCTACGCGCTGTTCGCGTGCTCGCTCCCGGTGCTGGCCGCAGCCGGGCCCGTGCCTGGCGCCCCGGCCAGGATCGCGCTCGACGCCTTCGAAGCCCGGAAGAAGAGTGTCGCGCTTCCCGATGGCGAGACGCTCGCGTATCTCACCATGGGGGATCCGGCAGGCACCCCGGTCGTGCTGATTCACGGCTACACGGACAGCGCGCGCGACTGGGTGCCGCTGATCCCCTACCTTGCGCCGCGCCTCAAGCTCATCCTGGTCGACCTCCGCGGCCACGGCCGCTCGGGCAAGCCCGAGTGCTGCTACACACGGCTCGACTTCGCCTACGACATCAAGCTGCTGCTCGATGCGCTGCATGTCGAGCGCGCCGACATCGTCGGGCATTCGATGGGCAGCTTCATCGCGCAGACCTTCGCGGAGTTCTGGCCTGAGCGCACCGGCCGGGTTGTGCTGATCTCTTCGGCCGGCGGCCGGCGGCCGGCGGCCGGGCGCCTCGCCGCCGGCGCCGAAGCTCGACTACGTGGCGGCAATCCGTCAGCTCAAGGAGCCGATCGACCCGGACTCGAAGTTCATGATCGAGTGGTGGTCGTCTCCGACCCCGGTCGATCCCGATTTTCTCCGTCGCCAGCGCCAGGACGCGGCGGCAATCCCGCTGCGCGTCTGGGTCGCGGTGCTCGATGAAGGTCTGCTCGACGACCTCGACTATGGCGATCTGCAGCGTACTCTGCCGCGTCTCAAGGCACCGGTGCTGCTCGTCTGGGGCAGCGCCGATCCGATCATGGACGAGGAGTTGCGCGCGACGCTGCGCGAGGCGCTGCCGCAGGCGCAGGTGAAGATATTCCCGGGTCTCGGGCACAACCCGTTCTGGGAGCAGCCCGCGCAATGCGCGGGCGTGATCAATGAGTTTCTGACGGCGGCGGCGCCGGGACGCGCGAACCCGTTCTGAAGGCACAGCCACTCAAGCATTCACTGGGGGAGGGTAAGCATGAAATCCAACGGACCGCGGCACGGATCGAGGCGAGGGTCCCGGGCGGGGCGCAGTGTGTGCACGGCGGCTGCAGGCGTCGCCGTGGCACTGGCGCTGGCAGTCGCGTGGCCCGCGCTGGCCCAGGAGCAGTCGCAGAAGCAGGGGGAGACCGGCGCCGAAGCCGGCGGCGAGACCGCCACCATCATCGTCAGCGCGCGCAAGCGCTCGGAGTCGATCGCCGAGGTGCCGACCAGCATCACGGCGTTCACCGCCGAGACCATCAAGGACTATAACGTTCAGTCCTTCGCCGACTACGCGACCAAGACGCCGGATCTGTCCTTCACCTACGGGGGCGGTCCGACCGGCTTCGCGGACGCGCGCACCGTCTCGGTGCGCGGCATCACCGGGCAGAACCTGTTCGGGACCGCGGGTGCAACCGGCTTCTACATCGACGACACCCCGGTGCCGGGATCCCTCGACCCGCGCGTGGTCGACCTCGCCAGCATCGAGGTGCTGAAGGGGCCGCAGGGCACGCTCTACGGCGAAAGCTCCCTCGGCGGCAACGTGCGCCTCATC
>DASQIP010000130.1:0-6822 GCA_035631515.1 Steroidobacteraceae bacterium
GCCCGGCCAGAGCGGCGACAACGCGATCCTGGCGCAGACGCTCGCGCTGCAGAACGAGCAGAAGGATGCGCGGGTGATCCTGGTCTCGAAGGACATCAACCTGCGGATCAAGGCCGCGGTCCTCGGCGTGCACGCCGAGGACTACTACAGCGACAAGACGCTCGAGGACGCGGACGTCCTCTACAGCGGCATGACGGCGCTGCCGGCCGACTTCTGGGAGCAGCACGGCTCGGGACTCCGCTCGTGGAAGGAAGGCGAGCGCACGTTCTACGAAATCACCGGTCCCGCGGTGCGCGAGTGGCATCCCAACCAGGGGGTGTTCGAAGGCACGCCCGAGGGTATCGAGGGCATCGCCCGCAAGATCAGCGGTGCTACCGCCACCATCGAGCTGACCCGCGACTACCGCAACGAGCGGCACAACGTCTGGGGCATCACGGCGCGCAACCGCGAGCAGAACTTTGCGCTCAACATGCTCATGGATCCGGAGATCGATTTCGTCACGGTGCTCGGCCCGGCCGGCACCGGCAAGACGCTGCTCGCGCTCGCCGCCGGTCTCATGCAGACGCTCGAGACCAACCGCTTCGTCGAGATCATCATGACGCGCGTCACCATCCCGCTCGGCGAGGACATCGGCTTCCTGCCGGGAACCGAGGAAGAAAAGATGGAGCCGTGGATGGGCGCACTCATGGACAACCTCGAGGTGCTCACCGGCTCGCAGGAAGGCGGCAACTGGGGCCGCGCCGCGACCAATGATCTGCTGCGCAACCGCATCAAGATCCGCTCCCTGAATTTCATGCGCGGCCGCACCTTCCTCAACCGCTTCCTGATCCTCGATGAGGCGCAGAACCTCACGCCCAAGCAGATGAAGGCGCTGATCACGCGTGCCGGCCCCGGCACCAAGCTCGCCTGCCTCGGCAACATCGCCCAGATCGACACGCCCTACCTCACCGAGATGACCTCCGGCCTCACCTACGCGGTGAACCGCTTCCGCGGCTGGGCCCATTCCGGGCACGTGACGCTGGTACGCGGAGAGCGCTCGCGCCTCGCCGATTACGCCTCGGACATCCTCTAGGGCGCGCCTCCCGCACCGGCTGTCAAAGCCGGCCCCCGGGGGGCGGGATTCGGTGTACGCTTGCGCGGGCGGCGGGCTCGCGGAGCGGGTACGCCTCGGGCCTTTGTAAGCGTCTGTAAGCGCTGGGAAACTCGGCCGCCCGGGCCGCGGTCAAATCAAGGATATGCGTCCCCTTCTGATCGTCCTGCTGAGCGCCGTTCTCACCTCGGCGGCCGTCACGTTCGCAGCCGAGCCGCCGATGCCGGGTTCGCTCGCACTGAGCGGCCCCACACCGGGCTCGAACCTCCCCGACCTGGGCAGTCCCGCCGAGACGGCGCTGTCGAAGAGCGACGAGTTCCGGCTCGGCGCGATGGTGGCCAAGGAGCTGCGCGACCAGAACGCCCTGGTCGAGGACCCGGAAGTCAGCGAGTACATCAACGACATCGGCAAGCGGCTCGCGTCGCAGAGCGAGATGGGCGGCGAGTACTTCCACTACTTCGTGATCAGGGACACGTCCATCAATGCCTTCGCCGTGACCGGCGGCTACGTGTTCATCAACGCCGGCCTGGTGCTCGCCAGCGAGAAGGAGTCGGAGCTCGCCGGGGTGATGGCGCACGAGACCGCGCATATCACGCAGCACCATATCGCACGCATGCTCGCCGACCAGTCGCGGCAGAGCCTCACCACCGCGGCCGCCATGATCGGCGCCATCCTGCTCGGCGCGCTCGGCGGCGGCGGCCAGGCCGTCGAAGGCGGGATCATCGCAGCGCAGGGACTCGCCGCGCAGCACCAGATCAACTTCACGCGCGACAACGAGTGGGAAGCCGACCGCGTCGGCATCAGCTACCTCGCGGGGGCGGGCTTCGATCCCTACGGCCTGGGCGAGATGTTCGACGTCATGGCGCATCACACGGGACTCGCGCAGACTTACATTCCCGCGATGCTGATCAACCACCCGCTCGATACGGAGCGCGAGGCCGAGCAGCGTTCCCGCGCCGCGCAGTTTCCGCCCCGCACCGGTCACGACTCCCAGAGCTACCAGCTCATCCGCGAGCGCGTGCGGGTACTGACGGCGACCGGCGACGTCGACATGGCGCAGCAGTACGCGCAGAAGATCGCCCACGGCGACGATACCATGGGCAACCAGTACGGCCGGGCGCTCGCCCTCATAGGCGGCAACCGCGCCGCCGCCGAGGAGGCGACCGGGATCCTCGGCAGGCTGGTGCAGCAGCACGAGGGCCTGACGGTGCTGTATTCGGCCCTCGGCCAGGCTCAGGCGAAGGCCGGACACGTCGGCGAGGCGCTGGCTACCTTCAGGCACGCCGAGGCGCTCTTTCCGCGCAACGTCCCGGTAACGGTGCGCTACGCGGAGACCCTCATGGCCGCGGGCCGCCCGGGCGAGGCCCACACCATGCTGCTCGACCTGTTCAACATCGTGCCGCCCACGCCCGACCAGATCCGGCTCACCGCGCTCGCGGCCAGCGCCGCAGCCGATCCGGGCGACGCGTACTACTACATGGGCGAGTATCAGCTGGCCAACGGCGACCTGCAGCTCGCGATCCAGCAGTATCAGCTGGCGCTGGCTTCCCCCAAGATCAGCTCGATCCAGCGCCAGCGCTACCGCGCGCGCCTCGACGAGGTGCGCGAGTTCCTCGCCAGCACGCGCAAGCCCCGGCTGACCGACAACGGGGATCAGGGACCCGGGCGCGGCCGCTGACCGCACCGGGCAGCAGGTCGGGCTTTCCGGCGAGCCCGCGCGCCCCGCTGCTACAATCCCGGCCGGGCCTCTCTTCACCGGTGTCATGACAGCCACGATCCGCATTTCTCTGGCGGCGCTCCTCCTGTTGCTGCTCGGCGCCTGCGCCACGGCGCGGACGCGCACCGACCCGCGCGACCCCTGGGAGCGCATGAACCGCGCGACCTATGCCTTCAACGACAAGTTCGACAAGGCGCTCTTGCGCCCCGTGGCGCGCGGCTACCGCGCCGCCGTGCCGCACGTCGTGCAGACCGGGATTCGCAACGCCTTCGACAACGTCGACACGACGATCGTGATGCTGAACGACCTCCTGCAGGGGCAGCTCACGCCGTTCATGCACGACACCAGCCGGCTGCTGGTCAATACCGTGTTCGGCATCGGCGGGCTGTTCGATCCGGCGACCGCGATGGGGCTCGAGAAGGGCGACCGCGACTTCGGGCAGACGCTCGGCAAGTGGGGCGTGCATGCGGGGCCGTACCTGGTGCTGCCCTTCCTCGGTCCGAGCGACGTACGCGACACCTTCGGCCGCGCCGGCGACGCCTTCAGCACGCCGCGCACCTATATCAGCAACACCTGGTGGAATTACGGCTCGTGGACGCTCGAGAAGGTCGACGCGCGCTCCCGCTATCTCGACGCCGGCCGCGTGCTCGACAGCGCCTACGATCCTTACGCCTTCCTGCGCAATGCGTACCTGCAGAATCGCGCGTTCAAGGTGCGCGGCGGCAGCTCGCAGAGCGAGGAGGACGAGGAGCAGAAGATGCTGGAAGAGTCGGGCATCGAGCCGGCGCCACAGCAGCCGCAGCAGCCGCCGCAGGAGCCGCGGACGCCCAGGTGAGCGAGCGGTGCCGCGGCGCAGATATCGCTACGCGCCGGGCTCGAGCAGCCCGCTCACCTCGCTGATCCGGCCGAGCGCCGCGAGACCCGGTGGCAGGTGCGCGAAGCGCAGCGAGCGCCCCTGTGCCCGCGCAGCAGCCAGCCAGTCGAGCAGCACGGCAAGTCCCGCGCTGTCGCTGGCCGTGATGCCCTGGCAGTCGATCAGCAGCGCGCCGTCGCCGGCCGCGTCGATGGCATCGAGCCCGAGCTCGCGCGCCCGCCGCGCGCTGGAAAAAGTCAGGGGCCCCTCGGCCAGCAGCCGGCCGCCGCCGCCTGCCGCGAGCCTGAACGGCCCCGAGCTCAGGTCGAGCGGCGCGCCGGTATGCGGGTCCGGGCTCATCCGTCTCAGCCGCGGGTCTGCCGGGCGATCTCGCCGGGCTTCTCGCCCGATTCGAGACGCTTGATCACGGTTTCGAGGCCCTGCTGCTCGATCTGCGCTCCGAAGTCCTCGCGATAGCTCTTGACGTAGCTGATGCCGTCGATCACGACGTCCCAGGCCTTCCAGCCCTGCGGAGTCATACGCAGCGAGTAGTTGACCGACACGCTATCGCCGCTCCGGCGCCGCACCTCGGTACGCACGGTCGCCGTAGTGGCGCCCGGCTCGACGCGGGCCGGGAAGATCTTCAGGCGGTCGGGGGTGAACTCGACCAGCGAGTCACCGTAGTTGCTGACCAGCGAATGGGTGAAGGCCTGGATAAAGCGCTGCCGCTGCCCGGGAGTCGCGCTGCGCCAGAACTGGCCGAGCACCACGCGCGCCGAAGTCTCGGCATCGAAGTGCGGCATGAGGTACTTGTCGACCAGGGATGCGACCCTGGCCGGGTCGCGGCGGTACTCGTCGCGGTGTTTGTCGAGATCGTCCAGCATCCCCTGCGCAGTCGTCCTGACCAGCGCCGTCGGGTCGCCAGCGTCGGCGGTCGCAGCGCTCCCTGCCGCTGCGCCCGGCGCCGTCTGGCCCGCCGGGGCGGGTGCGCCCTGCGCCTGCACGGCCGCCGCCGCGCACATCCAGGCCGCCGTCAACAGCATGCTTACGATTCTCATTTCTTCGGCTCCGTACCCTGGTTGTCGCTCGCGCCGCTACCCTTGCTGGCGAAGCTCGCGAAGAACTTGTTGACGAGGCTCTCGAGCACGATCGCCGACTGAGTCTGGTCGATGCGGCTGCCGTCCTTGAGATAGTTGTCGAGCCCGCCCGGGCTGATCCCGACATACTTGCCGCCGAGCAGCCCCTCGGTCTGGATGCTGGCGAAGCTGTCCTCGGGAATCTCGTTGTACTGCGGATCGATGCGCATGCCCACCACCGCCTTGTAGACCCTGGAGTCGAAGCGGATCGAGGACACCTCGCCGACGCGCACGCCCGACATGGTGACGGGCGAGCCGATTTTCAGGTCACCGATGTTGTCGAACTCCGCGGTCACGTGATAGCCCGCCTTCTGCCCGCCGAACTTGACGCCGCTGGCCGGCAGCTGCGTCGTGAGAAACAGCAGCGCCGCAAATCCCAGCAGCACGAACAGTCCGGTGCCGATCTCCAGGGTTCGATTGCTTTGCATGGCTCGTAGTTCCTCTCAAAGAAAGACGGCGGTGAGCACGTAGTCGAGGAGCAGCGTGATCACCGAGGATGCGACCACGGTGCGTGTGGTCGCGAGCCCCACCCCCTCGGCGGTGGGCTCGGCGTGATAACCCTCGTGCACCGCGATCAGACTGCAGGCGATGCCGAATACGACGCTCTTCACCAGGCCCTCGTTCACGTCGTGCAGATCGACGGCACCCTGAGTCTGCGACCAGAAGACGCCGCGGTCGACCCCCATCATCTGTACGCCGACGAGCTGCGCGCCGTAGAGCCCGATCACGCTGAAGATCGCCGTCAGCAACGGCATCGCGATCACTCCGCCGAGAAAGCGCGGCGCCGCCACGTAGCGCAGCGGGTTGACCGCCATGATCTCCATCGCCGTCAGCTGGTCGGTAGCGCGCATCAGGCCGATCTCGGAGGCGAGCGCGGTACCGGCACGGCCCGCGAACAAGAGCGCGGTGATCACCGGTGCCAGCTCGCGCAACAGGCCGAGGGCGGCCGCGATGCCGAGCGCCTCCTCGGAGCCGAAGCGCCGCAGCAGGTCGTAGCCCTGCAGCCCCAGCACCATGCCGACGAACAGTCCCGACAGCATGATGATGATGAGCGAGCGGGCGCCGGCGTTGTAGATCTGCAGCAGCAGCAGCCGCGGCCGGCCGAGGGCCGGCACGCACTGGATGAGCAGCTGCACGAAGAAGATGGTCACCGACCCGAGGCGGCTCACTCCGCCGAGGAGGTAAGCGCCGGGCGGGCGGTGGGCGCTCATCGCTCGTCTGCCTCGAGCAGCTGACGCGCGTAATCCGGGGCCGGGTAGTGGAACGGCACCGGGCCGTCGGCGCTGCCGGTCATGAACTGGCGCACTGCGGCTGAGTCGCTCGCCTTGAGCTGCGCCGGCGTGCCGGCGGCGGCGACTCTTCCCCCGGAGATGAGATAGCTGTCGTCGGCGATGCTGGCGAGCTCCTGCACGTCGTGCGAGACCACGACGCTCGTGATTCCGAGCGCCTGGTTCATGTGCTTGATGAGCCGCTGGATGAATCCGAGCGAGATCGGATCGAGGCCGACGAACGGCTCATCGTAAAGGAGGATCTCGGGATCCATCACGATGGCACGGGCGAGCGCGACGCGCCGCGCCATGCCCCCCGAGAGCTCGCCCGGCATGAGGGTGGCGGCGCCGCGCAGGCCCACGGCCTGAAGCTTGGTCAGCACCAGCAGCCGCACCAGCGGCTCGGGCAGATCGGTGTGCTCGCGCACCGGGAAGGCGACGTTCTCGAAGACGTCCATGTCGGTGAGCAGCGCGCCGTTCTGGAACAGGAGGCCCATGCGGCGCCGGAGCGCGTAGACCTCGCCGCGGCCGATGTTCGCGAGATCCTGGCCGAAGACCGTGACCTGCCCGCGCGCGGGCGCCACCTGCCGGGTGATGAGCCGCAGCAGCGTCGTCTTGCCGGTGCCGCTCGGACCCATGATCGCGGTGATGCGCCCGCGGCGCACCTCGAGATCGAGCCCGGCGAAGATCGCCCGCCCACCTGCGTTGTAGTGCACGTCGCGCACGGCGGCCACCACGTCGCCCGGGTGTGCGGCCGA
>DASQIP010000131.1:0-5579 GCA_035631515.1 Steroidobacteraceae bacterium
GCCGCAATGCTCCCGCTCCTGACGCTCCTCATGCCGCCGGCGCCGGCACGCGAGCCGTGCAGAATCGGTCTCATCGGCGAGCTGCCCGTGACGATGGAGGGCCTGCGGCCGCTCGTGCATGCGGCGATCAACGGCACCGACGAGGTGTTCGTCGCCGACAGCGGCGCGTTCTACAGCATGCTGACACCCGCAGCAGCCGCGGAGCTCCACCTGCGTGTGGAGCCGGCGCCATTCGACTACCTGACGGGATTCACCGGCCCGGCCCGCGTCTCGATGACGACGGCCCGGACGTTCACGATCTTCAAGGTGGACGTTCACAACGTGGAATTTCTGGTCGGGGGCAACGATCTGCGCCACGGGGCGGTCGGGCTCCTCGGGCAGAACGTGTTCCGGATCGGCGATGTCGAGTACGACCTCGCGAACGGCGTCATCCGCATCCTGAAGCCGCACGGGGACTGCGGCAAGGCCTCGCTCGCCTACTGGGCCAACTCGGGCAGCCTGCCCTACTCGCAGATCGACATTGACTTCGCCTCGAGGATACAGCCGCACACGATGGGCACCGCCTACGTGAACGGCAGCAGGATCCGCGTCATGTTCGATACCGGCGCGGGCGCTTCCATCCTGGCTCTCAACGCGGCCAGGCGCGCCGGGGTCACGCCCGACAGCCCCGGTGTCAGGCCCGGCGGCAGCGCCGCAGGCCTCGGCACGCGTGTGGTACGCACCTGGATCGCTCCGTTCGCGAGCTTCAAGATGGGCGACGAGGAGATCCGCAACACTCACCTGCGCATCGGCGACGAGCGGCTGGCAGACTTCGACATGCTGATCGGACCGGATTTCTTTCTCTCTCACCGCATTCTGGTCGCCTCCAGTCAGCACAAGCTCTACTTCACTTACAACGGCGGCTCCGTATTCGACCTGACGACGATGCCGGAGTCCGCGCCCGGCACGGCCGCGCCGGCCACCGCGACCGCCGCGGAGCCGCCGGCGCCGAGCCCCCCGCAGGCCGCGGCGCCGGCCGCGCCGGGGGAGTCGCTCGACGCAGCAGGGTATGCACGCCGCGGCAGTGCCTCCGCCGCGCGCCGCGACTACGAGCACGCCATCGCCGACCTCACGCGCGCCGTCGAGCTCGCCCCCGGCGAGGCGGATTATTTCTACGAGCGCGGCATGGCGCGCTGGGGCAACAAGGAAGGGGACAAGGCGCTCGAGGACTTTGGCCAGGCGATCAAGCTCAAGCCCGACCACGTGTCTGCACTCATGGCCCGCTCGGAGCTGCGGGCGCGGCGGCATGACCCTGCCGAGGTGATCCGCCCCGACCTCGACGCCGTCGACCGCGCCGTCCCCCGCGAGGCAGAGGTGCGCCTGTCCCTCGCCAATCTATACGAGTCCGTGGGCGACTACCCGGCGGCGATCGCGCAGCTCGACCGCTGGATCGATGCGCGCGACCACCACAACGTCCAGATGCCCGCTGCACGCAACGCGCGTTGCTGGGTGCGTGCGCTCGCGGGACAGCAACTCGACCGCGCGCTTGCCGATTGCAATGCCGCCGTGAGCGCTCACCCGAAGGTGGCTGCCTTTCGCGACAGCCGCGGACTCGTGTACCTGCGCCAGGGCAAGTACGACAAGGCGATCGCCGACTACGATGCCGCGCTCGCGCTCAACCCGAAGATCGCCTGGTCGCTCTACGGGCGGGGTCTCGCGAAGCAGCATCATGGGCAAGCCGCCGCCGGCCAGGCCGATATCGAGGCGGCCACCGCGCTCTCCCCCAAGATCGCCGAGGAGGCCGCGAGCCACGGACTCGTGCCCTGAGGCGCGCGGCGACCCCCCGACGACCGGAGGACCCTACTTGGTCGCGGTGCGGATCTTCTCCGCCGATGCGATTATCTCCTGGACCCTGGCCATCGCGCCGTCGACCGCCGTCGTTGCGCACACCGCCTCACTCGGGGTGGCGTTCGGATACTGGCGGCCGATCTCCTTGCAGGCCTGCTCGGCGGCGGCCTTGACGCGCTGCTCGAACGCCACCGCCCCGGTGTGCGTCGAGAGATCGAGTCCCGCGGCGTTCACGCCGTAACTCAGCGTGACGTCCTGAATCGGCACGCCACTGGTGCTGCGCCCGACCGTCCTGGCAGTCATCTCGCTGCTGACGATGCGCGTCGCCTGGACTTTCACCTCCGGGAGTTCCTGTGCCAGTGCCACGCCGGCGATGAGCGCCGCCGCGAATACCGCGAGTGGTTTGATACTCATGGTCTCTGCTCCTGAAGCTCGTTTGAACCCGGCGCGCAGAATCGGCCGCGCGACGCACGGCCTCAATACGTACTTGTGGTGGGTGTCTTTGCCTTTGCTGCGACGCTCCCGTAGAATCCCCCGCCCCCGTGCGCAGTGCCTTGGGCGCCATTCACGGGCGCGGGATAACTCCTTATCTGTCAATGACCTGAGGTTTCGATGCCGAGCGTGCGTGTGCGTGAGAATGAGTACTTCGATGCCGCCCTGCGGCGCTTCAAGCGCGCCTGCGAGAAGGCCGGCATTCTCACCGAGCTCCGCCGCCGCGAGTTCTACGAAAAGCCGACTCAGGAGCGCAAGCGCAAGAAGGCGGCCGCCATCAAGCGCCACATGAAGCGCGTCTCCCGCGACGGCATGCGCAGCTCCCGCTGAGGCGGCGGGCAGCCCGCCATTCCGCGACCCGCCCATGGGGCTCAAGGATCGCATCACCGAAGACATGAAGACGGCCATGAAGGCCGCGGACAAGGAGCGCCTCGCCACCATCCGCCTGGCGCTCGCCGCCATCAAGCAGCGCGAGGTCGACGAGCGCATCACCCTCGACGACGCGCAGGTGCTGGCGGTGCTCGACAAGATGATCAAGCAGCGCCGCGAGGCCATCACCCAGTTCCAGGCCGGCGGGCGCGCGGATCTGGTCGCCAAGGAGACCGCCGAGATCGGCGTGCTGCAGGGCTACCTGCCGGCGCAGCTGAGCGAGGCCGAGCTCGATGAGCTGATCGCGCAGTCGATCGCCGCGGCCGGCGCCACCTCGGTCAAGGACATGGGCAAGGTCATGGCGCTCGTCAGACCCAAGGCCCAGGGGCGCGCCGATCTCGGCGCCGTCAGCGCCCGGATCAAGCAGAAGCTCGGCTGATTCCTTTATAGTCTCCACGGGCGCACGGCCTCAAGACGCCGCGCCTCCTCGAGCAGTGGGACGCATTCCCCAGCACTTCATCGACGAGCTCATCGCCCGCGCCGACATCGTGGAGGTGATCGGCTTGCGCGTGCAGCTGAAGAAGTCCGGGCGCGAGTGGAAGGCATGCTGCCCGTTCCACAACGAGAAGACTCCTTCTTTCTGGGTGAGTCCCGACAAGCAGTTCTATCACTGCTTCGGGTGCGGCAAGCACGGTACGGTGCTCGGCTTCCTCATGGACTACGATCACCTCGCCTTCCCCGAGGCGGTCGAGGAGCTCGCCGGGCGCCTGGGTCTCGAGGTGCCGCGCGAAGGAGCGCCGGAGGGCGGCGCGCCGCGCGCCGACGAGCCGCTCTACGACCTGATGGCGCGCGTCGCGCGGTTCTACGTCGAGGGCCTCGGGCGCGAGGCGCGGGCGCGCGACTACCTGGCGAAACGCGGGCTCTCCGCCGCGACGCTCGAGCGCTTTCAGATCGGCTACGCGCCCAATTCGTGGAACGAGGTGCTCAAGCGCTTCGGCGCGGACGACGCGCAGCGGCGGCGCCTCTCCGAGACCGGGCTCATCATCGAGCGCGAGCGCGGCCAGGCGCAATTCAGTGACCGGCACTACGACCGCTTCCGCGACCGCATCATGTTTCCGATCCGCGATTCCCGCGGCCGGGTCATCGCCTTCGGCGGCCGCATCATCGATGCCGGCGAGCCCAAGTACCTGAACTCACCGGAGACGGTGTTGTTCCACAAGGGCCGCGAGCTCTACGGCCTCTACGAGACGCGCCGCTCGCGTTCCAACCTCAAGCGTCTCGTCGTCGTCGAAGGCTACATGGACGCCGTACGGCTGCATCAGGACGGCATCGACTACGCGGTGGCGACGCTCGGCACCGCCACCACGGCCGAGCACTTCCGCCGCATCTTCCGCGTGGTGCCCGAGGTGGTATTCGCCTTCGACGGCGACCGCGCCGGGCGCGCCGCGGCGTGGCGCGCGCTGCAGCAGGCGCTGCCCGAGGCGCGCGAGGGGCGCGAGATCCGCTTCCTGTTCCTGCCCGAAGGCCACGATCCCGACACGCTGGTGGCCGCCGAGGGGTCCGCCGCGTTCGAGCAACGCCTGACTCAGGCGCTGCCACTCTCCGAGTACCTGGTGCGCGAGCTGAGCGAACAGGGCGACCTGAGCCACGCCGACGGGCGCGCGCGCTTCGCCGAGAGTGTGCGGCCGCTGTATCAGAAGGTGCCCGCGGGCGTTTACCGCGAGCTGCTGCTCGGACGGCTCGCACAGGTCGTGGGCCTCGCGCCTGAGCGGCTCGAGGAACTCTGGAGCAGGGCGCCGGGTGCGCCGCCAGCATCGGCCGCGGCACCATCCGCGTCACGGGCACCGGCGCGCACCCGCACGAGCGCTGGCCGCGGAAGCCTGGTGCGGCAGGCGATCGTGCGGCTGGTGCACTTCCCGTCGATCGCCGCCGAGGTGAGCCCGGCGGAGCGCTCCGGGCTCGACGCATCGGAAGAGGCGGGCATCCAGCTGCTGCGCGAGCTCCTCGACAACCTGCGGGAGCAGCCGGCGCAGATCTCCGCCCAGGTCATCCAGCGCTGGGCCGGGCGCGAGGGCGGCGAGTCGCTGCAGAAGCTCCTCGAGCGTGAGGAGGTCATCACGGATGCGGCCGCGGCGGCGGGGGAGCTGCGCGGCGCGCTCGTCAGGCTCGCGGATCTGGCCGCGGAGCGGCGCCTGCAGGCGCTCGAGGCGAAGAGCCGCTCGGGAGCCCTCACGGAACACGAGATTCAGGAATTTCAAAGACTTATCTCCATCCTGAGCGCCCGCGAGGCCAGGCGCGGCTAAGCGGAATTTGGCGTTTGGCCAGTTGTCAAATAGAATTGCGGGCTTTGTCCAGACCCCCCTTGCGCCGGCTGCTTTTCGCCAGCACATAAGGGAACGAAGCCCACCGCGCCCCCCGGACACATGACACGCAAGCACAAGCCCCAGACTACGCACAAGAAGCGCCCGTCCGCACACGCCCCTAAGGTCACAAAGTCGGCTGCCACCCACAAGGCAGTAGCGGCGGTGGCGAGCCTGCGCGAGAAGGAGCGCGCGCACGCGGCGGCGGCTGCCGCGCGCAAGGGTGGCGCGCCGCTGCGCACTCAGGGTGCGCACGGCAAGGTGAACGACAGTCCCCGTCCCGCCGACGCCCGGCACGCGCCGGGCAAGCCCGGGAGCGACAAGCGCGCGCCGGCGCCCGAGCGGCGCGTGGGCGTCATGCCGGAGGACCGGCAGTCGCAGCTGAAGCTGCTGATCGCGCGCGGCAAGGAGCAGGGCTACCTCACCTACGCGCAGGTCAACGACCACCTGCCGTCCGAGATCGTCGATCCCGAGCAGATCGAGGACATCGTCAACACCATCAACGACATGGGCATTCCGGTGTACGAGAAG
>DASQIP010000132.1:0-11902 GCA_035631515.1 Steroidobacteraceae bacterium
GGTGTCGGGGCGGTTGGCCGACACGTCGGTCGGCAGCACCTTGTCACGCGCGATGTTCTGACCGTAGCGCAGGTCGAGTCCCACGCTCCAATTGCGCAGCCCGGGCAGAAAATTACGCCATTCCACGCCGACGCCGCCGTATACCGAATAGGCCGGGGTCGCAAGGTCGTAGCGGTCGACCCCGGCGAAGAGACTCAAGCCGAACGAATCACCGTAGCGGTGCCGGTAGTCGATCGCGCGCACGCCGATCAGTGAGTGGCCTTCGACCTGGTCGAGCTCGAGGCGCACGCCGAGATCGTCGTGGGCAGATACCGCGCGGCGCGCGCCGAGCCCGAAGTGTGGAGCGAAGCTGACCGCGCTCGTGGTAATTGGATCGACCGCACTCGTGGTGTTCGGAGGGCCGGGATCGGTGCGCACCTGGCTCGCACCGACGCCCGCGTCGACGAACCACTCGGCGCCGCGCACACCGGGTGCATCGCCCGGCTCGTCGCCGTCGGCGCCGTAGCCGGCATCGTCGTCGCCTGAACGGGCGGCGCCGCCGTAGCGCAGGAAGGCGGCAAAGCGCGTGAAGCTATCCCCGTCGACGTCGCGCCCGGCGGTCGCCTCCGCGCCGACTGTCAGTCCGCCCCATTGCCGCGAATACGTCAGGCTGACATCGTAATACTGGTGGTACGGGTAGGGTGGAGGCTGGCCCGGAGCGTACTGGCGGTGCTCACCACCGCCGGCATAGTAGTCCTGATTCACCAAGGTGCGTGCGCGGGCCTCGAGATAGCCGCCGAACGGCGGCTCCCATCCGAGGCGCAGCATTTGGCTGCGCGCCCCGACCCCGTCGCCGAATACGCGGTGATCCGCGCCCCAGGTGCCGAGCACGTCGCCATAGTTCGTCATGCCGTCCAGATAGATGAAATGCACGTACCAGATGTTCTGCCACTCCGAGACCTCGTAGGTCGCATCGAAGTGGCGTCCGATGCGGGGAAAATCGATGCCGGCGGACAGGGCGGCATTACCGAGGAGGTAGCTGCCGCCGTTGGAGTTGTCCTCGCCCGCGTACTGGAAATACACCGCAAAGGGCGTCCTGCCGGGGAAGATGAAGCGGCTGACGTAGGAGGCCTGCTGGTTGCCCTGGTTCTGTGACTGCCCGCTCGGCCTGAAGAAGTCGCGCAGCAGGAAGCGGGCCGAGCTCGGCAGGCCGTCGCCCCCGCCGTACTCGAGGTTGCGGTTGAAACCGAACGACCAGCCCGGGAAGGGCTCGATCGACAGCTGCATGCTGAAGACGTGCGGGTCCCCGCGGCCCGCCACGCCCTGGTAGAGGAGGTTGTTGCCGGGCACGCTCGCGCCGCTGTTGGCGCTGGTCTGCGACAGGCGGCTGAGGGCGAACTCGTACTGAAGGCCTAAGCGCGTGAGCGGCTCCCAGTTCGAGAGCGTTACCGAGGGGCTGGTCGGGCTCTCGGTGCTGAAGAGCATGCTGCCGGTATCGGTCATGGGCGAGAGCCAGTGATCGCGGTAGCCGGCATCGAGCTGCGCCCAGCTCGCGCCGACGCTCAGCATCGTGCCCGTCGCCTGGGTGCGTCCCGAGTAGGCAATTCCGCCGACACTCGCCAGCAGGTAATCGCTCGGCTGCACGTAGCCTGAAGCCGAGAGCTCCCAGTCGTCGTTGCTCGTTTCCCCGTGCTGGTTCGGCAGCACGCTGTGCGCCCCGCCGGTGGCGGCGGCGGTGGCGCTCGCGTGCGTTATCCCGTAATTGTATGAATAGCGCTCGAGGTAGCGCCGCACCCTGGCACAGAGCGCCGCGTCCTTGCGGCAGGCGTCGGGCAGCGCCGTCCTGACCAGCTCAACCGGGAAGGGGCGCTTGAGGATCGGCTCGTCGGCGAGGATCAGCACCCGCTCGATCTGCCGCTCCATCTCGGGCTCGAGATTCAGGGGCAGGTAGGCGCTCAGCGGCTCCGCGTGGGCCGCCGTGGCGAGTGCGCACGCGGCGCACAGCGGCGCGATCGAGCGCTCGAGTCGTCCGTACCATGACCGCACGATGCCGCGTTGACTCCTGGCCATCCGGGGGCGGCGGCGCCCGGACCGGAGTACACACAGCTTGGCGCGTCGCCGTCAAGCGCCGCGGGCGCGCAACCGCGCGAGCACCTCGGCGACGATACGCCCGGCGCGTGCGCCCTCGAGCTCGAACAGGCCTTGCGGCGCCTGCAGCGTCGCGCCGCCGCTCAGGCGGCGGTGCGCCCGGTAGAGCCGGGTGCGCACGGTGGTGACATTGAGGCCGAGGGCGGCGGCGGTCTCGGTGCCGCTGATGCCCTCGACTACGCGCAGCACGAACACCGTGCGGAACACCTCGGGGAGCGCGTCGATCGCCGGCTCGAGGGGATGGCGGTACACCGGCGCCCGGGGCACGGGCGCGCGCGACTCGCGCCGCGCGCGCACGCGCTCGAGCGCCAGGCGCGTGAGCCACACCGCGAATTTTCCGGCCGGCTCGTGGCGGCGCAGCTCTGCGAACGCCTCGACGCAGGCCTCCTGCACCACGCTCTCGGCGGCCTCGTCGTCGCCCAGGATGCTGCGTGCGATCCGGAAGAGCCGCTGGGCGTAGCGGCCGGTCAGCGTCTCGATCGCGCGCGCATCGGCGCCGCGCGCCCGTTCGATGAGCAGCAGGTCTGGCAGGCCATGCGTGGCGGCACTCATGGGCGGGCTGTTTCGAATCCCGGTCACCGGATCGAGCATGGACGCGAACCTCGTGTGGGTCGGTGCCGGGCGGCGCGGAGGTCGCGCCGGGCAACGACAAACTGGCCTCACCGGGTGAGTCGCTGAAGCTCGCCGACCGGTTCTAAGAGGCGCCGCGCGCACCGGCGGCGGCCAAGGGACGGGGCCGCGGGACCGCCCTTTCCGTACGCCTTAGCCACACGGAGCCGCGGCAGGCCCCCTCGCCGGCGCGGCCGCCTCAGGACTCCGCCGAGCCGGCGCCGACCGCGACCCAGGCGAGGTCGGAGTTGTTGACGGACCCCAGGTTGAAGGTGCGTGCGGCCGCCGCCATGCGCGTCAGCGCCTGTGCGAGCGGCATCGGCGGGGCCGTGACGCCCTTTTTCGCCTTATGGAAGCGCACCGGGTTGATGCGCGCGACCACGTAGTTGCGCAGGTACGGCGACTTGAAGCCGCGCGCCGTGAGCCCCGCGACCAGGCTCTTGACGCGCGCGTCGATTTCCTGCAGGCGTGCCGCATGGTCCTCGCGCGCCCGCAGGTTCGCGGCGAGACCCCGGTCGCTGAAGCGGTCGACTTTCTTCAGGAACGCGCTGTAGGCGCCGCCGGCGAAGCGCGGGGAGCTTTCGTAGACGAGGCCGAGCGTCAACAGCTCCGGCGCCTCGAACTCCGCCGCGAACCTGGTCTCGGGCTCGCGGCCGCGGCTCTTCGCGAGGCTGCGCGCCATGCGGATCACCTCGAGGCTGCGGTCCTTGAGGTTGTGGGCCTTCTCGGTGTTGAGCGCGAGGATGCGGTAGGCGAGCGCCTCCTCCGGGGAGATGAGGGCGGTGATCTGCTTCATGCCGAGGAATCTGGCGGCCGCGAGGCGGTGCCGGCCGTTCGGAGTCCACAGCCGTCCGTCCTCGCCGCGCACTACGATGATCGGATCGAGGAATTCCTGCGTCTCCTCGATCTTCTGCGCCAGGCGCCGGGCATGCGTGGGCGAGAGGTCGCGCTGGAAAGGAGTCGGCTGCACGGCCGCAAGCGGCAGGCTCGCGAGCAACAGCGCGCGTCCGCCGAGCGGCTCGCGGTAGGCGCCGATCGGCGCGCCGCCCGCGCTGCGTACCAGTGCGGCGAGCGGCGCGAGCGCGGGATCATCGGGCGATGCCACGACTTCGGCGGCATCGAGGCCGCGCGCCTTGCCGCCCGGCGCCAGCCGGCCGCGGCGCCGTGCCGGTGCGGCGCGCTTGCCGGCCGCGGCGGTGCTCTTGCGTGTTGCCATGGGCTTCCTCGTCGGGACGAATCGATGTGCGAGAATGGCGGATTCCTCCGGATGTTGCCATGAATTCCCCCACCCGCACGGCGAGCACCGCCACCCGTTTGCCCGCGCAGCGCATCGACACCGCCGGCCGGGCGCACGTCGACAGCCGAGCCGTGCTGGTGCTGGCGCTGCCGCTCATGGCCAACAGCGCGGTGCAGATCGTGCTCAATCTCACCGACATGTGGTTCATGGGGCGCGTCTCGACCAAGGCGCTCGCCGCGGTGGGCGCGGTGCAGTGGCTGGTGTTCGCCGTCGTCCTGGTGCTCGGCGGCGCCGGCACCGCCGTGCAGACGCTCGTCGCCCAATATTACGGCGCGCGCCGCTACCGGCGCGCCGGGCAGGCGGTGTGGATCGCGCTGTGGGCGATGGCCTGCGGTACGCCGCTCTTCGTGCTGGTGGGGGCCGCGCGTCACCTGATACTCGCGCCCTTCGGCTTCGACCCCGAGGTCGAGCGGCTCGCCTCGGCGTTCTGGTTCCCGCGCGTCGGTGGTGCCTCGGTCGGCGCAGCGCTGTGGGCCCTGTTCGGCTTCTTCAACGGCGTCGGGCACCCGCGCGTGACGCTCGCCATCACCGTCCTCACGACGGTCGCCAATGCGTTGCTCAATCAGCTGTTCATCTTCAGGCTCGGCTGGGGAATCGCCGGCTCCGCCTGGGCGACCAACGCCGCACAGATGCTCGGACTCCTGGCGGCGGTCGGGATCTTCCTGCGCAGCGATTACCGCCGGCGCTATCGCTCGAACCTCACGTGGCGAGCGCATTGGGGCGTGCTGGCTCAGCAGCTGCGCCTCGGCGTGCCGATGGGGCTCTCGCCGGCGGCGGACCTCCTGGGGTTCGCCATCTTCCAGATGATGCAGACGCGGCTCGGTACGCCGGGCGGCGCCGCCACGCAGATCGTCGTCATGCTCACCTCGCTCGCCTACCTGCCGGGGTTCGGCATCGCCTCGGCCGGCACCACCCTCGTCGGACAGTCGATCGGCGCCGGCGCGCGCGAGTGGGCGTTCCGGGTCGGCAACCGGGTCATCCTGCTGGCGGCGCTCTACATGAGCGCGATCGGTATCCTGATCGCGCTCGGAGGTCCGTGGGTCCTGCCGTTCTTCACCGGGTCGCACGACGCCGAGGCGGGCGCCGCGGTTGCAATGGGCCTGCGGCTGCTGTGGCTCGCCGCCGGTTACCAGTTCTTCGACGGCCTGAATCTCGGCAGCAGCATGTGCCTGCGCGGCGCAGGCGATGTCAGGATCCCGGTGCTGCTGGTGCTGCCGGTGTCGTTGCTGCTGTTCGTGCCGCTGGCGCATGCCTTCACCTTCGCGCCCGGCGACGGCTGGGTGCGCTTTCTGCCGCAATTCGGCTGGGGCGCGGTCGGCGGCTGGGTGGCAGTCCTCATCTATGTCATGGTGCTCGGGTCCGCGCTGTACCTGCGCTGGCGCTCGCGCGCCTGGCAGGCGATCAGGATCTGGACTTAAGCTCGCATCGGACAGTCTGTCGCGACGCTCGCGGCGGCGCGCACATCGCTGTGCCCGGGGCAGCGGATTCGTGCCGCGCATAGGGGAGCGCATGTTCATCACGCTGAAATTTGTGCTGCGGACGCTGCTGCTGCCGCCGGCCGGGCCGCTGCTGCTCGCGGCTCTCGGCGTCTGGCTGCTGGCACGCCGCCGCACCGGAGATGGCGCGCGCAAGGCGGCCCTCGCGCTGGTCGTCGCGAGCCTTACGGCGCTGTGGGCGCTCGCGACGCCGGTGGTTGCGGAGGCTCTCTCGCGCCTCGCGCAGCGTTATCCGGCGCTCGATCCCGGCGCGCCGCTGCACGGCCAGGCGATCGTCATTCTCGGCGGCGGCGCGGCGCGCATGGCGCCCGAGTATGGAGGGCCGGCCGCCGGGCTCGAGCTCCTCGAGCGGGTGAGCTACGGGGCGTACGTGGCGCGCCGCACCGGACTTCCGGTGCTGGTCTCGGGCAGCGCGCACGAGGCGCTCGCGATGCGGGCGACGCTGGCGCGCGACTTCGGGATCACGGCGCGCTGGGTGAACGGCGAGTCGCGCGATACCTTCGACGATGCGCAGCTGTCGGCGCGGCTGCTGAAGGCCGACGGCGTCGGGCGCATCGTGCTGGTCACGAGCGCCACCCACGAGTGGCGCGCCGCGCACGAGTTCGAGAGCGCCGGGCTCGCCGTCGAGCCGGCGCCGGTGCATGTGTGGGCCCCGCGGCCGCGCGCGCTCGATGACTATCTGCCCGACGCCGTCGGGCTGCTGCAATCCAGGGAGGCGCTCTACGAGGTCCTCGGTAACGCAGCCCGGCAGGTCCTCGCCGTGACGCACCTGCGCAGACACGCGCCCTGACGAGCCAGCGTCGAATGAGCGCGGACCTTCCGGTCACGGTGTTTCGGGCGCGCCGCCGCCGCGCCTGCGAGGAGCGGCAGCTGGTACTCCTCGCCGTGGGGGTCGTGGCGGAGCTGGTGCCGGGCGCGGACGAATTCCTCGTACAGGTGGACGCGCAGGACGCCGCCTACGCGGCGCGCCACCTGGCGCAATACGAGTTGGAGAACCGTCCGCCGCCACCGCCGCCGCCGCCGCCGCGTCTGCATCCTCACGCCTGGGCAGGCTCCGTCCTCTATGTCGTGACGCTCGTCGGTGTCGCCTACGTGGTAGGCAACGGGCTGGTGCGGCTCGACGCTTTCGATCGCGGCACGCTCGAGTGCGCGCGCGTGCAGGCCGGGGAGTGGTGGCGCGCCTGGACCGCTCTCACCCTGCACCTGGATGGCCCGCATCTGGCGGCCAACCTGGGTGCGGGAGTGTGGTTCGGCTACCTCGCCGCGCGACAGCTCGGCGTCGGCACCGCCTGGTTCCTCACCGTGACGGGTGCCGCCCTCGCCAATCTCATCGAGGGGCTGACCGGGCCGCCCGAGCACAGCGCGGTCGGCGCCTCGACCGCGGTGTTCACGGCCCTGGGTCTCATGTCGGCCTACTCGTGGCTCGAGCGCTTCAATCTGCCGCAACACTGGGGACGGCGCTGGAGCCCGCTCGTCGCCGGCGTGATCCTCCTCGGCTGGACGGGCTCGGCGGGCGAGGGGACGGATCTCGTCGCGCACCTCGCGGGGTTCGCGACCGGCATGCTGCTCGGTGTCGCAGCGGCCACCCGCGCGTCGCGCCGGTGGCTCGAGCGCATCCCGCAGTGGCTGACGGGAGCCGCGGCGCTCGCCGGGATCGCGATCGCCTGGGCATTCGCGCTGCGTTAAGGCCCTTCGACCTCGTAACCCCGTGCCTTCAGCGCCGCGAGCGCGCCGTGCTCGCCGAGCAGGCGGTCCATGGACTGCACGGCGAGGGTGCCGCGATTGCGCGCCAGACTCTCCTGCACCACCAGCAGCCAGTCGTCCTGGGCGCGCGCGATGAGAGTGCGCACGCGCTCGGAGGTCGAGACGGCGGCGATGCAGGCAGTGCGGTCGTCGGGATGCGGGAGCTGGCGCAGCGCCTCGACGTCACCCAGCGCCCAGGCACGGGCGCGTGCCTGCATGGGACCTAAGTCGGTCTCGAGGCGCGTGACGACGGCGTCGAGGCAGGCGATCTCCGCCGACAGGGGCGTCGCACCCACGTCCTTGAGGACATCCACCGGATCCTCGATCTTCAGCTTGTCCTGGCGGATCCGCACGCCCTGCGTGCGTGCCAGCTCGAGCACGGTCTTCTGTACCTCGTTACGCAGCGCAAGCCCGGAGGCGTCCAGCACCTTCGTCATCAGCCGTTCGGCCGCGAGCATCGGGCGCAGCTCCTCCAGGTGCGCGTCGTGCGGGTCGTACCTGGCCTCGAGCGCGGCAACCCGGGAATAGAGCCCGGGCGGCAGCGTTTCCCTGAGGGGCAGCCGATCGGCGGGCTTCTGCATGCGCCGCCACTGGATGAAGACGCGCAGCGCGGTGAAGGGATTGGCGCCGATGCCGTAGGAAGGCCAGGCGGGCACGACCTCCTGCGACTGCTGCAGCACGGTGCGCACCGCATCCGGCTGCCATACCATCTTCTTCGGCAGTGGCGTGACGGTACCGAGGATCCACAGCGTGTGATCGCCCCGGCGCACCGCCCACATGCGTGGCCCCTCGTGCCGCCCCTCGACGACCAACTCGGCGAGCGGCGCTGCGGCGACCGGCGGGGGAATGGCGGCGGGACTCGCCGCAGGCGGCTGCGCGCGCAGCCCGGCTCCGGCCGCCAACGCCAGGGCGGCGGCCAACGCCGCGCGCTTAGCTCCCGCATCCATGGTCAGTCGCTCGTCGGCGGTGCCCGCGGGGCGGTCTCGGTGGTTCGCTCGTACACGCGTGTCAGAGCGACGGCCGGGAGCTCCGCCGGCCCGATGCGCAGTCTCTCGACGAGGCGCTGGCCGTCCCTGGAGAGCCCAAACCGGTCCACGATGCTCGGGCCCAGCTGCGCCCTGATGTTGATCACGTACTCACGCCCCTCCCACCCCGAGACCTGATCCGCCACGCCCATCTGGGCGGAGACGACGCTGCGCGCGCCGGGAGTGAAGCTGCGTGCCGTGGTGCCGTAGTCGAATACCATCTCTTCGCTCGACTGGCGCACGGTGAGGAAATCGCCGCGTGCGAGCGCCTCCGAGAGTACGTGCATCATGGGCGAGTACTGCAACGGGTCGGGGCGGCGTTCGCCGTGGCCGCCGGGAGCGGGCTCGTCGGGTGTCAGGGGCGAATTTGCCTCCGTGGACTGAGTACCACCCGGGCCGCCGCGCCCTGCCTCGTCCGGACCGCCCCTCATGCGCGACATGATCTTCAGCGCCTGCGCCCGCATCTCGGCGATCACCCGCTGCGGATCGTCGCTCAGTGAGTGATTGAGCCTCCAGTTGCCGGCGAGCGTCACACCGGCGGGCACCTCGGCCTTCGGATTCCCCGCGCAGCCCGCGAGGACCGCCGCCATGCACGCGAGCAGCGAGGCGTGGACTTTGCGCATATTGGCGTATCCTCGCACGATGACCCGGCGCAAGGCCATGGAGCTCGAGAGCCTCAAGGGGCGCATCACGCGGCTCGACGCCGACAGCGTCGATCGGCTCTACGGGCTCGAGCCGGTGTACGAGCCGGACGCGGAGAGCGCCGCGAGCCTCGCGCCGGAGGAGTTCGTCGCGGTACGCTGCCCGTGGTGCGGCGAGCGCCTCGAGACGCGTGTGGACATGACGGCCGACGATGCCGCGTACATCGAGGACTGCGAGATCTGCTGTCGTCCGATCGAGTTCCGCATCGAGCGTGCCGACGGTGGCGCGCTGCTCTCGGTCGCCGTCAGGCGCCTCGACTAGTTAAATTGGCTGAAATCGCCTGCGGCGATTTCAGCGGACATTACTTCGATTGCCGCCGGCGAAAGGTGCGACTTTCGCCGGCTGATCAGTAGTTCACGCCACCGCCGCCTCGAGGAACTCGAGACGCCGTGCGCTGGCATCGAGCCGCACGCGCGCGCCGAGCGGCACCGGCTCGTTTACCGTTCCATGCCCGATGGGGAAGCCCGCCGCGCACGGCAGCCCGGCGGCCTGCGCCAGCTCGCGCAGCACGTCGGCTGCGCCGTAATCGGCGTCGCGCTCCTCGCAGTTGGTGAACGAGCCGAGCGCGATGCCGCGCACCTGGCGCAGCACGCCGGCGAGCTCGAGATGGGTCCACATGCGGTCGAGCCGATAGGGCCGCTCGCCGACGTCCTCGAGCAGCAGAATCGCGCCCTCGAGCGCGGGAAGATACGGCGTACCGAGCAGGCGCGTCACGACCGAGAGAGTGCCGCCGAGCAGCGGGCCCTCGGCCACGCCCGGCACGAAGGTGTCGCTCGCGTGCAGGGCCGGCGCGGGCGCCGGGGACTCGAGCAGATGAAACAGCCGCTCCCGGGTCTGCCCGGGCAGCAACCCGAGCTGGGTGAGCACCGGGCCGTGGATGCTGACCGTTCCGCGGCTCTGCAGCCACAGGTGCAGCGCGGTGATGTCCGAGAAGCCGACCAGGGGTTTCGGCGCATGCGGCGCGAGCGCGGCCAGCCGCGAGAGCAGGCGCGTCGCGCCGTAGCCGCCGCGCGCGCAGAACACCCCCCTGACCGCCGGATCGAGCAGCGCGTCCGCGAGCTCCCGCAGGCGCCGCTCGTCGGAGCCGGCGAGATAGCGATGTCGCTCGAAGATCGCCGGCTGGTAATGCACGTCGTAGCGCGCGGCGATGCAGGCCAGCCCGCTCTCGAAGGAAGCGCGGTCGAAGGCGCTCGCGGGGGCGATCACCGCCACGCGCGCGCCGGGTGCGAGGCCTGGAGGTGCCTTGAATGCCCGGGTGGTCGTCATGTGCTATACAGCGCCCGAGTCGAGACTGTGGCGTGAAGCTCGGGGGTCGTCAAATGATCGGGTTTCTGCTCTGGCTGCTGCTTCTGGTCTTCTGCTGGCCACTGGCGCTCATCGCGCTCGTGCTCTACCCGATCGTGTGGCTGCTGCTCCTGCCCTTCAGGCTGGTGGGTCTGGCGGTCGAGGGCGTGTTCGAGCTGCTGCGGGCGATCATTCTGCTCCCGGCACGGGTGCTGGGCGGCCGCCGGCAATGATCTAGTCCGCGAGCGCTTTCAGGTCGCGCAGCAGCGCCGCGCGCCCGCGGTCGAGCCGGTCGAGCCGCTGTGCGGCGTTGCGCAGGGCGCTCAGATCCTGGACTGGCGCCTCGTGCAGCCGCCGGTAGGCGTTGCGTGCGGTGCGCCACAGGCGGTGGATCCTGGCATAACGCGCCGCCACCTCGCGGCGCAGCGTAATGACGGCCAGGGGAATCGATTGCATCAGGAGCGGATCGCGGCGCTACGAAGGGGCGGTGCCGATGCGCCCCAAGCATGCCGGCGGCTGATGACAGGATTGCGACAGTGCACTCTCACGGCGTCCTATCCAGCTTGAAAACCGCGGCGCGTCACAGTGCAGACGTCACAGTTCGCCGCAGGCCGGACCACGGCCAGAGCAAAATTATTCTCACGCCGGACTCACAGCGCCGGCAGTAGCTTAGCGGGCTCCGCAGGCACCGTCACAACGGGAGGTCCGGGTGGACTTCGTCTTCGTTCTCGCGCTCGTGGTCCTGTACGCAGCGACCCGCTGGCTGATCGGCGCCGTCTCGCGCCTCGGCGGTGTGGAATGAGTGCCGTCTACGCCGTGAGCGGGCTGCTGACCGTGGCGCTCTTCATCTACCTGCTGTACGCGCTCCTCCGGCCCGAGAAGTTCTGATGACCGCCTTCACCGCCGTGCTGCTGGTGCTGTTCCTGCTGCTGGTGCTGGCGGGCGTGAAGCCGCTCGGCCTCTACATGGCGAAGGTGTTCGAGGGCGCACCCCTCTGGCCGCTGCGCCTCGGGGCGCCGCTCGAGCGCTGGATCTACCGGCTGTGCGGCGTCGAGCCCTCGCGCGAGATGGGCTGGAAGGAATACGCCGCGGGCCTCCTGCTCTTCAACGCGCTCGGGGCGCTCGCGGTCTATCTGCTGCAGCGCTGCCAGGCGTGGCTGCCGCTCAATCCGCAGAAGTTCGCCAACCTCCCGGCCGACTCGGCCTTCAACACCGCGGTCAGTTTCGTCACCAACACCAACTGGCAGGGCTACTCGGGCGAGTCCGCCATGAGCTACCTCACGCAGATGGCCGGGCTCGCGGTGCAGAACTTCCTCTCGGCCGCGAGCGGCATCGTGGTGGCGATCGCCCTCGTCCGCGGCCTCGCCCGCCACAGCTCGCAGACCATCGGGAACCTGTGGACGGACCTGACGCGCGCGACGCTCTACGTGCTGCTGCCGCTGGCCCTCGTGCTGGCGCTGGCGCTCGTCTCGCAGGGCGTGATCCAGAACTTCAGCGCCTACCGGGACGTGACGACGCTGGAGCCGCTGACCTGGCAGCAGCCGAAGACCGATGCCGCCGGCAAGCCCGTGCTGGACGCCGCCGGCAACGCGGTGCAGGAGACCCTGACGACGCACACG
>DASQIP010000133.1:0-4198 GCA_035631515.1 Steroidobacteraceae bacterium
GAGTTCTCGGTGGTGACCACGTTGGCGTTGGTCTCCGGGAAATGGAAGGTGGTGTAGACCACGCCGGGCGCGATCCGGGTCGACACCCTGGCCCGCAGCACGGTGTCGCCGGCGCGGCTCGTGAGCCCCACCCAGTCGCCGTCGCTGATGCCGCGCACCTCGGCGTCGTGCGGATGGATCTCGAGCACGTCCTCGGCGTGCCACACCACGTTGCCGGTGCGCCGCGTCTGCGCGCCGACGTTGTATTGGGTGAGGATGCGCCCGGTGGTCAGGATCAGCGGGAAGCGGCTGGTGACCTTCTCGCTGGTCGGCACGTACTCGGTCGCCCAGAACTTGCCCTTGCCGCGCACGAACTGCCCGACGTGCATGGTGGGCGTGCCTTCCGGGTGCTCGTCGTTGCACGGCCACTGGATGCTGCCGAGGCGCTCGATCTTCTCGAAGCTCATGCCGGCGAAGGTCGGCGTGAGCTTTGCGATCTCCTCCATGATCTCGCTGGCATGGCCGTAGTTCATGGGATAGCCGAGGGCGTTCGACAGCAGGCAGGTGATCTGCCAGTCCTGGTAGCCGGGCAGCGGCTCGATGATCTTGCGCACCAGCGAGGTGCGCCGCTCGGCGTTGGTGAAGGTCCCGTCCTTCTCGAGGAACGACGAGCCGGGCAGGAACACGTGTGCGAACTTCGCCGTCTCGTTGAGGAACAGGTCCTGCACCACGCAGCACTCGAGAGACTCCATGGCGGCGCTCACGTGATGGGTGTTGGGATCGGACTGCACGAAGTCCTCACCCTGTACGTACATGCCCTTGAAGGTGCCATCGAGCGCCGCCTCGAACATGTTGGGAATGCGCAGTCCCGGCTCGGCCTGCAGCGTCACGCCCCAGACGTCCTCGAAGGACTTGCGCACCACCGGGTCCGACACGTGCCGGTAGGCGCTGAACTCGTGCGGGAACGAGCCCATGTCGCACGAGCCCTGCACGTTGTTCTGTCCGCGCAGCGGCGACACGCCGACGCCCTCGCGCCCGAGATTGCCGGTGGCCATGGCGAGGTTGGCGATGCCCATGACCGCGGTCGTGCCCTGGCTGTGCTCGGTCACGCCGAGACCGTAATAGATGGCGCCGTTGCCGGCCCTGGCATAGAGGCGCGCCGCGCGCCGTACGCGCTCGGCGGGCACGCCGGTGATGCTCTCGGAGGCTTCGGGGGAATTGCGCGGCTCGGCGACGAACGCCTTCCACCTGGCCCAGCTCTCCGGCTCGCAGCGCTCGGCGACGTAGGCTTCCTTCGCGAGTCCCTCCGTGACCACCACGTGCGCCAGCGCATTGAGCAGCGCCACGTTGGTGCCGGGCTTCAGCTGCAGATGCTCGTCCGCCTCGACGTGCGGCGAGCGCACCAGGCCGATCTGGCGCGGATCGGCGATGATGAGCTTCGCGCCCTGGCGCAGGCGCCGCTTCAACTGCGAAGCGAACACCGGGTGCCCGTCGGTCGGGTTGGCGCCGATGATCATGATGGCGTCCGCCTTCATGACCGAGTCGAACGCCTGGGTGCCCGCCGACTCGCCCATGGTGTTCTTCAGTCCATAGCCGGTGGGCGAATGGCACACGCGCGCGCAGGTATCGACGTTGTTGTTGCCGAAGCCGGCACGCACCAGCTTCTGCACCAGGAAGGTCTCCTCGTTGGTGCAGCGTGAGGAGGTGATGCCGCCGATCGAGTCGCGGCCGTACTTGGCCTGGATGCGCTTGAACTCGCTCGCGGCGTAGCCGATCGCCTCCTGCCACGAGACCTCGCGCCAGTCGTCGCGGATGGTCTTGCGGATCATCGGCTTCAGCTGCCGGTCCGGGTGCGTGGCGTAGCCCCAGGCGAAGCGCCCCTTGACGCAGGCGTGGCCATGGTTGGCGCCGCCATCGCGGTCCGGAACCATGCGCACCACCTCGGTGTCGGCGCCCGCGCCGCGCACCTCGGCCTGGAAGCTGCAGCCGACGCCGCAGTAGGCACAGGTGGTCTTCGCGGCGCGCTCGGCCGGCCCGAGCGCCACCAGCGACTTCTCGGTGAGCGCGGCGGTGGGGCAGGCCTCCACACAGGCGCCGCAGGAAACACACTCGGACTCGAGGAACGGCTGGTCCTGGCTGGCCGCTACCTTGGAGGCAAAGCCGCGGCCCTGGATGGTGAGCGCGAAAGTGCCCTGGATCTCGTCGCAGGCCCGCACGCAGCGCGAGCAGACGATGCAGACGTTCGGGTCGAAGGTGAAATAGGGATTGCTCTCGTCCTTCGCCTGGCCGAGGTGCCGCGTGCCATTGGCGTACGGCGTCGATCGGACTCCGAGCGTCTCCGCCATGGAGTGCAGCTCGGTGCGCGCCTCCGCCGCGGTCGGCTGGCGTTCGATCGGGTAGTCGGAGAGATACAGCTCCATCACCGTGCGCCGCAGCTGCTTGAGCTTCGGCGACTCGGTGCGCACTTTCATGCCCGCCGCCACGGTCGTGGTGCAGGACGCCGGGTAGCCCTTGCGGCCGTCGATCTCGCACAGGCAGAGGCGACACGAGCCGAAGGCCTTGAGTGTGTCGGTGGCGCAGAGCTTCGGCACCTTGACGCCGGCGAGCGCCGCGGCGCGCATGATGGAGGTGCCCTCGGGAACCGTGACGCTGCGCCCGTCGATCTCGACGGTGACGCTGCCGCTCGCGTCGGCCGGCTGCGGAGTACCGAAGTCTTCGTAATCTATCGCGTACATTCTGCCCCTCGATGCGCGCTATTGCCGCGCGCGCGCGCGAAAGTCTTCCCTGAAGTGTCTGAGTGCGCTCTGCACGGGAAACGGCGCCATGCCGCCGAGGCCGCACAGCGATCCCTGCACCATGGTGTCGCACAGCTCCTCGAGCAGCTGTACGTTGCGCTCGCCGTCCGTGCCCGCGAGGATGCGGTCGATGACTTCCATGCCGCGCGTCGAGCCGATGCGGCACGGCGTGCACTTGCCGCAGGACTCGATGGCGCAGAACTCCATCGCGTAGCGCGCCATGCGCGCCATGTCGACCGTGTCGTCGAACACCACGATGCCGCCGTGCCCGAGCATGGCGCCGATGCCGGCGAGCGCCTCGTAGTCGACCAGCGTATCGAACTGCGACGCCGGCACGTAGGCGCCGAGCGGGCCACCGATCTGCACCGCGCGGATCGGCCGTCCGCTGGCGCTGCCGCCGCCGTAATCGTAGAGCAGCTCGCGTAGGCTCAAGCCGAAGGCGCGCTCCACCAGGCCGCCGCGCTTCACGTTGCCGGCGAGCTGGATCGGCAGCGTGCCACGCGATTTGCCGGTGCCGAAGTTCGCGTAGGCCTCCGCGCCGTTCGCCATGATCCACGGCACGCTGGCGAGCGTCACCACGTTGTTGACGATCGTGGGCTGCCCGAACAGTCCCTTGATCGCCGGCAGCGGCGGACGCACCCGCACTTCGCCCCGCCTGCCCTCGAGGCTCTCGAGCATCGAGGTCTCTTCGCCGCAGATGTAGGCACCGGCGCCGAGGCGCACCTCGAGATCGAAGCGCCGACCCGAGCCCGCCACGTCGGCGCCGAGATAGCGCGCCCGGGTTGCCGCCGCGATCGCGGTCTTGAGCGCGCGGTGCGCGTGCGGGTACTCGGCGCGCAGATAGATGTAGCCCTGGGTGGCACCAACGGCGAGGCCGGCAATTGTCATGCCCTCGATGAGGGTGAACGGATCGCCCTCCATCAGCATCCGGTCGGAGAAGGTACCGGAGTCGCCCTCGTCGGCGTTGCAGGTGACGTACTTCTGCGGCGCGTTCTGCTCCAGCACCGTCTTCCACTTGATGCCGGTGGGGAACGCGGCGCCGCCGCGCCCGCGCAGGCCCGAGGTCGTGATCGCCTGGACCGCCTGGGTGCCGCTCATCGACAGCGCGCGCGTGAGTCCCCGGTAACCGCCGTGCTGCACGTAATCGGTGACGCTCGCGGGGTCGACGACCCCGACGCGCTCGAAGGTCAGCCGCTGCTGGCCGGCAAACCACGGAATGCCCTCGGGAGGACCGAGCAGCAGCGGGTGCTTGCCGCCCTTGAGAAAGTCGGCTGCGAAGAGGCCCGCAACATCCTGCGCGGCCACCGGGCCGTAGGCGATCCTGCCGGCGGGGGTCGCGATTTCGACCAGCGGCTCGAGCCAGTAGGCGCCGCGGGAGCCATTACGCACCACTTCGAGCGCTGCGCCCCGGCGCGCGCCCTCCC
>DASQIP010000134.1:0-28912 GCA_035631515.1 Steroidobacteraceae bacterium
GTCCAGAACGAAGCGGAAAGGGGCGAGAACAACCGAGCAGAAGAGCGCTACGTCAGCTCAAATCTACGAATCCGACGTAGGACCTACAGCAGGCCTCTAGCAGACGTTTGGATCGCCTAGTTTTTCAACAAAATAGGCCAAGAGCCGCCCTCCGATGCGACACCGCCACTTTCTCGATTGCGGACACTGGGCCGTTGCCCGCTTTCCCGACGGGATCGGTAAGTCCGCTACGGTTTGTCACCGCAACTCCGCGTCGAGCACTTTGATGCTCTTCATCCACTCAAACAGCTGAGCGTTGGTCAGCCGAAACATTGGCACCCACATCGCCAGCTTCGTGTCCCAGAAACACAGATGACCGCTGTCGCTGACCTTGCAGTGTGGGTAGCAGTTAGGACCGAGATGACCGCCGGGAAACCGTTTCCTCATGACTAGCCCCCATTGAGCCAGCACCCAATCGAAGCGTACGTCAATCGGCGCCTGAACAGCGCAACGTCTTCCGTCGGGAAATTGCGACGAGAACGCAAATGGGTGGGGGCACCGTCCGCCGCTGTCGATCGGTCCGGGTGGGTAGCTTTTGGGGATGATGTCCGGCGGCTTTGGGTCAGTTTTCGACCTGGGGCAGGGCCGTGTCAGGAGATTGCGTCGATACCCTTACGCTGGATGACGTTCAAGAGCTTCAACGACGGGCCGCTCGGCCGCTTTTCCCCGATTTCCCACTTCTGAACGGTTGAGACGCTGGTGTTGAGCATGGCCGCGAACACTGCCTGACTGACACGGCTGCGTGCGCGGATCGCTCGAATCTGCTTCGCTGTGAGTTCCTGAACTGGAGGCAGTGTCAGAACGTCAAATTCACGCATGGTCTGCTTGTCCAGACCTCCAAGGCGCTCCAGACCGCGAGCGGTCTCACGCATCTCATCGAGCAGGCGACTTTTCTTCATGGCAAATCTCCTCAAGCTCATCCTCCGCCACGGCTTTCTCAAGTAACTTTGGGTCCATTGCCAGCAGCGCAGCTGCGATCGTTTGCAAGGCTACCAGTTCCCGGGCATCGATCGTCTCTCGGTCCTTCTTCTCGAAGCCGAAGAGGAAGAACCAGCGGTCCTGAAGGTTGCTTCCGACAATCGTCCGAGCACCGCTTCGTTTACCCCGCCCCGGCACGGGGACGCGCTTCTTGAATACCCGTCCTCCTAAGTCGGCATCAATCAGGCCCTGCATCATTTCCTCAACTGCAGCACAGAGCACGTCATCGCTAATCCTGGCCTTGCGGCTCCAGCGCCTGAAGGTCTTGGTCTTGAAGACCCGTCGCATGGGCATAGTATATCACCCAGTGCTATAGCGGAAAGGCAACAGATTCGCCCGGGCCTCACAGGGCCATCGTCATGCAGCAAAGGACGCATCGGCCCGTCCAGTTCGAGATTACGGAACAGACCCGAGAAGCCGTGTCTTCCTGGATCGACCAGGCTGCTCTTCGGTCTGAGGCGTTCTTGTTCCCCAGTCGGCCGCGCGCAAGGCCACACCTCTCGACGCGTCAATACGCTCGGATCGTCCGCGGCCTTGTTGCGGAAACATAGTGGCGCGTACTCTAGTGGCCGGCATGTTCAAGGCATATAGGGTTCGGCTACCGGGGCTGATTGCTTTCCTGGCCACAGCGCTGATGCCGGTCGTGCTTCATAGCGCGGTTGGGTCAGGCGGTACGAGCGGCAAAATCTTGTCGATTCTCGGAACGTGGACTGGGACATGGACGAACGCAAACAACATCACAACAGGTACTGAATCCTTCGTTGTTCAAACGCAGGAGGGATCAACCATCACTGGCTTTTTCTGCTGGGATATAGCAAGAGACCCGGCAACCTGTTCCTCTCACACTAACGACTATGAGTCTTGGACCGGGACAATAGACGCAACCGGAACTCTCGTAATCACTGGCCAGGTGGGTGATTACCCCGCAAAACTATCGCTCGATGGGACCTCTATCAGCGGCACTTATCAGAACCGCAGAATCGCCAGTCACACGGGCACATGGGGTGTAAAGAGACCACCTTTGAGATGACTCCCGCGAACAGCGCTCTGGGTCAGAAACAGTCGC
Organism: Steroidobacteraceae bacterium; assembly: GCA_035631515.1. Taxonomy (GTDB): domain Bacteria; phylum Pseudomonadota; class Gammaproteobacteria; order Steroidobacterales; family Steroidobacteraceae; genus 13-2-20CM-66-19. The sequence goes on from DASQIP010000134.1 coordinate 2,084, forward strand.
CTGCGACCTGAACTCAAGTTCCTCCAGAGCAGACGTTGTGCGCGGTGCTTTCGATAGTGTTCCAAGTCGGACGGCGATAGCATGCGCCCCATGAAGCCCTCTCCTATGACGCGCCGCCAGTTGCTCCTGAACGCGTCAGCCATTGGCATGGCGGCCTCGCGGGCCCGCTGGCATCGGCGCGTACGGCGCGGCGTCAGGTACCTGCCGCAGCCGCAGGAACCCTCACAATCGGCGGCGATCTGGTAGTGAACCGAATGGGTTTCGGCGCCATGCGCCTCACTGGCCCCGGCATCTGGGCGCGTCCTCACGGGCTCGCGACCCCGGAGCGTCTCAGTGAATATCAATCTCGGCTTGCGGTCCGCGGCGCGAGCTCTTGATTCGCAGGACAATGCGCGGCGGTCGCATCCGAGTGCCTCGCGCACCATTCGTCGGACATGTTGAACAGGCCTGGGCCGGCACAAGATGCCAGCAAAGGCATAAGCGCAATGAATGCCGCAAGCGTTGTACGGATGATAGCCAGATGGACGGCGCCGGAACGCGGGAGGTTCGCGGAGCCCGCCTGTCTTCGAAAAGACCACAGCGAGAGTGCAATAAGGCTGCCGCCGGGAACAACCAGCGCAACCGCAGCATACGGTCCGATCTTACGCATCGGGCTGACGAGGCGACCCAGCAGGTTCATTGTCGAAGCACCGCCGTTCACGCGATGATGTACGCGACAGGGTCAGGACTTCATCACGCCAGCACGCAGACCTACATCGGCGGATAAACACTGGAGTTGTAGGTGTTGGCTTACTCACTTCCCCGTGTCGCCAAAATGCAGCATCTGATGCTGCGGCATTTGCGTCGTTGCGAATGCTTGTCAGTCGGTCAGCTGCGGTTCAGGTGCCCGCACTCTCGTCCGATCGCGCTGGCGGTGGAAGCGAGAAGCACGACCGCTTTGGCGGAAATCACACCATCATTGGCATTGCCTGCTTCTGGCCAACGTTCACGCAGAGCTCTAGGCGCTGTTACCGACTCTTGCCCAATCAGAGTAGACGAGGGCCACCCAGTACGTGCTTCCGGAGCCTCCTAGAGCGCAGGGAGACGATGATGGAGAATCAGAGTTATGCAGCGTTCGAGGGCGCCCGACCGTACTTCCAACTCGTTCGGAGGGCGTTAGGCGACCTGGTCGACGGTGATCACTTCTTCGATATCGTCGCCAACAACATTGTCTACGAGGTTCTCTACGACATCGCCGGCTGGCCCCGCGTTATCAATGGGCGCGCCGAGTTGATGGATCAGTTCAAAGGCTATTGTGAGCATGTCGAGCTTCAATCCGCCGACAAGTTAATCGTTCATAAGGCAGACGACAGCCGAGTAGTCGTCATCGAATACGAGGTGCACGGGACAATTCTTGCGACTGACGTCCGTTACAACAATCGGTTTTGCTCAATTATCATATTGGCGAATCGCCGGATTGCACATTGGAGGGACTACATGGATTCCCTGGCCGCTTGGAACGCGCTCACAGCGAACGCTCATCGCTGACACGCGCTCAAGCATTATGAAGAACGAGGGAAGCCCCGGTCCCGTGCACAAAACTCCGGCGGACTTGTGCAGGGCTCTTCGCTCGCAAGCGACGACGCAGGCGGCTTGGAAGGATCTGACGCCGCTGGCGCGGAACGAAAGGATTTGTTGGGTCATCTCGGCCAAACAAGGAACGACGCGCAGCCGCCGAATCCAACGCGCAATCGAGGATCTCCAGGCTGGCAAACGCCGCCCCTGTTGTTGGCCCGGCTGTCCGCATCGCCGACCCAGTGCACGGAGGTGGTTTGAAAGACGAGCGCGCTCACCAGATCGGAGATGAAGTACTTCAACGAGGTGGGCTAGTATCAAACCGGCGGTAACACCGGTCTAAGGTGCCCCAGAGCGGACATACCGTCGTTCGGAGGACTATCCTGTCCGGTAGCGTAGTCTGCGCGGAGCCGGTGCAGGCTTGGATGTACGACCATGACGCCTAGATCGAAGCTCGACGCCAAATTCGGCTGAATGCGTTCGAACCTATCGAAGGCTGTCCATGACGAATCAAGACAGGGTCGCCGTGGTCACGGGCGGCGTACGCGGACTTGGCCTTGAGACCGCCATTGAGCTCGCCCGGCGCGGGCACCGAGTCGTGGTTGGCGGCAGAGACGAGGTCAGAGGGAGACAGGTCCAAGCGAGCCTTGCCGAAAAGAACTGCCGGGCGGTCTTCTCTACGCTTGATGTGGCTGACACACGGAGCATCGAGCGCTTCACCGAGGCGGTCCTTGGCCAGTTCGGTCATGTAGATGTGCTCGTCAACAATGCGGGCATCATGATTGACGATGACCAGCCCTCTCAGACGCTCGCTGACTACGCGCAGACTATCGAGACCACCTTTCGCACGAATACTCTCGGCCCATTTCTTCTCTGCCAGGCCCTGATACCGCAAATGCTTACCCGCGGCCATGGGCGAGTGGTCAACGTGTCGAGCGGCATGGGACAGCTCGCTGATATGGGGAGCGGCGACCCCGGCTACCGAATCTCAAAAACTGCGCTCAACGCCGTGACGCGCATTTTCGCGGCCGAGTGCCGGGGAACCAACGTGTTGGTCAACTCCGTCTGCCCGGGCTGGGTGCGTACCGAGATGGGCGGACCGCGAGCACCTCGAACGATACAGAAAGGCGCCGACACGATCGTGTGGCTCGCGACCCTCCCAGATGGCTCGCCTTCAGGAGGGTTCTTTCGGGACCGCGAGCTCATCGATTGGTAACACTAAGGAGGCCGTCCATGCGTATTCTGGTCATTGGCGCGAACGGGACGATCGGCCGCGCCGTGGTGGCTGCTTTATCCGCCGGCAACGAAATCATCTCCGCCAGCCTGCGGAGCTCGACCGTCAAGGTCGATATGGCCGACCTAGAGAGTATTCGGCGAGTGTATCGTTCGCTCGGAAAACTTGACGCCGTCGTTTGTACCGCCGGGCAAGCCAAGTTTGCTCCCCTCGCCCAGCTGAGCGACGCCGACTTTCGCTTTTGCCTTGACAACAAGCTGATGGGTCAGGTGAACGTTGTGCGACTCGGGTTCGGCAACATGGAAGACGGCGGATCGTTCACGCTAACAACCGGCATCCTTGCGCAGGCACCGATACCTGGCAGTGCAGCCATCAGTCTCGTGAATGCTGGCCTCGAGGGGTTCGTTAGAGCGGCCGCGCTGGAAGCGCCGCGCAACATCCGTATTAACGCCGTCAGCCCACCGTGGGTAACCGAAACCCTGCAGGCGTTGAAGATGGACGTGTCTCAGGGTCTGCCGGCGGCCGTCGTGGCCCGAGCATATGTACGAAGTGTAACCGGGGACGACACCGGGTCGACGCTCCAACCTTCTCCCTAGGAGTGGCGCGACTCACGTCAGGACCCAGGCGAAATTGCGGGCCCACCGCGTCCGCGGCTGCGTCCGGCGCTCACTCCCGGCGCCGCAAGAGTCAATACGTGCGCGGTGGTTCGACCGCAGGCTCGGGCTGAGCTGACCGCTTCTTGCAATTCGTACCGGTGCGGGTAGTATGCCTCGTCATACGAGGTATGGGATTGACACAGAACGCCTCATTGATGTCCGGAGTTCCCGAGCTCCTGGTGTTGCGACTGCTGAGCGCTCGGGAAATGTACGGATATGAGCTCGCTCGCGCCGTTCGCGAGTCAACTCGACAAGCCATCTCCCTTGGGGAGGGCGTGTTGTATCCGGCGCTTCACGCAATGGAGAGCCGCGGCTTCGTGAAGGCCCGCCGGCGTACGGTGTCCGGGCGCACTCGTGTGTACTACGCAATTACGCCCCGCGGGAATCGCCGGCTCGATGAATTGAGCGGCGAGTGGCGCCGGATTGCCGGTGGCGTTCGAGCTTTGTTGGAGGGCACCTGATATGACCACTCAGCGTTTCGAGGGTCTGTCTCAGCGGCTGTTGCGGGCCGGGATAGCCCCTCGCCATGTGAAGCGCATGGTTGCAGAGATCGAGGCGCACTTTGCCGATCTCGTTGCGGAACTGCGGTCGGCAGGGCTCTCTCAAGCGGAGAGCGAGTCCCAGGCGGCTGTTCGTCTGGGGACGGAAGATGTCCTCATCGCCAACATCCTCGCGCACCCCGAACTGCGCTCCTGGGCCAGGCAGCGGCCGTGGTTGGCCTTTGTCCTGCTGCCGTTGTTTGCCTTGGCAGTGCAGTTTGTCCTGTCGATGCTGGCGGCCGTCGCCGTGATCGCCTTTGCGACTCAGGTCTTAGGGATCACCGCTCTTTACCCCGGCCCCGTTCCCTGGGTTGTGCGAGGTCTGCAAGCCTACGGAGTATGGATTGCGCCTATAGCCGCTGCCGCCGCTGCCTGCTTCCTGGCGGTGCGGTCCGGCGCGCCGCTCACCTGGCCTATCGTCGGCTGCGCGCTGGTCGCCCTTCTAGGTGCTGCCACGAACGCGAGCTTCGAATGGTCGCCTGCGGTCCCGCGAGGCGTGCTGTCTGGCGGCATCGGCCTTCACCTCCCCGACCTGGGGCTAACCAGCAGTCTTCGGGCCATCCTTACGATTCTGACTGTTCTCGTTCCAGTCTTCTGGCTAAGGCGCAAGCGGAGAGAATTGACCTCGACCCCTTAGGATGCCCGGCGTCCCGTTCAGCGCCGCGACCGAGTGCCGGCTCTGGTCGCATCAAATGACCGCCATGAAGCACTGCGACTTCCTGGCATGCCTTGATGAGGTCGCCATACAGACAGGACGAGACTGAAGAACACCAGGCTGGTTGTCTCGGATCTGGCGGGTCCTCCGATACGCCAGACCGCCCTCACTACTAATAACAGGCGGACCGGCGCGCCTTAATTACCCATCGAGCCCCCGGCGACCCTGAAGCGCGCACGCTGCGCATCCCTGGGCTCGGAGCAACCATTAACCGCTTGATTTGGCGTGACTTTACGCGAAAAGGTCACGTAGCCACGGGGGACCCTTGAAACGCCTCCTGGTGAGCCTATTTTGCCGTCGTTAGACCACTGCCAGAGGAGGTGCCTGCCATGTTCGAGAGTCTGTTCGGTGGCTATGAGACCGACCTGTTCGACCAATTCAAGCGCCTGGAAACTGAGGTGGGCCAGCTGTTCGGACGCTCACCCTGGCCCGCCGGTATCCGTGCCGTGCAACGCGGCACGTTTCCGCCGATCAACGTCGGCGCGACGCCCGAGCGAGTGGATGTGTACCTGTTCGCGGCCGGGCTGGATCCGAAAAAGCTCGAGGTGTCCATCCAGCAGAACCTGCTGTCGGTCTCCGGCAGCCGCAAGATCGAGGCAAACGAGAACGCCGAGTATTACCGGCGCGAGCGCTATGACGGGGATTTCAGGCGCGTGATGACGCTGCCTGAAGACGTGGACCCGGAGCGGGTTGCAGCCAGGTACCGCGACGGGGTGCTGCAGATCACGATTCAGAGACGCGAAGCCGCCCGGCCGCGGCAGATCGCGGTGAGCTGATCAGGAGACCCACATGACAGCCAAACAAGACGTTTCGACGCAGGAATCGACGGGCATCGAGAGCAGGTCCCGTGGAAGGGAAGTCGTGCTCATTCCGGCGGTCGACATCTTTGAAGACGCCCATCAGATCACGGTGCAGGCGGAGATGCCCGGCGTATCGAAGGAGAAGCTCAACGTCCAGGCCGACCGCAATGAACTGCTCATCGAGGGCGATATGGAGATCGCCATGCCCTCAGGTATGGCAGCCCTCTATGCGGATCTGCAGACCACCAGGTATCGGCGCAGTTTTGTCCTGAGTGGCGAGCTTGAAACCGAGCGGATCGAAGCGAGCCTCAAGGACGGCTTGTTGACGGTCCGCATTCCAAAACGGGTCGAGTTCCGAACGCGCAAGATCAAAGTGGACGTACCGTGATCGTTCTGGTCCGGCCGATCGCGTCTGCGGTCGGCCGGATCGAACCTCACCTGAGGAGAAGGGTTATCGGCACCAGGCGCCGTCACTTCGGCGGCTGCGAGCCCTGTTCCTGGTCCTTGTCGGTCGGCTTGGACGTGGGCGCAGTCGCAGGTGGTGCAGTCACGGGTGCCGCGTCCGGAGACGGCGCGCTCGCGGGAGTCGTCGGCGGGGGTACAGGTGCAGTTGCGGGTGCGGGCCCGGGCTGTGCCTGCGGCGCGGCCGGCGCGCTCGTCACCACCTTGCCGACCTTGTCCGGAAGATAGAGCGGTCCCTTCTGGCCGCAGCCGCCGGCCGCGAGCGCGGCCAACGCGAGGAGCGGCCAGGCGCGTCTCATACGTACATGGGACGCTTGTCGCGCAGCGCCAGCCAGCCGCGGGCGATGCGATAGATGATCCAGATCGCCAGCGCGTAGTGGCCGAGGATCAGGAGCGGAAAGCCGATCAGGATCAGCATGAGCGGCACCGAGACGGCCCAGATGGCGAAGCTCCAGAGCAGCGCATACCAGAAGGTGCGGATCTGCCAGCGGAAGTGCGACTCGAGATACGTGCCGTGGGTGGCCGAACGGCGCGCGTAGTTCATGATGACGGCGATGATCGACGGCAGGCCCCAGATGAAGCTGCCGACGATGGTGTGGAAGGTCGTGAGCCCGATCAGCACCGACAGCGAGTGCAGCGCATAGATCACGTTGGTGTAGGTGACCAGCGACTCGTCGACGCGCGGCGCGTCGGCGGCCATCGACGGGATTGCGCTGTCCGGCATGACTCACCTCTCGCTGACGCCTGGGGGCGCTGAGGCCTGCGGCCGGCGCTCGACCACGGCCATCGTGAGCCGCGACACGCATACCAGCCGCTCCTGCTCGTCGCGAATCTCAATATGCCACACGTGGCTCGACCTGCCGAGGTGGAACGGACGAGCCGTGGCGGTCACGAGCCCGGAGGAGATGCTGCGCAGGTGATTGGCGTTGATGTCCTGGCCCAGGGCGATGTGGTCCGGATCGATGCACAGCAGCGCCGCCAGGCTCCCGGCCGTCTCGGCGAGCGCCACCGAGGCGCCGCCGTGCAGCACGCCGAAGGGCTGGTGCGTGCGCTCGTTCACCGGCATGGTGGCGCGCAGGAAGTCCGGCCCTATCTCGGTCACGCGAATGCCGAGATAGCCGGGGAGCGTGCGGCTGCCCCGCTCGTTGAGCTCCGCGGGCGTTGCCGTGATGCGCCAGATGCTCATGCAGCTAGTCTAGCGGTTCGCGCGGTGGCAATCTTCAGCCGATGAGCGAGTTCGTTTTTCCGGCGCCGGCGACGCCGGCGGTCGCGGTCGAGGGCGGCGGACGCTTCCCGGTGCGCCGCATCTATTGCGTCGGCCTGAACTACGCCGACCACATTCGCGAGTTCGGCCGCGATCCGCAGCGCTCGCCGCTGGTATTCTTCATGAAGCCCGCCGACGCCGTGGTGGCGAACGGTGCGGCGATTCCCTACCCGCCGCGCACCGCCAACTTCCACTACGAGATCGAGCTGGTCGTGGCGATCGGCCGCGCCGGGCGGGCCATCGCGCCGGCCCAGGCGCTCGGCCACGTGTTCGGCTACGCCGCCGGCAACGATCTGACGCGCCGTGATCTGCAGCGCGCCGCCAAGGACCGCGGCGAGCCCTGGGACGTCGCCAAGGGATTCGATCACTCCGCGCCGGTCGCGGCCATCCGGCCCGCCGCACGCGGCCACCTGTCGCGCGGCCGTATCTGGCTCAGCCTCAACGGCGAGACGCGACAGGACTCGGACCTCGGCCAGATGCTCAACGACGTGCCGCACCTGATCGCCGAGCTCTCGACGCTCTACACGCTCGAGGCCGGCGACCTCATCTTCACCGGCACGCCCTCCGGCGTCGGACCGCTCAAGGCCGGCGACCGCCTCGAGGGCGGGATCGAGGGACTCGAGGTGCTGCGCAACACCATCACAGAGCCCGCATGAAGCTCTATCACTACTACCGCAGCTCCGCTTCCTACCGCGTGCGCATCGCGCTCAACCTCAAGGGCCTGCCCTACGAGACCGTGGCGGTCGACCTGCTGAAGAGCGCGCAGCGCTCGGCGGAATATCTGGCACTCAACCCCGAGGGCCTCGTGCCGGTGCTCGTCGAGGGCGAGCGCCCGCTCACGCAATCGCTGGCCATCATCGAGTACCTCGAGGAGACCTGTCCGCAGCCGCCGCTCCTGCCGCGCGACCCGCCGGGGCGTGCGCTGGTGCGTGCGCTCGCGCTGGCCATCGCCTGCGAGATCAGCCCGCTCAACAACTCCGGGGTGCTGAAATACCTCAGGGGGACGCTCGAGCTGGACGACCGCAAGGTCGATGCCTGGTACGCGCAGTGGATCGGGCGCGGCTTCGAGGCGCTCGAGAAGGAGGTGAGCCGGACCACCGGCGACGGGCGCCACATGTACGGCACGGCGGTGACGCTGGCCGACGTCTGCATCGTGCCGCAGATGTACAACGCGCGCCGCTATCACTGCGACCTCGCGCCCTATCCGAGGCTGCGGCAGATCTCGGCGCACCTCGAGGCGCTGCCGGAGTTTGCGCGCGCGGCGCCGGAGGTGTTCGAAGGCGCTTAAGCGGAAGCGCGCCGCACGAACGCCACGTAGCCGGCGAGGAACTGCTTCAGCTGCTCCTCCACGCTCGCGTCCTTGAGGTTGCCGGTCTCGTCGAACACCGAGCCGGCGCGCGACACCTGCAGCCGGCCGCCGGCCCAGAACTGTACGCCGAGCGTGCGCAGCACCGGGAGCCATGCCGCCTGGGAGAGGGTCGTGCCGAAACCGCCGGGCGAGGCGCCGATCACCGCGAACGGCCGGCCGGTGAACACGCGCCTGATGTCGGCGTTCGGGCGCGACAGCCAGTCGATCGCGTTCTTGAAGACACCCGGAATGCTGTTGTTGTATTCCGGGGTCACGAGCAGCACGCCGGCGGCGGCCGCTACCGCGTCCTTGAGTTGGGCCACGGCCGGAGGGATTCCCTGCGCTTCGAGGTCGCCGTCATAGAGCGGAATGCCGCGGATGCTCGCGACCGCGAGCTGGGCATCGGGCGGCACGAGGCGCGTCGCGGCGGTGAGCAGCGCCGCGTTGTAGGAGGCGCGGCGCAGGCTTCCCGATATCCCGAGCAGCTTGACCATGCGTCTTTCCTACTTGAGTTGCGCCGCCACGCGCCGGTAGGCCTCGCGGAAGGGAATGCCTTCGCGCACCGCCAGGCGGTTGGCCTCCTCGGCCGCGTTGATCGCGGGGTCGAGCTTGATCGCCTCAGGCCGGAAGCGCAGGGCGGCAATCGCCGGCGGCAGGATGGCGAGCGTCTCGAGCCCTAAGTCGATGCCGCGGAACAGCGGGAACTTGAGCAGCTGCAGGTCGCGGCTGTAGCCCGAGGGCAGCTTTGCGCACACACCGATCGCCTCGGTGAGGCAGCCGAGCGCCGTGGCCGAGCGGCCGCGGATCAGCTCGAACACGTCGGGGTTCCTCTTCTGCGGCATGATCGAGGAGCCGGTCGTGAAGGCATCCGGGAGCGTGACGAAGCCGAACTCGTGCGTCGCGTAGAGCAGCACGTCGGCGCAGAAGCGGCCCAGGTCCTGCATGAGGAGCGTGATCTCGAACAGCAGCTGCGCCTCGGCCTTGCCGCGCGACAGCTGCACGGCGGTGACCGGCTCCTGCACCGCCGCGAAACCGAGCGCGGCGCGCGTCGCCTCGCGGTCGATGGGCAGCCCCGGGGTACCGTATCCGGCCGCGGATCCCAGCGGACTGCGCGAGATGCGGCGCGCGACCGCGGTCAGGCCCTGCGCGTCGTCGCGGATCTCGGCGGCGAAGCCCTGGGCCCAGAGCGGCACCGAGCTCGGCATCGCCTGTTGCATGTGTGTGTAGCCGGGGAGCGCGGTGCCGCCTTCGCGCACCCCGAGCTCCTCCAGCGCCTCCGCCACCTCGAGTGCGCCGGCCTCCAGGTCCTCGATGGCCTCGCGCAGATAGAGGCGCAGTGCGGTGAGCACCTGGTCGTTGCGTGAGCGGCCGAGATGGATGCGCGCCCCGGCGGTGCCGATGCGCTCGGTGAGGCGCCGCTCGAGCGCCGTCTGCCCGTCCTCGTCGGCGAGCTCGACCTGCCACAGGCCGCGGCGATGCTCGTCGGCGAGCGCCTCGAGGCCGTCGCGGATGGCGTCGAGGTCGGTGAGCGACAGCAACCCCTGCGCATTCAGCATCTCGGCGTGCGCGATCGAGGCGCGCACGTCGTAGGGCACCAGGCGGTCGTCGAGCGCGTGGTCCTCGCCCGCCGTGTAGCGCAGCACCCGCTCATCGAGCGGCGTGCCCTTGTCCCACAGGCGGCTCATGGCGCACCCTGCTGCTGCTCGGCCGGGGTGAGCGCATTGACGTCGGCGACGATGAGCGTCCCGGTACCCTCGTTGGTGAACACCTCGCCCAGTATTCCTTCGGGCGAGCGGTAGGACACGACGTGCACGCGGCGCACGCCGCCGCGGATCGCATCCTCGATGGCCTTGGCCTTCGGCAGCATGCCGTCGGCGATCTGGCCCGACTCGCGCAGGCGTTTCAGTCCCGCGAGGTCCGTATAGGAGATGAGTGAGCCGGGATCGCTCACGGAGCCCAGTATTCCCGGCGTGCCGGTGCAGAGGATGAGCTTCTCGGCGCCGAGCGCCGCGCCGAGCGCTGCGGCCACGGTATCGGCGTTGATGTTGAGGAGCGTGCCGTTCTCGTCGGCCGACAGCGGGCTGACCACCGGCATCAGGCCGTTGTCGAGCAGCTTCTTCAGCACCGTGGTGTCGACCGCGTCGATGTCGCCGACGTAGCCGAAATCGACGGGCGCGCCGTCGGCGCTCAAACGCACCGGCGGGCGCTTGTGGGCGCGTACCAGGCCGGCGTCCACGCCGCTGATCCCGACCGCATCGACGTTGAGATCGCGGCACATGGCGAGCACCCGGGTGTTGATGAGGCCATTCAGCACCATGGCGGTGACCTCGATCGAGCGCGCATCCGTCACGCGGCGGCCCTCGACCATCCGGTCCGGCACGCCGAGGGCGGCCAGCAGCTCGGTGAGCTGCGGCCCGCCGCCGTGCACCAGCACCACGCGCACGCCGAAGTAATGGAGGATCCCGATCTGCTCGACCAGGGAGCGGGTGGACTCGGCGTCGGCGAACACGCCGCCGCCCGCCTTCACTACGAAGGTCTTGCCCTTGTACATGCGGATATAGGGCGCGGCGCTCTTGAGCGCACGGATTGCGAGAGTCTGATCGCCTCGATGCATGATCATGATGCGCTTTTCCCGGTCTTCACGACTTCAGCAGCTGGTGGAGCACCGCGGTCTGCACGCTCAGGCGGTTGGCGGCCTCGCGCTGCACCGCGCTGCGCGGGCCGTCGAGCACCTCGTCCGCGATCGCGGTATTGCGCCGCACCGGCAGGCAGTGCATCACGCGGCAGTCGGGCGCGGTGCGCGCGAACCAGTCGTTGCGCACGCACCAGCCCGTGAGCGGGCCGCGCAGCCGCGCATCGCCCGCCGCATCGCCGTAGCAGGCGGTCGCGCCCCACTCCTTGACGTAGAGCATGTCGGCGCCCTCGAGCGCTTCCTCGCGCACGCTGGTCTCGCGCACCGAGCCGCCGGCGCTGGCCGCGGCGCGCTGCGCGCGCTCCATCACCGCGGCGGGCAGCGCGAAGCCCTCGGGGCGCAGCACGATCACCTCCATGCCGCGTAAGCAAGCCATGTGCAGCGCCGCGGCCGGCACCGCCAGCGGCAGCGCGCGCGGATGCCACGCCCAGGAGAGCACGAAGCGCCCGGCACGCGGCACGGCGAGGTCATCCAGCGTCTTCCAGTCGGCGAGCGCCTGGCAGGGATGGTTGAGCGCCGACTCGAGGTTGATGAGCGGCTTGTCGGTGAGCTCCGCCATGCTGTTGAAGGTGGTCTCGGCGAGATCGGCCTCGAGGTCGCGCCCCTCGGCGAACACGCGGATGCCGAGCGCATCGCAGTACGAGGCGAGCGCCGGAATCGCCTCGCGCACGTGCTCGGCCGCGGCACCGTCCATGAGCGCGCCGCGGCGCGTCTCGAGCACCCAGCTGCCGTGGCCGGGGTTGATGACGAAGGAGCTGCCGCCGAGGCGCGCCATCGCCGCCTGGAACGAGGCGAGCGTACGGAGCGACGGGTTGAAGAACAGGAGTCCGAGGATCCTGCCGGCGAGCGCGCGCGGCTCGGGTTGGCGCTCGAGGCGCCGCGCGACCTCGAGGAGCGCGAGCACCTCGTCGCGGCTGAAATCGCCGAGGTCGACGAAGCGCCTCATGCGTCGAGATCCTTGAGCGCGTCGCGCAGCAGGTCGACGTGCTCCTCCTCGAGGATGTAGGGCGGCAGCAGCCGCAGCACTTGCGCGTCGCTCGAGGTGCCGGTGAGGATGCCGCATTCGAGCAGCTCCGCCTGGATCTCCTGCGCCGGCCGCGTGGTGCGCAGCCCCACGAGCAGGCCCGCGCCCTGCACGCCGCTCACCGGCCCGAGCACGCAGCTGCGGCGGATGTAGGCGCCGATGCGGCGCACGCGCTCGAGCAGCCGCTGCTCGCGGATGGCCGCCAGCACCGCGTTCACCGCCGCGCAGGCCATGGGCCCGCCGCCGAAGGTGGTGCCGAGCGACTCGGTCCGGAGCGAGGCCGATACCAGCGGCGACATCAGGAGCGCCGCGACCGGAAAACCGTTGCCGAGCGCCTTGGCGGCGGTGAGCATGTCGGGCCGCACGCCGTAAAGGTTGGCGGCGAACGGCTCGCCGGTGCGGCCCATGCCGCACTGTACCTCGTCGAAGACGAGCAGCGCGCCGACCTCGTCGCAGCGCGCGCGCAGCGCCGCGAGGAACGGCTTGCCGAGCGCCACCGCGCCGGCCAGCCCCTGCACCGGCTCGACGATCACCGCGGCCGTGTCGGTGGTGACGTGCGCGGCGATCCCCTCGGGCGCGCCGCGGGGAATGAAGCTGACGTCGAACGGGGTGCGTGGAAAGCCGTACCACTTCGCCTGCGCGCCCCAGGTGACGGCGCCGGCCGCCGCGGTGCGCCCGTGAAAGCCGCCCTCGACGGCGGCGATGTGCGCGCGCCCCGTCATGCGCAGCGCGACTTTCAGGGCATTCTCGTTCGCCTCGGCGCCGCTGTTGACGAAGAACACGCTGCCGAAGGGGAGCTTCGAGAAGCGCACCAGGCGGCGCGCCGCCTTGGCGCGCACCTGCATGGCCACGGCGTTGCTCTGGAACTGGCAGACTTGCGCCTGGGCGGCGAGCGCCGCGGTCCAGGCGGGGTGCGCGTAGCCGAGGCCCGCGACCGCATGCCCGCCGTACAGATCGAGCAGCCGCTCGCCGCGGGTGTTCGTGAGCCACACGCCCTCGCCCGAGGCGATCTCGACCGGATACTGCGCGAACACCTGCGCCTGGAAGTCGCGCGCGGGCGGCTTCACCGTCGGGCGCGTGCCGTTCGCTGCCACACTTGCCGTCTGGGATCGCTTCGCCATGGACGCCTGTCCTTCAGGTCCAGCCCGGCGCCGGCTGGGCGAGCCCCGTGGTCTCGGGCAGTCCCAGCATGCGGTTCATCCACTGCAGGGCGCCGCCGGCGGCACCCTTCACGAGATTGTCGATCGCGCACATGACGGCGATGGTGCGGCCGTCGGCGGCCGCCGACAGGTGCGCGTAGTTGCTGGCCACCACTTCTTTCACGTGCGGCGCGCGCTCGCCAACCCGTACGAAGGGCGCGCGGGCGTAATACTCCGCGAGCGCGCCGCGCGCTTCCCGCGCGTCGAGTGCGCGCGTGAGGCGCGCCTGCACCGTGACGTGGATGCCGCGCGCGAAGGGCCCCGAGTGCGGTACGAAGGCGAGCTCGGCCTCGACGCCGGTCGCCGCGCGCGCGCCCGCGACGATTTCCGGCGCGTGCCGGTGGGCGAGCGCGTTGTAGCCGTAGAGATCGCCGTGGCGCAGCGGATGGTGCGTGCCGTCGACCGGCTTGCGGCCCGAGCCGGTGCTGCCGGTGACACCGCTCGCGAACAGCGTCGGCTCGATGATCCCGAGCGCGAGCAACGGTACCGCGGCGAGCAGCACCGCCGTGGCAAAGCATCCCGGGTGGCCGACGTGCGGGGTCCCGAGCTCCGCGAGGTGCTCGGGCAGCGCGCAGCTGAACTCCCGCAGCCGCGCCGGCGCCGGATGTGCGTGGCCGTACACCCGGCCGTAGGCTTCCGAGGACGGGTAGCGGAAGTCGGCCGAGGTGTCGACGATCCGCGCGCTCGTGCCCGCACGGGCGGTCGCCGCGAGCACCGCCTCGATGAGGCCGGCGGAGACCCCGTGGGGAGCCGCGGAGAACACCGCCGACGCCGGCGTCTCGGCGAGCAGCCGGGTCACTTCGCCGAGCGCGCGGAAACGCGTCTCGGGATAGGCGGATGCGAGGTGCGGAAATGCGCCCGCGACCGGCTCGCCGGGCGAGCCCTCCGACATCACCGCGAGCAGCTCGAGGTTGGGATGGCCGGCGATCAGGCGCAGCAGCTCTCCGGCCACGTAACCGGTGCCGCCGAGGACCACCGCCGGGGTGCGGGCGCCGCGCGCGCTCACGTGGGTCGCGCTCATGCGGCCGCGGCCGCCGCGAGCCCGAGCGCCTCGATCACGCGGTCGCCGAGCGCCGCGGCGCTGGAGATCGCGTTGCAGCCCACGACCCCCATCTGCTTCGTGATGATCTCGACTCCCACCTGGTTGTCGGTGCAGGGGCCGGTCACCACGCACGGCTCGATTCCGAAGCGCTCGCGCAGCAGCTTCACGCCGCCCCAGGCCGCGACCGGATCGTTGGCGGAGAGCACCACGCCGGTGAGCGCGCTGCGGATGTCGGGGCACTCGAGGATGGCATCCACGCCGTAGGTACCGAGAATGCCGTCGCCGAGCTCGAACACCAGGACGTCGGGCTTGCCGGCGGCGAGCTCGGTCAGCATGGTGCGGGTGAGCGCCGGGCCGTTGGCGCGCGTCGTGGTGACCACGCCGAGATCGGTGAAGATCGCGCAGCGCCGCGCGCCGGCGTCCTCCATCGCGAGGATATCGCGCCGCAGCGACACGCCGGTCGCCTTGAAGGCGTCGACCGTGAGCCCGCGGTGGCGCATGCGGGAGATGATGGCGCAGGCGGCGGCCGTCTTGCCGGCCTCCATGCAGCTGCCGGCCAGGGCCACGACCGGCACGCCGCGCGTCTCGAGCGCGGCATTGGCATCGAGGCGCTGGTAGCCGGCGCGCGCCGGCACGCCGATGCGCTCGCCGAGGTAGGGGAAGTTGAGGGCGACGCCGAGCACGCGGCAGTCGAAGGGCTTGCCCTTCTCGGGGTTGATCGAATCGCAGACGCCGAGCACGCCGCCGATGTTGAGCATCTGGATGACGTCACCGGGCTCGAGTGACTCGGGCACGTGCCCGGAGTAGCCGAACAGGGCCTGGCGGTGGCCGAGCGCGCCGGCGACGATGTCGCCCTTGCCGACCTTGGCCATGCGGCCGCTCACCAGCTCGAGGGTGTTGTAGGTCGACTTGTTGTTGAGCACCTCGACCACGATCACCACGCCTTCCTCCGCCGGGATGTCGGCCGAGATGCGCACCTCGTGCGCCAGTCCGCAGGCCTGGGTGACCGAGGCGAGCTTGTCGACGATGACGGAACGCATGCTGACCATCTCAGCGCTCCCCCGCCGCGCGCTCGCCGGCGCGCGCGTAGAAGAGGCCCGGCAGCGCGACGATGCGCGAGAACCCGAGTGCGTCCGCCGCCGACCACTCGCCGGCCGCCTCGCCGTACACGCCGCGCGAGGCCGCCATGAGCGAGTAGGGCGACTCGACTCCCTCGACGAACAGATTTCCCGTCTGCAGCTTCAGGCGCACCTCGCCGGTCACGCGCTCCTGCGAGGAGGCGAGCAGCGCTTCGATGTCGCGGCACACCGGATCCAGCAGCTGGCCCTCGTGCACCAGGTCGCCGTACGGCGCAACCACGAGCTCCTTGATGCGCTGCTGCCGCCCGGTGAGCGTGAGCTTCTCGAGCTCGCGGTGCGCGGTGAGCAACACCTCGGCGGCCGGTGCCTCGAATGCCACCCGGCCCTTGGTGCCGATGATGGTGTCGCCGAGATGGATGCCGCGGCCGATGCCGAAGGGCGCAGCGAGCGTCTCGAGCTGCTCGATGATCTCGACCGCCGAGGCGGCGCGGCCGTCGAGCGAGGCCGGGCGTCCCTTCACGAAGCCGAGGACGTGGCGCGCAGGCTCGCGGGTGCGCGTGAAGGCATCGCGGGTCAGGAGCCAGGCGTCGTCCGGGATGCTGCCGCCCGAGGTGAGCGTCTCCTGGCCGCCGATGGTGACGCCCCACAGCCCGCGGTTCACCGAGTAACGCGCGCCCGTGGGCGGCACGGGGAGCCCGCGCGACTTCAGGTAGTCGAGCTCCTCCGAGCGCTTGAAGGCGCGGTCGCGCACCGGGGCGAGCACCGCCAGGTCGGGCGCCAGCGTGCGCAGCGCGACCTCGAAGCGCACCTGGTCGTTCCCCGCCGCGGTGCAGCCGTGCGCGACGGTGTCGGACTTGAGCTGCCGCGCCATGCGGGCGATGGTCTGCGCCTGCATGACGCGCTCGGCGCCGACGCACAGCGGGTAGAGCTGGCCGCGCCGCACGTTGCCCATGATGAGAAAGCGCAGCACCTGCTCGAAATAGTCGGCGCGCGCGTCGATCTGGTGGTGGGCCACGGCGCCGAGCGCCCGGGCACGCTCGGCGAGCGTGCGCGCGGTCGCGGCGTCGATGCCGCCGGTATCGACGGTGACGGTGATCACCGGGCGGCGGTGGACCTCCGCGATCCACGGCACCAGGAACGAGGTGTCGAGGCCGCCGGAGTAGGCGAGGACGATGGGGGTGGTGCCCGCACCCGGGGCGCTGCCTGGGCTTGCCGACATGGGTCAGGTCCTGAAGAGGGCGCGCAAGCGGGTGATGAGCTCATCCTGCGCGCGCGCGTTGGCGGTGGCGATGAAGATGGTGTCGTCGCCCGAGATCGTGCCGGCGACCTCGGGCCACTCGGCCTTGTCGATCGCTACCGCGACCGACTGCGCGGCGCCGATCGTGGTGCGCAGCACCGTGATCGAGGGGCCGGCGCGGCGCAGCTCGCGCACGAACTGCGCGAGCGTGGCGAAGTCGCCGTTGGCGCGCTGCAGCTCGTCCGGCGGCAGCACGTAGCGGCCGCTCGCCTTGAGCACGCCTAAGTTCCGCAGATCGCGGCTGATCGAGGACTGGGTGGCATCGTGCCCTTCCCTCTTGAGGAGGCGCACCAGGTCCTGCTGCTTGCGCACCAGGCCCGCGCGCAGGATGCGCACGATGGCGCCCCGGCGCTCGAGTTGCTCGGTGTCGTTCAGCACGGGTGCATCCGGCTCATGTGCATAAAGATGCGCATTGTTTGCATATTAATGCATACGAGTCAAGACGCTCGCCGTCGCCACCGCGGCCCGCCGCCTGGCGCGAGCGCGGCTGGCGCCGCCGCCGTGGCAGCCGCGGGCTACTTGGTGATGGTGTAGACCAGGTCGGCGCCGCGCGCGGTGCCGAGCTCGGTGCGCACCACCCAGTGGTCGCCGAGCGTGTAGCGGAGCTTGAGCGTATTGAGCGTCTCGGTGAGACTCACGCCGTAACTCACGTACAGGCGCGGCGTGAGGTAGCGGCCGAGCACCAGCGAGGTCTCGTTGGCGAGCGGATCGGTCTCGAGGCTCACGTCGGGGATTCCGACGTGCGAGCCCACCTGCGCCGCGAGCAGCGCGGCTCCCTGGCCGAGGGCCGCGTTGCTCGCGCTCTGGGTCGCCTGCGAGGCGCTGCCCGAGAGGATCAGCGAGACGATCTGCGACTGGGGCAGGGGCGGGTCGGAGAAGAACGACAAGCGCGGCTGCTGCAGCGTGCCGCGCACGTTGACTCCGGCGGTTACGTCCGGAAACTGCTTCTGGGCGCGCAGGTCGACGCCCGGATCGTCGATCGGGCCGCCGGTGAAGATGAGCCGGCCGCGCTGGATGTCGAGCTTGCGCGCATAGGCGAGGTAGATGCCGTTCGCCACCGAAAGCTCGCCGCTCGCGCGCGTAATGGCGTCGTAACCGGTCTTGATGGTGACGCTGCCGGTGACACGGCCGGTGAGGCCCGAGGCATCGACCGAGACCTTGTCGCCGAGGGTGAGCGTGATGGTGCTCATCACCTCGAAGCGCTCCGCCGGGTCCGGCGCCTGCTCGCCGACGATCACCTCGTCGGCCGAGGCGCGTACCGCGTTGGTGATGTCCTTCGGCTGGATTTTCGCGTACGGGACCGTGACCGTGCCCGTGACCTCGATGCGCCGCCCGTCGACCGCGAAGCCGAGGTCCGGAGAGGCGTCGATCTGCGCCTCGGGAGTGTCCGCCACGCGCAGATTGCTGCCCTCGAGGTGGAACTTGCCGTACGGCAGGAGGTTGTGCCACTCGAGATGGCCGGTGGCCGCGGCGCTGCCGCCGCCGGCGTGGGCGTTGCCGCTGAAGTCGAGGCCGCCGTCCGTGAGGTGCGCTTCGAGCGTCACCTGCCGCAGCCCGAGATTCACCTGATAGAGGTCGAGCTCGCCGCCGGAGAGCCTCACCACGCCGTTGAGCTGCGGCGCGCCGAGCGTGCCGGCCACGTTGACGTCGGCGTGCAGCGCGCCGGCGGCGCGATCGATTTCGGGGAAGTAGAGCTCCAGCAGCCCGAGCTCGGAGGTCTCGGCATGCACCGCGCCCGAGAGCGGCATGGCCTGCCACTCGCCGCTGCCGCGCTGCGCGTCGATGCGGGCACGGACGGTGCCGACCTCGCCGTCCTCGAGTACGGCCGCGAAGCTGACGGCGTCCGGCGTGGCGGTGGCGGTCACGGTGCCGGAGCCGATGCGCGTGTGCTCGACTCTCTTGCTGAGCAGCGTGTGCGAGAGCACCGCCTCGCTCAGGTGCGCGCGCAGCGTCCCGGTGGCGGGCGCGGATGCGCCGCCCGCTGCGCGCAGCAGCAGATCCACCGTGCCCTGGTACTGCACCGCGGGCGTCATGCCGGCGGTGAGCGCACTCAGCGGCAGCTGGTTGCTCATGAACGTCGTCGACCAGCGCTGCAGGCTCCAGTCCGCATCAAGGCACATGCTGCCGGGCGTGCCCGCGAGGCACAGCCACTCGACCCGCGCGTGCTCCGCCGAGGCGGCGAGATCGACCGGGTGCTCGAGCGCGAGGTCGAGCGCATCGCTCCCCTTGAGGCCGAGCGCGGTGAGCTGGCCCTGAAAGGCCCCGTGCGCATAGGCGCCGGCGGCCTCGGCCGCGAGCGCGAGTCCCGCGGCGTGTGCCTCGAGACGCGCCCGATAGGCGGCCGGCGGCCCCGACACCGTGAAGGACGCGCCCTGAATCGTGTGGCGCGCGTAGCTCAGGTTGGTCGCGCGCGCGTCGATCCTGGTCGGCCGCTCGCGGTCGGCCGCGTTGAAGTCGATGTCGGCATCGAGCCGCTCGACCGCGAACCCCGCGTAGCTGAGCGCGCTGCCGTGGGCGCTGCCGGCGACCGCCGGGTCGGCGGTCGTGCCGCGCAGGGTGCCGCTGGCGTTGAGCTGCCCGCGGCTCCCGGGCAGCAGCTGACCGAGATCCGAGCTCGCGAGCGCGAAGCGCAGATCGAGCAGCGCGCCGGCGCGGCCGTCGAGCGCGAGGCTCGTGCCGCCGAGCCCTACGCGCACCCGGTCGAAGCTCCAGGTGCCGCCCGCGCGGCTCACCGAGCCGCCGCCGCTCACGCGCGCGCCGCGCAGCTTCCCGGTCAGATTCGCGGCCGCGACGGTGAGGTCGCCGCTCGGATCGAAGCTCTGGCCGGACACGGCGAGCGCGAGACTGACGCTGCCCGGGAAGTCGGCGCGCAACGGCGCCGGGTTGATGCCGTTGAGCTGCCCCGCGACCGACCAGCTCGGGTGCGGCGCCCAGGTCACGGCGCCACTCGCGCTGGCGTGCCCCTCGAGCAGGCCGAGCTCGGCATGATCGAAGGTGAGGCCGTCCTTGCCGAGCGTGCCGGTCACGTCGACATCGCTCGCCGCGACGCCGGCGGCGCTGGCCGCCGCAGCCTGCGCGTGCACCTGGTACGGCAGTATTCCCGCCAGCGTGAACGTGCCCGCGGCGCTCGTCACCAGCGCTTGCGGTCCGACGAGCGGCCAGCGGAAGTCCTGCCAGCTGCCGCTCAGATTGAGCCGCGGGCCGTGCGGCACGATGGCGAAGGTGCCGGCGCCGACCGCGTGCGCGCCCGAGGGGTGGCGTGCCTCCATGTGCTTCGCCGTGAGCACCGATGCCGCGTAGGAGCCGTCGAACTCGGCGTCGAAGTCTCCGGCATGCAGGCCCGTCGGGTCGACCTTGCCGCGGCCGCTGAAGCCCGCGCCGCTCCAGGCGACCGCGAGGCGCGCCTTCACGACACCGAGCGGCCCCGAGATTCCCCAGGCGCGCAGGTCGAAGTTCTCGACGTTCGCGTCCCCGACGATGTGCCACTGGCGGGTCAGGTCGAGCGCCTGGCCGGTGAAATCGGCGCGGAACGGGCTCAAGGCATGCGCGCTGAGCTTGAGCGCGTTCAGGTCGCCGCGCCCTGAGCCGTCGACGCGCCAGGCCGGCTGTCCGGCCGGCTTCCACTCGATGTGACCCTCGCCTTCGATGCCGAGCGGCTCGCGTGCCGTGAGCTCCCCGATCGCATCGACGCGCGCGTCACCCAGGTTACCCTGTGCCTGGAAGAAGCGGATCGAGCGGTGCCTGAGAACCCCCGCGGTGGTGATGTGGGTGGCCTCGAGGCGCACGCCGTTGTAGACCGTCAGCACCCCCTCGTCGACGACGGTGTGCTCGGCGCTGATCAGCAGCCAGCGCGGCAGGAACACGGGCGGCGAGGGCGGCACCTGCCGGGTGCGCCGCTTCACCTCGATGAGCGCGCTGTGCACCCTGGCATCGGGCGAGCGGATGGTCTGCAGCAGCAGCGGCGCCAGCGCCACGCGCCCGTCGATTCCCTCGAACGTGAGGTGCACCAGCTCGTGATCGATCTCGACGCGCTCGGCGTGCACGCCGCGCGCCAGCGTACCCGTGACGCCGGTGATGACGAGGCGGACCGCACCCGGCCCCGAGCCGAAGCGCTGCGGGATGTGCCGCACCAGGAACTTGAGCCCGGGCTCGGTGAACACCGCGGCGCCGATCAGGGTGGCCGGCACCACCACGATCACCAGCACCAGCAGGCAGGCGGCGAAGAGTATGACGAGGCGCCGCACGGTGGCTCAGGTCCTCACAGCTTCGGCGAGAAGTTGATGTGCAGCCGCGGGCCGGCGTTGCGCGACAGCGGCTCGGCGACGTCGACGCCGAGCGTCAGCACCGGCGTGCGGAAGCGGATGCCGACGCCGACCGAATACTCCAGCAGCGGCCCGAAGTGATCGAGCCCGCCGGCGTCGGTGTACAGCAGTTGCCGGCCGCGATGGTCGAAGGCATTGCCGTAGTCGAGGAACGCCGCCAGCCCCAGGTTGCGCGGCAGGTCGTGTACCACCTCGACCGTGCCGGTGGCCAGGAATTTGCCGCCGACCTTGATGAATTGGCCGGGGACGGGCCCCGCCGTGCAGCTGCCGCCGGCATTGACCTTGCTCATGCCGGCGGGTGGCGGCGCGCACACCGGCTCAGTCGGCGACAGCTCGTTGTAGTAAAAGCCGCGCACGCTGTTGTCGCCGCCGGCGAAGAAGCGGTAGATGGTCGGCAGGCTGGAGAACTTCGACACCAGGCTCGCGCCGGCCTCTTCGCGCAGCAGCAGGTGCCAGGGCCCTCCCAGGTGGAACGTGTTCTCGAGCTGCATGTGCGCCTGGATGAAGTT
Source organism: Steroidobacteraceae bacterium (assembly GCA_035631515.1). GTDB lineage: Bacteria > Pseudomonadota > Gammaproteobacteria > Steroidobacterales > Steroidobacteraceae > 13-2-20CM-66-19. Next base: position 23,820 of record DASQIP010000134.1, read on the forward strand.
CGAGTCCGACCCGAGCACCGAGTCGGAGCCGCGGATCTGGGCGACGAACGGATACTGGAACAGCGGCTCGCCGAGATAGTCCTTGGGCACCGAGGCGATATCGAGCTCCGGCACCAGCAGCCGGTCGGTCCGGGTCTGGTTCACGTCCTCGCTTCTGGTGCGGACCACGTTCACCTTCCACAGCGTCTGCCAGCCGCCCTTCACCAGGGTGAAGCTCGGTCCCACCGACTGGGTGTAGGCGGTCACGTCGGCGAGCGTCTGCTGCTCGATATTGCCGTTGAGGGCGAGATGCTCGAGCGCCGGGTCGCCGACCGGGAAGATGTAGCTGGTCACCACGTTGTAGCGCGTGACCTGCGCGAACTGCGCGGTGACGCTGAAGCTCTGCCCGCTCGAGTTGATGCGGTGGTCCTCGAAGCCGAGCGTGGCGCGCGCACCGGTATCGGTGGCGTAGCCGGCGCCGAGGGAGTAGCGGTGGCGCCGGTTGGGGTCGGCACGGATGTCGACCGGCACCAGATGGGTGGCGGGATCGGGCGTGCCCGGCCGCACCTCGAGGTTGGCGAAGTACTGCGTGTCGTCGAGCGCGAACTGGGTGCGCAGCACCTGCGTCAGGTCGAAGGGATCGCCCGCGTGGTAACGCAGGTAGCGGCGTACCAGGCTCTCTTTGACGACGTCCTGGGTGATGGTGGTCGGGCCGAAGTGATAGCGCTCGCCGGTCTCGAGCTCGAGCGCGATGCGCGCCGTGTAGTTGGGCGGGTCGACCAGCAATTCGTTGCGGGTGAGCTTGGCGTCGAAGTAGCCGTAAGTTGCCGCGGTACGCTGCAGGTCGGACTTGAGGCCGTCGTAGGCCGCCTGGTTGAGACGCTCGCCGGACTTGAGGGGCGGATGGCTGAGAATGTGCACGAAGAGCGGATCCGTCTCCCCCGGGCCGGTCACTTTCACGTCGATGCTGGCCACCACCACCGGCCGGCCCGGCTTGATGTCGACCACCACGCGCCAGTCGCCCCTGCCGAGATCGGTGACGGCGGAGCTCACCTGGGGCTCGTAGTAGCCGTAGGGGCGCAGCGCCTCCTGCACCTCGCGCTCGACCCGGTTGTGCAGCCGCTCGATCATATCGGCGTTGAGATCGACGCCGCCTTTCTTGTAGCGCTCGAAGCTCAGGTATGCGAGCACGTTGGCGCGCAGCGTCTCGTCGACGCCGCGCACCTCGACGTTGACGCCTGCGGCGCGTACCGGTCCGGCCGTGCAGCCGAATGCCGCGAGCAGGCACACGGCGAGCGCCGGGCCTCGCCGGTACCGTGGGCGAGTCCGGGGCATGCTGAAGCGCTGCGCCATCTCGACGTGCGGTAAGGAAAATTCATCGGATTCTAGAGCCTCGCGAGCGCACCCGCTCGCCGCTCTTCATTAGTCAGAGCGCGCCGCGCCGCGCCGGTTCCGCGCCCGCGCTACTTAACTCACGGCCACTCGCGCGCGTTCAGCCGGAATTCACCTTCACCGGCGGGCTCGCCCGCGGCGTCGAAGCGCCGCTCGGCGAGGGTGAGCCCGCCGTCCGGCTCGAGCAGCACCACGGTCGAGCAGCGCGTGCCATAGGCCGGGTTTACCACGAAGGGCGCCGACAGGATCCGCTGCCACTCGCGCGGCAGCCCGCCGGTCGGCTGCGGGGCGTCGGCGTCGCCGGCCTGGGTGCGATCGGCGAGCAACGCGAACAGGCCCGCCGCCGTGCCGTCCGGCTTCGCGAGCCACTCCCGGAAGCGCGCCTTGACGCGCGTGAGCTTCGGCCACGGCGTGTCGAGCAGCTCGTTCGAGAGGCCGTAGACGCCGGGCAGGAGCTGGCGCGCAAACGGCGCGGCGCGGTTCGAGCCGTACCAGAGCGACCCGGCGTCGGTGAGCAGCAGGTTGAACCCGGAATACCCGCCAGCCGTGGGCTCGAGCCGCGCGAAGAACTCGCGCGCGCCCGGCGCGCCGCTCAGGTATTGCGGGATCAGGCCGCCGCGCGACGGCGCCGCCGGCTCACGCAGCTGCAGCTCGCGGAAGTTGGTGACCACGCCGAAACGGCGCGCGGGGTCGAGCCCGAGCCAGGTGCCGGCGGCGCGCAGGTCGCGGCCGGCGAGGATCCCGGGCGGCTCGGGCCATTTCGCCAGCGGCGCGGCGGGCCGCTCGTGGTATTCGTCGCGGTTGGCGGCGACCACCAGCCGGTAGCGCGGGTGCGCGGCCCAGGCGAGCACCAGCAGACACACGGCGGCTTACCCGCCCTCGAGCCAGCCCGAGATGAGGCGCCAGGAGATCGAGTGCGAGGGCGGGGCGAGCGCCTCGCCCGCGGCGAGCTGCGCGCGCGTGAACCAGCGCGCGTCCTCGAGCTCGCCGGAGACCCGCACCGTGCTGCCGGCGGGCGCCTGGGCGCGGAACCCGAGCATGAGGGAAGAGGGGAACGGCCAGGGCTGCGAGGACTGATAGCGGGAGCTCACGATGCGCACACCGGTTTCCTCCTCGACCTCGCGCGCCACCGCATCCTCCAGGCTCTCGCCCGGCTCGACGAAGCCGGCGATGGTCGAGTAACGCCGCGCCGGCCAGCTCGCCTGCCGGCCGAGCAGCGCGCGCTCGCCGTCGCAGACCAGCACGATGATGGCCGGGTCGATGCGCGGAAAGAACTCCTCGCCGCAGGCCGGGTTGCTGCAGCTGAGGCAATGCCCGGCGCGGATCGGGGCCGTGGGCGCGCCGCATACGCCGCAGTAGTGCGAGCGCGTACGCCATACCGACAGCGCCCGCGCGTAGGCGAGGAGCGCCGCCTCGTCCTCCGGCAGCAGCGCGGTGAGCGGCCGCAGCTCCTCGAAGCGCATGCCGGCGGGTGGCTCGGCGCGCTCCGGCGGCAGCGTGATCAGCACGCAACGCGCGCCGCGGAACCAGCCGAGGAGCGTGAGGCTCGTGGCCGGGGCGGTGCGTACCACGGGATCGGCGCGCGTCAGGAACGCCGCACGCGGCGGGTCGCCGTGCAGCAGGTGCGTGGTGCCGCGCGCCAGCACGTACACCGTGGCGCTGTCGTCCCAGGCGGCGGCCACCCATCCCGGGTCGTCGCGCGCTTCCGCACGGCGCTCGAGGTAGGGGCCGGCGAAAAAGTTGGATCGGTCGGGCTGCATGCGCGGCGTGGGCGAGGAGGAGGCGCGCATTCTAGCGTGTCACTGCTTCCGAGCCGGCGCGGCCGGGCAGCGGATCCTTGACTTGAGCTTAAGCAGTACAGTTAGCCGGTGCCCGGGCTGGCGTAAGGCTTCGGGCGCGATGCACCGGGTTTCTAACTCCGGGGATCGCCAGGTTGGTTTCGGGGCGGGACACTCCGCCATGCGATTGACGACTCGCTGCGCACCGCGTAGAAATTGACTGTTGACATGGCGGTGGAGATGCCGGGCGGCTCGCCCGGTCCCGGGGGCACCGTCCGAATGATAGAAGTAAAACAACTGAAACTGCGCATCTTCGCGCAGTTCGTAATCATCATCGCGCCCATCACGCTGGTGCTGATCTATCAGGCGGTCTCCGACCAGCGGCGCACCGCCGCCGTGGAGCGCGTGGTCGTGCGCCACGGCCTGTCGCGCGCCACCAAGGACGGCTTCGAGTCCTTCATGACGCATGCCGCCGACGCCGTAGACCTGGGGAGCCTCGGCCAACGCGCCTATGAGGCGCTGAACCAGGCGGCCGCGGCGGCCGACGCGTTACGCAAACAGGATCCGGGCGCGAGTGCCGCCGCGGCCAGCCTCGAGGCCCTGCGCGGACGGATCGCAGTCGCGATGCCCCTCGAGCAGCTGCTGGCGCTGCAGCCGCAGATCAGGCAGACGCGCGAGGCCATTCGCGCGCTCGAAGCGGGTTACGAGACCGCCAGCAATGCGGCGATCTCGCAGGCGATCGACTCGGCACGTCGCCAGAGCAAAGTCGTGGCGGCGGCAACTCTGCTCACCCTGCTGATTGCCGGCTGGTTCATCTACAGCATGATCACCGGCGTGACCGAACCGCTCAATGCCGCCGTGGATCTGGCGCGGCGCATTGCCGGAGGCGAGTTCGCGAGCGCCGCCGGGCAGCTGCCGAAGCGCGATCTCGGCAGCCTGCTGGCCTCGTTGCGCATGATGAGTGAGCGCTTGCGTCGCTCCCAGTTGGAGATCGAGGAGGACCAGCGCCAGCTCGAGCAGCGGGTCGCCGAGCGCACCGCGGAGGTCGAAGCGCGCACGCGCGAGCTGATGCGTTCGGTACAGGAACTGCAGGTGCTGAACGAGGTGGGCCAGGCGGTCAGCTCTTCCCTCGATCTCGAGACGGTGCTGGCGACCGTCATCGCCCGCGCCGTCCGTCTGGCCGATGCGGACTCCGGCACCCTGTATCAGTTCGACGAGGCCGATGGGGTATTCGATCCGCGCGCAAACTTCGGCGTCAGCGCCGAAATGATCGAAGTATTGCGCGGTTCGCGCATCGGCCTCGGCGACGGCCCGGTGGGCCTGTGCGCGGCAAACCGCGCGCCGGTGCAGGTCGCCGACACCGAGGTAGGCAGGCAGCACGTCAGCGCCCTGTGGGTGCACGATGCAATCCGCTCCGTGGTTGCGGTACCGCTGTTGCGCGAGGCGCACGTCACCGGCGCGCTGGTCATCCGCCGCAAGGTCTCGGGCGAGTTCGCAGCCTCGACCGTGAGATTGCTGCAGACGCTGGCCTCGCAGTCGGTGCTGGCGATCGAGAATGCCCGGCTCTTCAAGGAGAGCGAGGGCAAGAGTGAGCAGCTGGCGGAAGCGAGCAAGCTGAAATCGCAGTTCCTGGCGAACATGTCGCACGAGCTGCGCACGCCGCTCAATGCCATCATCGGCCTGACGGAAATGCTGCATGAGGATGCGGAAGATCTCAAGCACGCCGAGGCACTCGAGCCGCTGGAGCGGATCCTGCGCGCGGCGCATCACCTGCTGGAGTTGATCAACGACATACTGGATCTCTCGAAGATCGAAGCGGGCCGGATGGAATTGCACGTCGAGACGTTCGCGATCGCGCCGCTGGTCGAGGAGGCGGTCGCCACCATCGGCGCGCTGGCGCTGAAGAACGGCAACGAAATCATCGTGCACTGTCCGCCGGATATC
>DASQIP010000135.1:0-20693 GCA_035631515.1 Steroidobacteraceae bacterium
CAACGCCATACCCGAGTCGGTCGCCCACGGCGGGCGCGGCGCACGCATCGACCTGCGCGCGATTCCGAGCGCCGAGCCCGGTATGTCGCCGATGGAGCTGTGGTGCAACGAGGCGCAGGAGCGCTACGTGCTGATCGTAGCCGCCGAGGCGCTCGGGCGCTTCGCCGCGATCGCCACGCGCGAGCGCTGTCCGTTCGCGGTGATCGGCGCGATCGACGGCAGCGGGCGGCTCACGGTCTCGGATCCGCTGTTTCGCGATCGGCCGGTCGACATGCCGCTCGACCTGCTGCTCGGCAAGCCGCCGCGCCTCAGGCGCGACGTGACGAGCGCCAGCGCGCCGCGGGCACGTTTCGATGCCGGTCGCCTCGAGCTCACCGAGGCTCTGTACCGGGTGCTGAGGCTCCCGGCGGTGGCGGACAAGGCCTTCCTCATCACCATCGGCGATCGGACCGTGGGCGGACTCGTGAGCCGCGATCAGCTGGTGGGGCCCTGGCAGGTAGCGGTGAGCGATGTCGGCGTCACCAGCGCCGACTACCTGGGCGTCGCGGGCGAGGCGCTGGCGATGGGGGAGCGCACGCCGGTCGCGCTGCTCGATGCGCCCGCCTCCGGAAGGCTCGCGGTGACCGAAGCCATCACCAACATTCTGGCGGCGGACATCGATGCGCTCTCGCAGATCCGGCTGTCGGCCAACTGGATGGCCGCGAGCGGCGAGCCCGGCGAGGATGCCGCGCTGTACGCGACGGTTGCGGCGGTGGCCAAGGAGCTCTGTCCCCGGCTCGGCATCGCCATCCCGGTGGGCAAGGACTCGCTCTCGATGCAGACCCGCTGGAGCGCCGGCGGCGCCGAGAAGAGCGTCGTGGCGCCGGTGTCGCTCATCGTCTCGGCGTTCGCGCCGGTCGCGGACGTGCGCGGCACGCTCACTCCGGTGCTCGAGCTCGAGGAGCGGCCGAGCTCGCTGTGGCTCATCGATCTCGCCGCCGGCCGCAACCGCCTGGGAGCCTCGGCGCTCGCGCAGGTGTACGGCGCGCTCGGCGAGCAGCCGGCCGACCTCGATGAGGCGCAGCGGCTGATCCAGTTGGCGGCGGCGCTGCGCGAGCTGCGCGCCGCGCAGCTGCTGCGCGCCTATCACGACCGCTCCGACGGCGGACTCATCGTGACGCTGCTGGAGATGGCCTTCGCCGGCCACTGCGGGCTCGATCTGGCGCTGCCGGCGGCGCGCGGGCCGGCCGCGGCGCAGCTCTTCAGCGAGGAGCCGGGCGTGGTGGTGCAGATCCTCGCCGGCGATGAGCCGCGCTTCGCCGAGATCCTCGCGCGTCACGGCTTAGGCGATGCGGCGCTCTACCTCGGCGCGCCGACGACGGAGCTGCGCGTGCAGGTACGCATCGGTGCGGCGCTCATCGACGAGGCGTGGGCGGACCTCAAGCGCGCCTGGTCCGAGACCTCGTGGCGCATGCGCCGGCTGCGCGACGAGCCGCAGTGCGCCGACGAGGAGTTCGCCGCGCAGAGCGCCGAGGCCGACAGCGGACTCACCGTAGACCTGAGCTTCGACCCGCAGGAGGACGTCGCCGCGCCCTACGTGGCACGCGGCGTGCGGCCGCGCGTCGCGATCCTGCGCGAGCAGGGCGTCAACAGCCAGACGGAGACCGCGGCGGTGTTCGCGCAGGCGGGTTTCGAGCCGCACGACGTGCACATGACGGACCTCCTCGGCGGCGCACGCACGCTCGATGAGTTCAAGGGGCTCGTGGCCTGCGGCGGCTTCAGCTACGGCGACGTGCTCGGCGCCGGCGAAGGCTGGGCCAAGTCGATCCTGTTTCACGCCGCGGTGCGCGGCGAGTTCGAGCGCTTCTTCGCGCGCGCCGACACCTTTGCGCTCGGTATCTGCAACGGCTGCCAGATGTTCGCGGCGCTGAAGAGCCTCATCCCCGGGACCGCGCACTGGCCGCGCTTCGTACAGAACCGCAGCGAGCAGTACGAGGCGCGCTTCCCGCTGGTCGAAGTGCTGCCCTCGCCCTCGGTGCTGCTCGCGGGCATGGCGGGGTCGCTGCTGCCGATCGCGGTGTCGCACGGGGAGGGGCGGGCGGAGTTTGCCGCGCCGGCGGCGGCGGCGTCCTGCGCCGCGAGCGGGCTGGTGGGCTTCCGCTACGTCAATCACGATCGCAGCGTCGCCGGCGGCTATCCGGCCAATCCGAGCGGCAGCCCGTTCGGCATCGCCGCGCTCTGCAACGCCGACGGACGGGTCACCGTCACCATGCCGCACCCGGAGCGCTCGTTCCGCTATCTGCAGAATTCATGGCGCCCGCGCGGCGCGGACCACTACAGCGGCTGGATGCGCCTGTTCCGCAACGCGCGGCGCTGGGTGGGTTGAGCGCGCCGCCGGTCCGCAGCGGCGTCAGCCTGCTTCGACCAGCGGCGTCACCTTGTGGCTGCCGGTCTCGTCGAGGAAGAAGTGCCGCACCATGATGGCCTGCTGCAGGCGGCCCTTGCGCACGTAGGCCTCGTACAGGAGGTCCTTCATCACCTCGAGCATGATCCCGGCCTGGTAGCCGTCGAGCAGCGGCAGGTTGGCGCGCGCGTCGAGCTCGGCGCCGAACAGCACGGTGCGCATGCGGGTGAAGAGATCGGGGGCGATGTCGGTGAGCTCGCGCAGGCCGTTCAGCTCGTCGAACAGGCGCAGCTTCCCGGCTTCGCCGAGGTCCGCGAATATCGCCTGCGCGGTGCGGCGGCACATCGAAGCGAAGGCGTTGAAGGCGTCGTGCGTGAAGCAGATGAGGGCTTCGCGGAACAAGGCCTCGACCTCTTCGGGGATGTAGGTGAAGCTGAATTTCTCGCGCGCGCGCTCCACCTCGGTGAACTGCGGCGAGAGCTCGATGCGCGCGGCACCGTATACCCGCACCGTGAAGCGCAGGAAGATCGGCGCGTGGCAGGCATCGCACAGGTAAACGACCCCGACCTGCTTGGGCCGGTAGAGCTGCAGATCCTCGAAGCGCGGCACGGCGCTCGGCGTGATGTGCGCGACCGTCTGGCAATGCGGGCAGGTCACCACCAGGTTCCTGTCCTGGTCGTGATGCAGGTGGCTCGCGGAATCAATGTACAGGGACATACCCTTCATCACGCGGCGCGGACTGTTGTTTTGGTGTCCGTCGCGCCGCGCAGCTCCATGTTAACCGATCGCGCTGCGAGCCACCCGTCAGGGAGGGAAACCCGGTAGACGCGGCCGGCCCGGGCGGCCGGCGGGTACGTTATGTCACGGGACGGGAGGCGCGCGCGAAGGCGAGTATGCGATCGGCGAGCGTCGCGTACTCGCCGCTGAAGTGATGGCCCCTGCCGACCTGCTCGCGGGTGAGCAGTGCCCCGGCGGGCAGTCCCGGACAGATCGAATCCGCCTCGCCCTCGCCGTAGATGCACAGCACCGGCACGCGGGCGAGGGCTGCGACTTCCGGGCGGGTGGGCGCGCCGCGCCCGCTGCTGCCGACCCAATCGGCGACGCTCACCTCGAAGGAGGCGCTGGCATCGACGCCGAGCAGGCTCACACTCGCGATGCGCGCCCGCAGGTCGGAGGGCAGCCGATTGACCACGAAGGGCAGCACGTCGGCGCCGAAGGAGTAGCCGACCAGGATCACGCGCTCCTTGTTCCAGGCCGCCAGGTAGTGGCGCATGAGGCGCGCCACGTCCGCTGCGGTCTCATCGGGCGTGCGCTCGCTCCAGAAGTACTTGAGCGAGTTGAGGCCGACGGTGGGCACGCCGCTCGCCGCGAGGCGTGCGGCGAGCTCCTGGTCGAGCCCGGCCCAGCCGCCGTCCCCGGTGATGAGCAGCGCCAGCTCCGCCGAGCTGCCGGCGGCGCGCACTTCGGTTACCGGCAGATCGCCGATCTCGGGCGGGCGGGCCGCCGCCGCTTCGAGCGGCGGCACGAGCCGTGCGTAGGCGGCGCGAAACTCAGTTATCCAGTTGCGTTCGACCGAGAAGCCGTGGCCGACGAGCGGCAGCCGCACAACCTCGGCGTTGGCCACCTGCGCGGCGAACTGGTCGGCGGCCTGCGCGTTGCACACCTCATCTTTCTGTCCCTGGAGCGCGATCCACGGCTGCCGCAGGGTCGCCGCCGGTGCCAGCACCAGCTCGTGCTGCCTGTTGGGCGTGTAGTGAAGCCCGGCTCCCGGCCCGGGGCAGAGCGCCGCGCCTGCGAAATCCTGGTCGGCGCAGAAGCCGAGGCTCAGCGCGCCGGCGAACGTGCCGGACGGCGCCTGCACCAGCGTCGCGTACACGACCGTCGCCCCGGAGGAATAGCCCACCAACACCGGCACGTGGTACTCGCGCATGCCGATCTCTTTCTGTATCTGGTGGCTGAGCGCCTCGAAGTCCGTGGCGATCATCTGGCACGGGGCGCCGGGCTGGCGCGCCGCCTCGCCGAGTTTCGCCAGGTAGCGGCGGATGTCGGCGCCGATCACCACCGCGCCCTGAGCGCGCAGCGTCTTCGCCATGTTGATGACGCCGAGCTCCCAGCCGCCATCACCCGAGAGGAAGATGGCGACGCTCTTTGGCTTGTCCTCGGGAATGTAGACGCTCACCGTGCCGAAGCGTCCGGCCGCGAGGTGCGCATCCGCGCCGTCGGCGCCACTCTTGCGGGCCGGGGCCGCCTTTTGCGCCGGCGCTGGCGCGGCAGCCGGGCTCTGCGCCGGCGGCGCGGCCGGCACGGCCGCGGCCGCAACCGGCCCGGCGGCGAGCAGCAGCGCCATCATGGCGGGCAGGCTGGCGGTCATCGTGCGAACAGCTCCTTCACGCCTCCGGCAATCAGCGTCGAGACGTCGATCAGCACCCGCGGCAGCGCAATGCCGCCCCGCGCCACCAGATAGCGCGGCTCCCACGCCGGATCGAACTTGGCCTTGTAGCGGCGCAGCCCCTCGAAGTTATAGAAGTGCTCGCCGTGACGGAAGATGAAATTTCCGACCCGGTGCCAGGCGGGCGCGAGCGGGTGCGCTTCCAGGCCCGAGAGCGGCGCCATGCCGAGGTTGAAGTAGCGGAAGCCCGCGCGCTGGCCCCACAGCATGAGCTCGATGAAGAGGTAGTCCATCGCGCCGCGCGGGGCCTCGGGCCCGAAGCGCATGAGATCGACGGACAGCTCCGCCCTGGTCGCGGTCGTCCAGAGGTTCGCGAATGCGACCGGCGTTCCTTCGGCGCGCACCACCGCAAGCGGAAACTGCTGGAGGTACTGCGGCGAGAACGCGCCCACCGAGAAGCGCTTCTCGCCGGTCGACTTAGCCGCGAGCCAGGCATCGGATATGGGCCTGAGCGCCGGCACGAGCGCGGCGACCTCGGGCGCGGGCACGACCTCGAAGCTGGCCCCGTCGCGCTGGGCGCGGCGGTGCGCCTGGCGCAGATCCGCACGCGCGCCGCCCTCGAGCGAGAACTTCTCGAGCGGCACGCGCGCCTCCTCGCCGATCTTGAGCGCGGCGAGCCCCAGATCCACGTAGAGCGCGAGCCGCTCGGGGCATACCTGGTAGAACACGGTCTCGCAACCATGCCGGTCGGACAGCTCGCGCAGCCGCCACACCAGCTCCTCGGCACCCTCGCGCGCTCCCACCGGATCGCCGAGCGCGATCCAGCTGCGGCCCGCGATCTGGTACATCACGAAGGCAGTGCCCGACTCGCTGAACAGCAGGCGCTTGTCGCCGGTGAGCGCCGCGTTCGCGAGCGTCGTGTCGCCCTGCTCGATCAGCGCGCGCGCCTGCGCGAGCTCCTCCGGGCCCGCGACCGCGGGCTCGGGCCGCGCCGGCCGCAGCATGTTGAGCAGCACGTACGCGGTGCCGAGCACCACGATCGAGAGCGAGGCACGCAGCATGCGCGGCGCGTTGCCATCGAGCGCGAAGGTCCACCACAGCTCGTGCGAATAGGAAACGTGCCGGTAGGCGAGGACGCCGAGCCAGATCGCGAGCACGACCACGCCGGTGATGCTCGCCACCCAGGCCGGAGTGAAGCGCTCGGAGAGGATGGCGGTCGGGCGGTAGAAGGCGCGCCGGCCGAGCACCAGCACGCCGAGCACCAGCGCGAGCAGCGTCGCTTCCTCGAAGTCGAGGCCCTTCAGGAGCGACGCGCAGATGCCCGCGGTCAGCAGCCACACCGTGATGTGGTAGGCGCCCTGCACCCGGCGGAACAGCGCGCGCGAGAGCACCAGCAGCCCGAGTCCGATGACGCTGCCGGCGAGGTGCGACACCTCGAGCACCGCGAGCGGCACGAAGCGGTCGAGGAATGCGAGCCGGTCCTCGACGCCGGGGGTCGCGCCGGAGAACAGGAGCAGCGCCCCGGCGAGGAAGCTGAGCGCGCCCGCTACCTGCGGCACGACCGGTGCGATGTAGAGCGAGGCCAGCTCCTGCGCGCGCCGCATGCGTGAGCGCTGCGCCGCGAGCTCCTTGGAGCCGAACAGCAGCGTTCCGAACACCAGCGGCACGAGGTAGTACACGCCGCGGTAGGCGAGCAGCGAGCCGAGGAGCGCATCCGCCGGCACGCCGGGGAGGGTGAGCAGCATCACCGCCTCGAATACGCCCACCCCGCCCGGCACGTGACTCACGATCCCGGCGATCACCGCCAGGGCATAGGTGCCGAGAAACGGCACGAAGCCGAGGTGCGCCTGCGCCGGCAGCAGCGACCACAGCACCGCGGAGGAGAGCGACAGGTCGGCGACCGAGAGGGCGAGCTGCGCCAGTCCGATCGCCGGCCCCGGAGCGCGCAGCGCCCAGCCGCGCAGCTCGAGCGTACCCTGCGCGAGCGTCGCCCACAGCGCGTACAGCGCCACCGCGGCGAGCAGCACGAGTCCTGCGAGCAGCGCCCAGTTGTGATGCAGGTGCAGGATCTGCGACGCGTGCCCGGGCGAGAGGAACAGCGACAGCCCGGCGATGGTCGCGAGCCCGATGCCGAGCGACAGGCTGCAGAAAGCGGTGATGGTCGCCACGTCGATCGCGCTCACGCCCGCGGTCGCATACAGGCGGAAGCGGATGGCGGCGCCTGTGAAGACCGAGAAGCCGAGCGTATGCCCGAAGGAATAGGCGATGAACGAGGTGAACAGGATGCGCGGGTAGGGAATGGCGCGGCGCAGATACGCGAGCGCCAGCACGTCGTAGTTGGAGAGCAGCCAGTAGCTCGCCGCGGTGAAGCCGAGGGCCGCGAGCACCTGGCGGCGCGGGATCGCGTGCAGGTGCTCGAGCACGGCGCGCGGATGCAGGTGCGTCAGCTGGCGGTGCAGGATCAGCACCACCACCGTGAACACCAGCAGCGCCGCTGCCGGCCCCGCCCAGCGCCAGTGCCCGCGGTCCCCGCCCAGTTCCCCGTGGCTTTGCTTCGGCGCTGACAAGACTGGAGCTGCGCCGCCGTCAGCGCGTGAGCGGCTTGTACCTGAGGCGATGGGGTTGCAGCGCGTCGGCGCCGCGGCGGCGCTGGAAGTCGGCGACGTACTCCTGATAGTTGCCCTCGAACCACACGACCTGCGAGTCGCCCTCGAAGGCGAGGATGTGGGTCGCGATGCGGTCGAGGAACCAGCGGTCGTGCGAGATCACCACGGCGCAGCCCGGAAAGGCGAGCAGCGCCTCCTCGAGCGCGCGCAGCGTCTCGACGTCGAGGTCGTTAGTGGGCTCATCGAGCAGCAGTACGTTGCCGCCGGCCCGCAGCACCTTGGCGAGATGCACCCGGTTGCGCTCGCCGCCGGAGAGCTCGCCGATCAGCTGCTGCTGCTGCGCGCCCTTGAAGTTGAAGCGGCCCACGTAGCCGCGCGAGGGCGTCTCGTAGTTGCCGACCTTGATCGTGTCGAGGCCGCCGGAGATCTCCTGCCAGACGGTCTTCTTGTCGTCGAGCGTCTGGCGCGACTGATCGACGTAGGCGAGGCGCACGCTCGGACCCAGGCGGATCTCGCCGGCGTCGGGCTTCTCGGCGCCGGTCAGCATGCGAAACAGCGTCGTCTTGCCCGCGCCGTTGGGTCCAATGATGCCGACGATGCCGCCGCGCGGCAGGTTGAAGTCGAGATTGTCGATGAGCAGGCGGTCGCCATAACCCTTGCGCAGCCCCGCGACCGCGATGACCAGGTCGCCGAGGCGCTCGCCCGGCGGGATGTAGATCTCGTTGGTCTCGCTGCGCTCCTGGAACTCGCGCGCCGCGAGCTCCTCGTAGCGCTGCAGGCGCGCCTTGCTCTTCGCCTGCCGCGCCTTGGGATTCTGCCGCACCCACTCGAGCTCGTGCGCCAGCGCCTTGCGCAGCGCCTCCTGCTCGCGCTGCTCGAGCGCCAGGCGCTGCTCCTTCTGCTCGAGCCAGGAGGAGTAGTTGCCCTGCCAGGGGATGCCGTAACCGCGGTCGAGCTCGAGAATCCACCCGGCCACGTTGTCAAGGAAGTAGCGGTCGTGGGTGACGGCGATGACGGTGCTCGGGTATTCCTCGAGATAGCGCTCGAGCCAGGCGATCGACTCGGCGTCGAGGTGGTTGGTCGGCTCATCGAGCAGCAGCATGTCGGGCGCCGAGAGCAGCAGGCGGCACAGCGCCACGCGGCGCTTCTCGCCTCCCGAGAGCGTGGCGATGCTCGCCTCCCACGGCGGCAGGCGCAGCGCATCGGCGGCGATCTCGAGCTTGCGCTCGAGCTCCCAGCCGCCGGCGGCGTCGATCGCATCCTGCAGCTGCGCCTGGCGGTCGAGGAGTCTCTGCATCTCCTCCGCGGGCAGCTCCTGCGCGAAGCGCTCGCTGATGGAATTGAACTCCTCGAGCTGACGGAAGGTCTCGCCCAGGCCCTCCCTGACCGTCGTGCGCACGTCGCTCGCTGCATCGAGCTGCGGCTCCTGCGGCAGGAAGCCGACTCGAATGCCGCTCTGCGGGCGCGCCTCGCCGTCGAACTCCCGGTCGATGCCCGCCATGATCCGCAGCAGCGAAGACTTGCCGGCGCCGTTCAGGCCCAGGACGCCGATCTTGGCGCCGGGAAAGAACGACAGGCTGATGTCGCGCAGGATGACCCGCTTCGGCGGGACCACCTTCGAGACGCGGTTCATCGTATAGATGTATTGGGCCATGCAACGTCTTACCGGTCGGGATGGGCAGGATTATACGGGCTGAGCCGCGCGCGGCAGGGCCATGGGCTTCCCCCGCTGTGCTAGGCTCCGCCCTCGAGGACTTTGCGAGGGCTGCGGGGGGCACATGAATGCCGGCGTCGGGGTGGTGGTGAGCGAGCGGCTCGCCCGCTACAGCTTCGGTGATGGTCACCCCTTCGGTCCCGACCGTCTCGCCGCCTTCATGCGCGAGTACGAGGCGCGCGGTCTCGACCGGCGCGTGCGCGTCCTCGAGCCGCGCACCGCCTCGGAAGAGGAGCTGCGCGCGTTTCACAGCGCCGGGTACCTCGAGTTCGTGCGCGAGCGCTCGCAGAGCGGCGTCGGGCTGCTCGACGCCGGCGACACGCCGGCGTTCCGCGGCGTGTACGAGGCGGCCGCGGGAGTCGTGGGGGCGACCCTGAGCGCGATGGAGGCGATCATGCGCGGCGAGTGCCGCCGCGCCTTCGTGCCGATCGCAGGACTGCATCACGCGGCGCGCGAGCGCGCGGCGGGCTTTTGTGTCTTCAACGACTGCGGTGTGGCGATCGAGCTGCTGAAGCGCGCAGGACTGAAGCGCGTCGCTTACGTCGACATCGACGCGCATCACGGCGACGGGGTGTTCTACGCCTTCGAGGACGACGCGGCGGTGGTGTTCGCCGACCTGCACGAGGACGGGCGCTACCTCTATCCCGGCACGGGCGCGAGCGGCGAGACCGGCCGCGGCGCGGCGGCGGGCATGAAGCTCAACGTGCCGCTGCCGCCGGGCGCCGACGACGCGGTGTTCGAGCAGGTGTGGCCGCGCGTGATGGCGCACCTCGAGCGCTTCGAGCCGGAGTTCCTCATCCTGCAATGCGGGGCCGACAGCCTCGAGGGCGATCCGATCACGCACCTGCGCCTCTCGGCCCGCTCGCACGGGCTCGCCGCCCGCTCGCTGAAGGAGCTCGCGGACCGTCTCGGCCACGGCCGCGTGCTGGCGCTCGGGGGCGGGGGCTACAACCGCGGCAACCTCGCCCAGGCCTGGAACTCGGTGCTGGAAAACCTGCTGTAGACGGGGCCGCGCGTCGCGGGCTTTCAGCCGGCGCGCGCGCATCTGACAAGCACAGGGATGTGCCCGCCGCCGCCGGCGTTCTTGCGAGGGCGGCTGCGGGGCCCTTCCGGTACAATTTTAGGTCCCATCTCCGCCTGGCGTACCCGAGGCGCACCCGCATGTTCCGCACCGACGAGACCATCGCAGACTTCGATCCCGAGCTGGCCCGCGCCCTCGAGGGTGAGCGCCGCCGCCAGGAGGATCACGTCGAGCTGATCGCCTCCGAGAACTACACGAGTCCGCGGGTGCTGGCGGCGCAGGGCTCGGTACTCACCAACAAGTACGCGGAAGGCTACCCCGGCAAGCGCTACTACGGCGGCTGCGAGTTCGTCGACATCGCCGAGCAGCTGGCGATCGATCGGGCCAAGCAGCTCTTTGGCGCCGACTACGCCAACGTGCAGCCGCATTCCGGCTCGCAGGCGAACGCCGCGGCCTATTTCGCGCTGGTGCCGCCCGGCGCGACGATCCTCGGCATGAGCCTCGACCACGGCGGGCATCTGACCCACGGCGCCAAGGTCAACTTCTCCGGCAAGTTCTTCCGCGCCTTCCAGTACGGCATCCGCCCCGAGAACGGCGAGATCGACTACGCCCAGGTGCAGCGTCTCGCCGCGGAGCACCGGCCGCAGCTGATCGTCGCCGGCTTCTCCGCCTACTCGCGCGTCGTCGACTGGGCGCGCTTCGCCGCGATCGCGCGCGAGGTCGGCGCGTACTTCGTGGTCGACATGGCGCACGTCGCCGGGCTGGTCGCGGCCGGCCTCTATCCCAACCCGTTGCCGCACGCCGACGTCGTGACCACCACGACCCACAAGACCCTGCGCGGCCCGCGCGGCGGGCTGATCCTGGCGCGCGCCAACGACGAGATCACGAAGAAGCTCAACTCGATGGTGTTCCCCGGCACCCAGGGAGGACCGCTCATGCATGTGATCGCCGCCAAGGCGGTCGCGCTCAAGGAGGCGCTGCAGCCCGAGTTCAAGGATTACCAGCGCCAGGTGCTCGCCAACGCGCGCGCGATGGCGGCGCGGCTCGCGAAGCACGGTTACCAGATCGTCTCCGGCGGCACCGACAACCACCTGTTCCTCATGAGCCTCGCCGATCGCAACATCACCGGCAAGGACGCGGATGCGGCGCTCGGACGCGCCAACATCACCGTCAACAAGAACGCCGTGCCGAACGATCCGCGGCCGCCCATGGTGACGAGCGGACTGCGCATCGGCTCGCCGGCCTCGACCACGCGCGGCTTCCGGGAGCGCGAGGTCGAGCAGGTGGCGGACTTCATCGCCGAGGTGCTGGACGCGGAAGGAGCGACGGCGGCAGTCGAACGCGTGCGCCCCCGGGTGCTCGAGCTCTGCCGGCGCTTTCCGGTCTACGGCGCCTGAGCGGACGGCGCCCCCCACAGCCGCATGCACTGCCCCTTCTGCGGCCACGTCGAGACCAAGGTGAACGACTCGCGGCTCGCCGGCGAGGGCCGGCAGATCCGGCGCCGCCGCGAGTGCCTGAAGTGCGGCGAGCGCTTCACGACCTTCGAGACCGCCGAGCTCGTCATGCCGGTGGTGGTGAAGGGCGATCGTGCCCGCGAGGCTTTCGACGAGGCGAAACTGCGCGCCGGTATGGAGAAGGCACTGGAGAAGCGCCCGGTGCCGCGCGAGCAGCTCGACGAGGCCGTGAGCCGCATCGTCCACCAGGTGCGCGTGCTCGGCGATCGCGAGGTGAGCTCGCGCGCCGTCGGCGAGCTGGTGATGGAGGAGCTGCGGCACCTGGATGAGGTCGCGTACGTGCGCTTTGCCTCCGTCTACCGGCAGTTCGAGGACGTGCAGGCGTTTCACGACGAGATCGAGCGGCTGCGCAGCGCGCGCGCCGCCCCCGCGGGCGTTACGGGTAAGCCCGCCGCGCGGGCGCGCCGCGCCGGGCGCGCCGCGGACCGCGATCAGCTGCCGCTGCTGCCGGAAGCGGCTGCGGGCGAGCCGGCGCCGGCGAATGGAGGCAAGAAATCATGAGCGCCCGCGAGAGTGACAGGGAGCCCGCGTTCTCCGACTTCGACCGCTGGGCCATGCAGCGCGCGCTCGAGCTCGCGGCGCGCGGGCTCGAGACCACCGACCCCAATCCGCGCGTCGGCTGCGTGATCACGCGCGGCGATGAGGTCATCGGCGAAGGCTGGCACGAGCGCGCCGGCGAGGCGCACGCCGAGATCGCCGCACTCACCGCCGCGGCCGGCCAGGCCGCGGGTGCCAGTGCCTACGTGACGCTCGAGCCGTGCAGTCACCACGGGCGCACGCCCCCCTGTGTCGAAGCGCTGATCGCGGCGCAGGTGGCGCGCGTCGTGTACGCGGCCATCGATCCCAACCCGCAGGTGAGCGGCCGCGGCGCCGAGGCGCTGGCCGCCGCCGGAGTCGCGGTGGAGGGCGGGCTGCTCGAGCAGGAGGCGCTCGAGCTCAATTGCGGATTCGTGAAGCGCATGCGCTACGGGCGTCCCTGGGTGCGCCTGAAGCTCGCCATGACCCTCGATGGCCGCACCGCCCTCGCCCGCGGCGAAAGCCGCTGGATCACCGGCGAAGCCGCGCGCGCCGACGTGCAGTACTGGCGCGCGCGCAGCTCCGCGATCCTCACCGGCGTCGGGACGGTGCTCGCCGACGACCCGCGGCTCGACGTGCGGCTCCAGGCGGAAGGCGAGGCGGCAGGCGAGCCGGGAGGCGAGGCGGGGGGCGAGGCGGGAGGCGAGCCGGGAGCCGAGGCGGGGGGCGAGCCGGGAGGCGAGGCGGGGGGCGAGCCGGGGGGCGAGCCGGAGGAGGGCCCGCGGCAGCCGCTGCGCGTCGTGCTCGACACTCACCTGCGTACTCCCCCGCACGCGCGGCTGCTCGCCGGGGGCGGGGAAGTGCTGATCCTCACGGCGCAGAGCTCGTTCAAGGACGTGCAGCACGGCATGCGGCTCACTCAGAAGGGAGCGCGCCTCGAGTCGGTGCCGGAGGCCGGCGAGCGGCTGTCGCTCGAGGCGGTCCTCGGCAGGCTCGCGGAGCTCGAGGTCAACGAGCTGCAGGTCGAGGCGGGCCCGACGCTCGCGGGCGAGCTGGTGCGCCAGGGGCTCGTCGACGAGCTGCTGCTCTACGTGTCGCCGCGCGTGCTCGGCAACCGGGCGCGGCCGCTGCTCGCCATGCCTGAGCCGGCGACGCTGGAGGAGGCGCTCGGCTTCAGCCTCATCGAGACCCGCGCGCTCGGCGAGGACCTGCGGCTGTGGCTGCGGCCGCGGACTTCGGCGCCCTCGCCGGACTGAGGCCGGCCGGAGGCTCGCGCGCATGTTCACCGGGATCGTGCTCGACGTCGGCCGCATCGAGGCGCGCGAGGCGCGCGGCGGCGACCTGCGGCTCACCATCGGCTTCACGCGGTTCGATGCCGGGCGCGTGGCCGTCGGGGACAGCGTCTGCGTCCAGGGGTGCTGTCTCACCGCGGCCGCGGTCGGCGGCACGAGCTTCGCCGCGGACGTCTCGCGCGAGACGCTCGCGCTCACGACGCTGGGCGAGCTCGCCGTGGGCGCGCCGGTCAACCTCGAGCCATCGCTGCGAGCCGCGGATGCGCTCGGCGGCCACCTCGTCTCGGGGCACGTGGACGGAGTCGCACGGGTGGTCGCGGTGACTGCGGAGGCGCGTTCCATGCGCCTGAAGATCGAGGTCCCCGCGGAGCTCGCGCGCTACATCGCGCGCAAGGGCTCGATCGCGGTTGACGGCGTGAGTCTCACGGTCAACGAGGTCGAGGGCGCCGTCTTCGGCGTCAACCTCATCCCCCACACCCTCTCCGTCACCTCTCTCGGCAGCGTGAGCGTCGGCACGCGGGTCAATCTCGAGGTGGACCTCCTGGCGCGCTACGTCGAGCGCATGCTGTCAGGTTCAGTGCAGCGGTGAAGCCGCCGCGCCGTAGCGGCCCGTCGCGAGATTTCCGGTCATCGTGAAGATCCCCGACGTCGGGTCGTAGAGCTCGGCGCCGGCTTCGCCCGTGGCCGTCGCGAGGGGCGCAGCGCTTCCACCCGCGATCAGGACGACACCGTTACCCAGCACGCTGGCGGTGTGGTAAAGGCGCGGGCTCGCCATCGAGCCCGTCGACTGGAACGTGCCGGCCGCCGGGTCGTAGAGGTCCGCGGTTGCCGTGACGCCCAGTCCCAATCCCGTGTTGATCTGTCCTCCGGCGAGCAGCACCTTGCCGGTGCTCAGCAGGGTCGCCGTGTGGTACTGGCGCCCGACGCTCATGGTGCTGGTGATGGAGGTGAACGTGTCGGTGCCCGGATCGTAGAGCTCGGCAGTCCGCAGCGGTCCACCGATCGGAGTGGCCCCGCCGCCCGCGATCAGGACCTTGCCGCTCGGCAGCAGAGTCGCACTCGGGCTGCTACGCGCGGAATTCATGGTCTGCGCGGTCAGGGTGAACATTCCGGTGGCCGGATCGTAGAGCTCGGCATTCTTCGTCGATGCGCAGATCGTGCAGCCCGAGCCGTCGGTCGAGCCGCCCGCGATCAGGACCTTGCCGCTCGGGAGCAGCACTGCGGCGTGCTCGCTCACCAGAGTACTCATGTTGCCCGCGGTGCGGGTAAACGTTCCGGCGACCGGATCATAGATTTCGGCGCACGCAGTCTTTCCCTCGCGGCCGGCGATGAGCACCTTGCCGTCCTGCAGAACGGTAGCCGTGTGACCCTGGTGCGCGCACTGCATGGCGAGGGTCGCCGCGCCGAAAGTCCCGGTCGCGACCTGATAAATCTCCGCGGTCCCGATGGCCGCGCCGTGCGCGTCCCAGCCCCCCGCGACCAGAATCGCAGCTCCCGGGGTTCCCGCCGAGATCAGCGACGCCGTGGGTCGATAGCGCGCGGTCACCATGTTGCCCGCAGCGCTGAAGGCGGGGGAGGCGAAGACCTCGGCGCTCGTGAGCGGCATCGAGACCGCGGTCTCGCCCCCCATGATCAGAACCGTCGCGCCGGGGGGCACCACGGGGGTGACCGAGAAGGTCGCCGTGTTGGAGGCGCCTCCGCCTGGCGCGGGATTGGTGACCACCACCGGGTAATTACCTACGGTCGCCTGATCCGCGGTGGTGAGTTGAATGGTGAGCTGAGCGGCGCTCACGAACGTCGACGTGTGCGCCGTGCCGTTATAAGTGACGGTCGAGCCCGACAGGAAAGCCGAGCCGCTGATGGTCAGCGTCTGTCCCGCCGTGCCGGCGGTGGCAGATGCGGGTGAGAGGGCGCTGATGGCCGGCACCGGGTTCCCGACCGTGAAGTCGACGCTCGCCGAGACGCCCCCGCCGGGCGGCGGATTGGTCACGATCACTGCGTAGGAGCCGGTCATCGCCTGATCGGCTGCGGTGAGCTGAATGGTGAGCTGCGTGGCGTCGACGAAGGTCGCCGCATGCGCGCTACCGTTGTAAGTGACGGTCGACGCCGACACGAAGCCCGAGCCGGCGATCGTGAGCGTCTCGGCCGGCGCGCCTGCGGTCGCGGAGGGTGGCGAGAGCCCGGTGACGACCGGCATCGGGTTGCTGCCGGTGACCATGAAGTTGACGCTGTTGGAGCTGCCGCCGCCGGGTGCGGGGTTGGTCACGACCACGGCGTAGGAGCCGACGGTCGACTGGTCCGCACCGCTCAACTGAATGGTGAGCTGGCTCGAGCTGACATAACTTGCCTGATGTGACGCGCCGTTGTAAGCGACGGTCGACGTCGACATGAAACCCGAGCCGTCGATGGTGAGCGTCTGGGCCGCCGCGCCGGCGCTGGCCGACGCAGGCGAGAGGCTGCTGATCGCGGGCATGGGGTTGTACCCGCCGCCCGATCCGCCGTAGCCGCCGCCGCCGCCGCTGCAGGCGGATGCGATCAGTGCCAGGCAGAGGGCGGCCGCGCAACACAAGTGCCGCCGCAGGCGATGTGATCCCGACAAGACTGACATGGCGCGTCCCTGATGGGGTAGTTATGTCCCGTGAGCTTTACGCCGCACTGTAAAGCTCGTCAAAGCGACAGCGTTTTGCGACTGGGTGATCTCTGGTAGCCCGGAGGGGGAACACCTTGCAGGCGCAAGTCGTTACTCACCCCAGTCGGGTCATATTACGGCCGCGCGCTGGGGTAATCGACCCATGTCGAGTGCCCGGCGGGCGGACTAGACTCGCTCTCATGAGGCCGGGAGCTCCTCAGTGGCTCAGCACGCGGCGGCGGCGGATGCTGCTCGCGCTGCTCGTGTTGCCCGTGCTGGTGCTGCGGGCGCTCGTTCCCATCGGCTTCATGCCGGTAAGCGACCGCGGCAGCTTCCACATCGACTTCTGTCCGGGCGAGGCGCAGCCGCCGGGCGCGCTCGCCGCTCAGCCCCTCGCGCACCACCATCATCACGGCGGTGCGGATCACGGCGCACCGGCCCCGGTCAGCCATGCACCCTGTCTCTTCGCCCTGAGCGCCTCTCCGGCGTTCGCGCCGGCGGTCGCGGCCCTCGCTCTGGTTCCGCCTGCGGCGACGGCGCTCGCCACCGACCCCTCGAGCCGGGTGTTCCTCCCGGCGATCGTCCGCGCACAGACGCCGCGCGGCCCTCCGTTCCCCGCCTGACACGCTGAAACCGAAGCGGCGCGTGGCAGCGGAAGATCCGCAGCCGCGTGCCGCAACCGCCGCACGCCCGCAATCGCGGGCGCGGCGGGCACTCAAGCGATCATGCGGAGAACAACAAGTGAGAACTCTGATTTTTTGGGCGGCCTGTGCCGCCGCCGGTGCGGCGCCGGGACTCGCCGCCGCCTGCGCCTGCGGCTGCGGCGTGTTCGACGTCGCGACCAGCGAGATGTTTCCGACCGGCTCGGGGGGCATGGTGTTCCTCGAGCAGGACTTCATGGATCAGAACCAGAACTGGAGCGGCACGGCGTCCGCGCCGGCGGGCGCCAATCCCGATCAGCGGATCCGTACCAGCTTCTGGACCGTGGGCGCGCAGTACATGGTGAGCCGAAGCTTCGGCGTGCAGGTCGAGGTGCCGTACTGGGACCGGCTGTTCGATACCACCACCGACACGGGGGCGCCGGCGAGCGTCACGCACGGCGCCCAGGGCGACGTGCGCCTCAAGGCGATCTACACCGGGCTGTCGCCGGATCTCTCGACCGGCATCACCTTCGGCGTGAAGCTCCCGACCGGGGACTCGAGCTACACCAACTTCGACCCGGACACCGAGATCGGCACCGGCAGCACCGATGCGATGCTCGGCGCCTACCATCTCGGATCCCTCACCGCGGACAACGAGTGGTCGTGGTTCGCGAGCGCCCAATGGCAACAGCCGGTGGCGCACAAGGCGATCTACCGGCCGGGCGCCGAGCTCGACGCAGTGAGCGGCCTCTATTACGCCGGCTGGAACTTCGCGGCGCACGTACGGCTCACGCCGCTGCTGCAGCTCGAGGGCACCTACCGCCGCCACGACGGCGGCCTGCTCGGCCACCCGGGGGACTCCGGCTACACCCGCGCGTTCGTCGCGCCGGGCCTCGAGCTCGATACGGGTTCGACGCGCTGGTATGCGGAAGTTGCGCAGGCGGTCTATACCAACGCGAGCGGGAACCAACTCATCGCGCGCACGCTCTTCAAGCTGTCCGTGAGCGCGCGGTTCTAGCGGGAGGAAGGCATGCATGACGACCGATATCCGGGCAATGTCAGGGCCGGGGCGCGCGCAACCCTGAGCGCGCTCGCGGCGCTGGTGGCGGGCGCGGTGCTGATGCCCACGGCTGCCGGGCGCGGCGCCGAGGTCGGCCAGCCGGCCCCGGCGCTGGTCGCAGCCGAGCTCGACGGCCGCCCCTTCGATCTCGCGGCGCTGCGCGGCTCGGTCGTCATCGTCAACTTCTGGGCCACCTGGTGCGGGCCGTGCCGCGCGGAGATGCCGCTGCTCAACAGCTTCTATCTCGCGCATCGCGCGCAGGGGCTCGTGCTCATCGGCCTCAGCGTCGATGACGCGCACGACCGCAGGGAAGTCGAGCGGATCATGCGCCAGTTCGCCTATCCCGCGGTGCTCGCCGCCGGCGCCAGGACGAATGGCTTCGGGCCGCCGCTCGCCGTGCCGATGACGTGGGTGATCGACGCGCAGGGGGTGGTGCGCGCGCGCCTCGTGTCCGCGGTCACCGAGCAGGCGCTCGAGCAGGCGGTGCTGCCGCTGCTGCCGCGGGTCGCGGCGGCGCCCGATTAAGCGGCGCGCGGGGCCTGCGGCCCTGCGGCCGGCTGTCGGGGTGGCCGCCGGAGAGCTGTTGGGACGTCGGGTATACTGAGCGGTCGGAAGAGCGAAGGCCGCAGCATGTCCAGAGTCGTCTCACTGCCGGGTAAGCCGGCCGCCCCGTCCGCCAGCCTCAACTCGATCGAGGAGCTGCTGGCGGAGCTGCGCGCCGGGCGCATGGTCGTCGTCATGGACGACGAGGACCGCGAGAACGAGGGCGATCTCATCATGGCGGCCGAGTACGCGACGCCCGAAGCCGTCGCCTTCATGATCCGCCACACGAGCGGCATCATCTGCGTACCGATGGAGGAGCAGCGCCTGGCGGCGCTCGAGCTGCCGCAGATGGTTCCGGCCAACAGCGAGTCGCAGCGCACCGCGTTCACGGTATCGGTGGACCTGGCGCTGGGCACCACCACCGGCGTGTCGTCCGCCGACCGCGCCGCGACCATCCGCGCACTCGCCGACCCCCGCTCGAGGGCCGCGGACTTCGCGCGCCCCGGGCACATCTTTCCGCTGCGCCCGCGCGCCGGCGGCGTGCTGGTGCGCGCCGGACACACCGAGGCGGCGGTCGACCTGTGCCGCCTCGCCGGGCTTTCGCCGGTGGGAGTGCTGTGCGAGGTCATGAACGATGACGGCACCATGGCGCGGCGGCCGCAGCTCGAGGAGTTCGCGCGCCGGCATGGGCTCAAGACCGGCACGATCGCCGCTCTCATCCGCCATCGGCTGCGCACCGAGCGCTCGGTCGAGCGCATCGGCGAGCAGACCGTGCAGACCGCGCTCGGCGAGTTCCGTCTCTACGCCTACCAGGACCGCGTGAGTCTCGAGGTGCACCTGGCGCTCGCGCTGGGTGCGCTCGACGGCCCCGAGCCGCCGCTGGTGCGCGTGCACCTGCCCGACACGCTGCGCGATCTTCTCGGCGTGCGCTCCGGCGCGCGCGCCTGGACGCTGAACGCCGCGCTCGCGCGCATCGCCGAGTCGGGTAACGGCGTCGTGGTGGTGCTGCGCCAGCAGGAGTCGGCCGCCGAGCTCGCCGGCGCGTTGCGCACCGGCGCCGCCGCGCAGCCGCAGCCGGCGCGATCCGAGGCGGCGGGAGGCGCCGGCGAAGGCGCGGTGCTGCGCACCTTCGGCATCGGCGCGCAGATCCTGAAGGACCTCGGCGTCAAGCGCATGCGGGTGCTGTCGGCGCCGAAGCAGATGCTCGGCATCTCGGCCTTCGATCTCGAGATCGAGGGCTATGTCGGGGAAGAGGGGGGACCGGGGCGGGGACAGCCGAGGGGGAGGCCGGTGCGCGTGGCCGCCGGGTGGCGATCGTCGCGGCGCGCTTCAACGATTTCATCGTCACGAGCCTGGTGAAGGGCGCGACCGCGGCGTGGGCGGCGCGCGGCGGCGCAGCGGGCGAGCTCACCGTCGTGCGTGTGCCCGGCGCCTTCGAGCTGCCGCTCGCCGCAAAGAAGCTCGGCGCCTCGGGCCGCTACGATGCGGTGGTGGCGCTCGGCTGTGTCATTCGGGGCGACACGCCGCATTTCGAGTACGTCGCCGGCGAATGCGCGCGCGGCCTGCAGCAGGCGAGCCTCGAGACCGGCGTGCCGATCGCCTTCGGCGTGCTGACGGTCGAGACCGTCGACCAGGCGCTGGAGCGCGCCGCCACCGACGCCGGCAACAAGGGAGGGGAGGCGATGGAGACCGCGCTCCAGATGGCCTCGCTCCTCGAGCGGCTGTGAGCGGGCAGCCCCTGGCCGGCCGGGAGCAGCAATTCAGCGGCGCGCGCAGCGTGGCGCGCAAGCTCGCGCTGCAGGCGCTCTACCGCTGGCAGCTGAATGAGTGCCCGTGGCAGGACCTGGTGCAGGAGTTCGCGGACGCCGAGGACATGCCGCGCGCGGATCGCGACTACTTCCGCGCGCTCATCGAGGGGGTGGTGGGCTCGCATGCACGGCTCGAGGCGCAGCTCGCCGGGTGCACGGACCGCGAGCCGCGCCTCCTCGATCCGATCGAGCACGCGCTGCTCCTCATCGGGCTCTACGAGCTCGAGTTCGAGCCCGAAGTCCCGTTCCGCACGGCGATCAGCGAGGCCGTGCAGCTCGCCAAGCGCTTCGGCGCCACCGACGGCCACAAGTTCGTGAACGCAGTGCTCGATCGCGCCGCGCGCACGCTGAGGCCGGCCGAGCACTGATTCCTGAAAGCGCGGTCTTCGCCGCCTGCCTGGGTAGTACATGGCGCTGTCGGAATCCGAGCTCATCGCGCGCTACTTCCGCAACTGCGGTGCGCAGCGCCGCGACGTCGCGCTCGGCGTCGGCGACGACGCCGCCCTCCTCGAATGCCCGCCCGGCGCACAGCTGGTCGCGACCACCGACACGCTGGTCGCCGGCGTGCATTTCCCCC
>DASQIP010000136.1:0-3364 GCA_035631515.1 Steroidobacteraceae bacterium
TCGCCTGGGTCACGCCGGCGATGCGGGAGAGCGCTTTTTCCGCGGCGGTCGAGCTCGCCGCCCGCTGCAGAACCGCGGTGGTCTTTGCGTGGAGCCGCAATCGTCCGTACTTCGGCTTGCCCGGAGATCAGGATCGGCTGATCGATGCCGTCGCCCGGGTAAACCCGAATACCGTCGTGGTTCTCAACACCGGCCAGGCCGTGGCGCTCCCATGGCTCAAGAAGGTTCGTGCGCTGCTCGAGATGTGGTACACGGGTGACGAGGGCGGCTGGGCGGCCGCCGATCTCCTGACCGGGCGCGCGAGTCCCGGCGGGCGCTTGCCGATCACCTGGCCCGTGCGCCTGACGGACTATGCGGCGCTGGATCCCCGCTTTCCGGAGCGCTCCTCGAGCGGTATCGACGGGCGAACCGCTTACAGCGAGGGCGTGCAGGTCGGGTATCGCTGGTTCGACGCCCAGGCAATCGAGCCGCTGTTTCCCTTCGGGTTCGGTCTCAGCTACACGAGTTTCGAATATTCCGCCCTGCGGGCGGTCCGCGCCGCCGACGGAGCCGTGACGGTGACGTGCCGGGTTCGTAACACCGGCCGGCGCGCAGGGGACGCGGTGGTCGAGGTCTACCTCGGCGCGCCGAGTCCTCCTCCCGCGGGCGTCGGTTTTCCCGTGCGGACGCTCGCGGCCTTCGCGCGCACCCGGATCGAGCCCGGCGCCACGCGGCAGGTTCGGCTCGAGGTCCCGGCGCAGCGGCTCGAGTACTGGTCGCTGGACGAGCGTGCCTGGCGCGACGCCAGCCACGGACGCACGGTCTTCGTCGGCGCTTCATCGCGCGACCTGCCGCTCTCGGCAGCCATCGAGTAGCGAACGCCGCGGCAGCGGCGGTTACTGCGGCGGGGCGGCGGCCGCGCAATAGCGCGCGATGAAGCTCTCGTGCGGCGGCATCGTGGCCGCGCAGCGCTCAATGACGTGCCGGACGTTGTCGATGAACTGCTGCAGATCCGCATCGCTCGTCAGGTCGACGAGGGGATGATAGCTGCGGGGCGTGACCCGCTGCCCGAGCATGACCTGTACCCAGCTGCCCTGCGTGAAGAGCTCCTCGTTCTCGCGGTAGAAGCGGCCGCTGCCGCGGAACAGCTCCATGTACTCGACGAGCCGGTCGGGCACGCTCATGGCGCGGCAGTCGTTCCAGAATGTGCTGTCGTCGCGCTCGGTGGCGTGGTAGTGCAGGATGAGGAAATCACGGATGCGCTCCCATTCCAGCGCCGCCTTCTGGTTGTAGCGCTCCAGCAGCACCGGGTCGAATCCCTGGTCGGGGAAGAAACTCAGCAGCAACGTGACGGCCGACTGAATCAGATGGATGCTGGTGGCCTCGAGCGGCTCCATGAAGCCGGCGGACAGCCCGATCGCCACGCAGTTCCGCAGCCACATGTGCCTGCGCCTGCCGGTCACGAAGCGCAGCGGCCGTGGGTCTGCCAACGGCGGGCCATCGAGGTTGGCGAGCAGCGTCTGGCAGGCTTCCTCATCGCTCAGGTGCGCGCTCGAATATACGTAGCCGTTGCCGATGCGATGCTGCAGGGGAATACGCCACTGCCAGCCGGCCTGCCGCGCGGTGGCGCGGGTGTAGGGGGTGGGCGGCCCGCTCAGCCCGCAGGGGACGGCGAGCGCGCGGTCGCAGGGTAACCAGTGGGTCCAGTCCTCGTAGCCGGCGTGCAGGGCCTGTTCGATCAGCAGGCCGCGGAACCCGGAGCAGTCGATGAAGAGATCCGCGGATATTCTCTCGCCGCTCTCGAGCACGACCGCCTCGATGAATCCGTCCGCCGGCCGCAGTACGGTCTCCCGTACCTTGCCCTCGGTGCGGCGCACGCCGCCGCGCTCGGCGAGATCGCGCAGATAGCGCGCGTACAGGCCGGCGTCGAATTGATAGGCGTAGGCGATGCTCGACAACGGGGATTCGGTGCCGAGATTGGCAGGGCGCGTGAAGCGGCCCTGGAGCGCCGCGACGCTGTTGAGGCAATACGGGGTAATGTCGGGCGCCTTGCCGGCGAAATGAGCCTTGAGCCAGTACTGGTGAAACGGCAACAGCGCCCGCTCCCGACCCAGGACGCCGAAGCTGTGCACGTAAGAATCGCCGCGCCGGGCCCAATCGACGAACTGGATGCCCAGCTTGAAGGTGCCCTGGGTCCTGCGGACGAAGTCATACTCATCGATCTCGAGCGAGCGATTGAGCTCGCGAAGGTGAGGAATCGTCGACTCGCCGACGCCGACGGTGCCGATCTCATCCGATTCGATCAGGCGGATGGTGTAATCGCCGACGAGGACCTTGGCCATCGCCGCAGCGGTCATCCAGCCGGCGGTGCCACCGCCGACGATGACGATGCGTCTGACCGGGGCTTGTCTCATTTGCCCTGAGTCCAAACGAACGTCGCGATGCTCTGCCCGGGCATGGTGTAGTGGAACTCGCGGCCGCGGCAACGCACCAGCACGGCTCGCGGGCTGGCAGCCGAATTGGCGGCAATCAGCACGATGGACCCATCGTCCGGATTGAGAAACGCCACGTTGGCGAGCCCATCGTCACTCTCACTCGACTCGAGGCGCCGTGCGCCCTGGTGTACGAACCGGCTGGCGTGCGCGATCACGTAGTATTCGTCATTGCGGTGCACCTCGCCGGTGCGCGAGTCGATCGTGACCAATCCCCGGCAGTTGCGGCAACCTCCCAGGTGCGGTCCGCCGGACTCATCGAGCGCCAGATTCCACAACAATACCCCGCGCGCCCAAGCGCGGGTCGAGCCGATGATGAGATCGCGCGTCATGGACAGCAGGGCGGGGTCGGAAGGCTTCTCCCAGCCCCCGCCGGTGCATTCGGTCATGTAGGCGTCCTTGTCGGGATGCGCCTCATGTACCTCGGCCTGTGCCGTGACTTTGCCCAGGTAACAGTGCCACGCGACCCCCGAGACGTAGGCGGCGGCTTGCCGGTCGCCGAGCACCTGCAGCGGCTCCTCCGGCCAGAGCCAGTTATGGTCCCATTCCATGATGAGGGTGGTGGACTTGCGGCTGGCCAAAGCCGGGCCGAGATACCTGCCGATCAGCTGTGCGCGCGCGGATGCCTCGAGCGGCATCCCGGGGTAGTTGGCAGGCTCGAAGTGCGGCTCATTCTGCACGGTCAGTGCGAAAATCGGGATGCCTTCGGCTTTCATCGCCTCGACGTACTTCACCAGGTAGTTCGCGAACGCCGCGTAGAACTGCGGCAACAGCGTTCCATGCACGAGCGCGTCGCTGCTCTTCATCCATCCGGGAGCGCTCCACGGCGAGGCCATCACCTTGAGCGCCGGGTTGAGCGACAGCGCCTCCCGCGCGACGGGCACCACCGTGTC
>DASQIP010000137.1:0-17179 GCA_035631515.1 Steroidobacteraceae bacterium
CGACGTCATGGTGGGCAACATGATGGGCTCGAGCCTCGCCATGGCGCCGGCGTTCGTCCTCGGACAGCTGTGCGACGTCGTCGATCTCGACGGACCGACCTTCCTCGCGCACGACCGCACGCCCGCGGTGCGTTACGCCGGCGGGAAGATCTGGTGCGACGACGCCGTCTGGGGCAGCGCGGCCGCGCGCACGGCGTGAGTTAGGTCGCTTCCTCGGCGCGCGCGACCCGAGCTGGCTATCCCGGTGTCCACGTGGTTTCAGCGGCGGCTGCTTCCCGGCCTCGCCTATAAGGCGGTGGTGATCGGCGGCGGCTACGCCACCGGGCGCGAGCTCGCCGAGTTCTTCCTGCCGAGCGGCCCGTGGGGCGGGATCGCCGCGATGGCGCTCGCGATGCTCATCTGGAGCGCGATCTGCGTGACGACGTTCCTGTTCGCGCGCGCCTGCGGCGCGCTCGACTATCGCACCTTCATCCGCGCCCTGTTGGGCCCGGGCTGGATCGCGTTCGAAGTGGTGTATGTGCTGTTCGTGGTGCTGGTGCTCGCGGTGTTCGGCGCCGCCGCCGGCGCCATCGGCGCCGCGACGCTCGGCGTCCCGACGCTCGTCGGCACCATCGCGCTGATGGCGGCCATCGCGCTGGTGACCGCCTACGGCAACCCCTCGGTGGAGCGGCTGTTCGCCTATGTGTCGTTTCTGCTCTATGGCGTGTACGTACTGTTCGTGGTGTTCTCGCTCTCCCACTTCGGCGGGCGGATCGTCGCGGCGTTCGGCCGCCCCGCGCCGCTGCACGGCTGGGTGGCGGGCGGCGTCCAGTACGCGAGCTATAACGTCATCGGCGCCGTCGTCATCCTGCCGGTACTGCGGCATCTCACCGGCAAGCGCGACGCCGTGATCGCCGGCATCGTCGCCGGACCGCTGGCGATGCAGCCGGCGCTCATGTTCTTCAGCTGCATGATGGCTTACTACCCGCAGATCGCCGGCGCGACGCTGCCGTCCGACTACCTGCTGCAGCGGCTCGATCTTCCCGTGTTCCGCTACCTCTTTCAGCTCATGATCTTCGCGGCGCTGCTGGAGAGCGGAACCGGCTTCGTGCACGCCATCAACGAGCGCATCGGTCTCGCGTGGCGGCGCCGGCACAACGCGCAGCTCGGGCGCTGGCCGCGCCTCGGCATCGCGCTCGTCACGCTGGTCTTCTGCATGCTGCTCGCCGAGCGCTTCGGGCTCGTGACACTCATCGCCCGCGGCTACCGGCTGTTCGCCTACGTCGTGCTGCTGGTGTTCGTATTACCGCTGTTCACCATCGGGATTTACCGGCTCGTCAACCGCAAGGTGATGCCGCAGGGGGCTGCATGAACGCCATGAGAGCAATCCGGGTCGCCGCGCTCGCCTGCACCCTGACGGTCGCGCACGCCGCGCCACCCAAAGACTTCGCGCGCCGGGTCGAGGCGGCGCGCTCGAGCGTCGGCGTGCCGGGCATGGCAGTCGCGATCGTGGAGAACGGTCAGGTGACGTTCGCGCAGGGCTTCGGCGTACGCGCCCTGGGCAGACCCGAGCGTGTCGACGCCGATACGATCTTTCCGAACGGATCCACCGGCAAGGCCTTCACGGTGGCCGATCTCGCGATTCTGGTCGATGCGGGCAAGATCGGCTGGGACGACCGCGTCACCGACCGTCTGCCGGGGTTCGAGATGTACGATCCCTGGGTGACGCGCGAGATCACGATCCGCGATCTCCTCGTGCACCGCAGCGGCCTCGGGCTCGGCGAGGGCGATCTGCTGTTCGTGCCGCGCTCGAATCTCACGCGCGCGGAGGCAGTGCGCCGCCTGCGCTACCTCAAACCCGCCACCAGCTTCCGCTACGGCTTTGCCTACGACAACGTGCTCTACATGGTGGCCGGACAGCTGATCGAGGCGGTGACCGGGGACACCTGGGAGAAGTTCACCGCCGAGCATGTGCTGCAGCCCGCCGGCATGCGGCACTCGACCTCGGATGAGCCGGAGCGCTTCGCCACGGCCAACCGCGCCTATCCGCACGCGCGCCTGGACAGCGGGCTGCGCGGCGCCGGCACCCAGGAGCGGCTCGACGAGCGCGAGGAGCTCGGGCGCGAGGCGGCTCCCGCGGGCGGGCTGACGGTGAGCGCCAGCGACATGGCGCGCTGGCTCCTGATCCAGCTCGGCCACGGCGAGCTGCCGGGCCATTCGGGCAGGCTGTTCTCCGAGGAGGCGCACCGGCAGATGTGGCAGCCGCTGGTGCTGCAGCCGGTCGCCGAGCTCCCCCAGCCGCTCAGGGCGACCCAGCCGATGTTCAACGCCTACGCGCTCGGCTGGGACGTCACCGACTACGCCGGGACGAAGATCGTGTGGCACGGAGGGGCGGTGTTCGGGTTTCTCACGGCCGTGGTGCTGATTCCGGACCGGAACGTCGGCTTCTCGATCGAGATCAACAGCGAGGACGGCGAGATCGTCAGGGGACTCATGTACGAGCTGCTCGATCACTACCTCGGCAGAGCGCACGTCGACTGGGTGGCGCGCTACCGTGCCTTCAAGCAGCAGCGCATCTCCGCGGCGCTCGCCGCACTCAAGACCGCGGCGACCACGCCGGCCGCCGTCGGGCCGTCGCTGCCGCTCGCCGGCTATGCCGGCACGTACGCCGATCCCTGGTACGGCAACATCGAGATCGCCGCCACCGACGGCCGGCTGACGATCGACTTCAAGTCGACGCCGCGCATGAGCGGCACGCTCGAGCACTTTCAATACGACACCTTCGTCGCGCGCCTCGACGACCGGACCATCGAGCCACCCTACGTCACCTTCAATCTCGACGCGGACGGACACGTCGACCGCATCACCCTGAAGCCGGTTTCGCCGCTCGCGGACTTCAGCTACGACTACCGGGACCTGCTGTTCACCCCGTTGCAGGAGCATCGGCCATGAGTCACAGGAGCCGAGCGCGACTGACGGCAATCTGGACCGTGGGGGCGGCCTGGTGCACGGCGGGCGTCCCGGTGCCCGCTGCGGACACACCGCTGCACGACGTCGTCATCCGCCACGCCATGATCTACGACGGCGAGGGCAGCGCGCCCTACGCGGGTGAGCTGGCGATCGACGGCGAGCGCATCGCGTACGTCGGCCCGCAAGCGCCGGGCAAGGGCCGCCTCGAGGTCGATGCGGGAGGCGAGGCCGTGACGCCCGGCTTCATCGACATGATGGGTCATTCGGAGGAGTCGCTGCTGGTCGATGGGCGCGGCGTGAGCGGCCTCAAGCAGGGCGTCACGCTCGATATCTTCACCGAGGGGTCGATGGGGCCGCTGTCGCCCGGGATGGCGAAGCTCATGAAGGCGCGCCAGGGCGACGTCAAGTACGACGTGACCTGGTCGACTCTCGGGCAGTACCTGGATCAGCTCGAGAAGCACGGCATCTCCCCCAACGTCGCGAGCTTCGTCGGCGAGGGCGAGGTGCGCGTCAACGTGCTCGGCGAGGGCGACGTGCAGCCGAGCGCCGCGCAGCTCGAAGAGATGCGCGCCCTCGTGCACCGGGCGATGGAGGAGGGGGCGCTCGGGCTCACCACCGCGCTGATCTATGCGCCCAACAACTACGCTAAGACGCCCGAGCTCATGGCACTGGCGCGCGAGTCGGCGCGCTGCGGCGGCATGTACAGCGCGCACATGAGGAGCGAGGGCGACCACATCGAGGATGCGGTTGAGGAGACCATCGACATTGCGCGCGACAGCGGCGCGCCGGCGGAGATCCATCACTTCAAGTTCATCGGCCGCGACAACTGGGGCAAGCGCGACAAGGTGGTGGCGATGATCACCGCGGCGCGCGCCGCCGGCATCCGCATCACGGCCGACATGTACACCTACACCGCCGGCGGCACCGCGCTCGCGGCTTCGCTCCCGCCCTGGGCGCACGCCGGCGGCCCCGAGGCCCTGGTGAAGCGGCTCAGGGACCCTGCCGAGCGCGCCAGGGTCATCGCCGCGATGAAGGAGCCGCACCCCAGGGACTGGGAGAACCTCTACCAGCAATCGGGCGCCGACGGCATGCTGGTGCTCGCCGCGAAGACGCCCGCGGTGAAGCGGCTGATCGGCAAGACCATCGCGCAGATCGCCCGGGAGCGCAGGGTCAGTCCCGAGGACGCGATCGTCGATCTCGTGATCGAGGACGATGCCGGGGTGGGCGCCGCCTACACCATCATCAGCGAGGCGAACATCGCTAAGCAGATCGTGCTGCCCTGGGTGAGCTCGGGATCGGACGCCGAGTCGAGCGCTCCCGAGGGCGTGTTCCTGCTGTCATCCACCCATCCGCGCGCCTACGGGAACTTCGCACGCCTGTTCGCGAGGTACGTGCGCGAGCAGCACCTCCTCACGGTACAGGAAGCGGTCCGCAAGCTCACTTCGCTGCCGGCGGACGTGCTGTCGCTCAAGGACCGCGGAAGGCTGCGGGCCGGAGATTTCGCCGACGTCGTCATCTTCGACCCGGCGACGTTCCAGGATCACTCGACCTACCGCAAGGCGATGCAATACGCGACCGGGGTCAGGGACGTCTTCATCAACGGCCAGCTCGCCCTCCGGGACGGCGAGCCGACCGGCGCGCACAGCGGGCGCATCCTGCGCGGCCGCGCCTGGACCGGTGCGCCCGGCGGCGGCTGCCGGCAATCGAGCCGGGACTGGACCTGGATCGATCAGCCGCCGCGCGCGCCGTGAGACCGGACCAACGTGCTCCAGGGCTCGAGTCGCGCATGTTACGCTCCGGTGCGTGAGCGAATCTCTTCCCGTCGTGTTGATCCCGGGATTGCTCGCCTCGGCGCGCCTCTACGGCGCGCAGCTTCCCGAACTCTGGCGCCGCGGGCCGGTGATGGTCGCCGACCACACGCGCGCCGACAGCATGGCTGCGCTCGCGCGCGGCATTCTCGCCGCCGCACCGCCGCGCTTCGCGCTCGCGGGACTGTCGATGGGCGGCTACGTCTGCTTCGAAATCCTGCGCCAGGCGCCGGCGCGTGTGGCGAAGCTGGCGTTGCTCGACACTGCCGCGCGCGCCGACACGCCCGAGGCGGCCGCGATGCGCCGCGCGCAGATGGCCGAGGCCTCGGCCGGGCGCCTCGCCGAGGTGGTGGAGGCACAGTTCGAGCGCACGGTGCATCCGGCGCGCCGCGGCGATCCGCAGCTGCGCGCCACCAACCGCCGCATGGCCGCGGATGTAGGTCCTGAGGCCTTCATCAGGCAGCAGACCGCGATCATGGGGCGTCCCGACTCGCGGCCGACGCTCGCTGCCATCGGCTGTCCGACGCTGGTGCTGGTCGGCGAGCAGGACGAGCTCACGCCTCCCGAGCGCGCCGTCGAGATGGCGCAGGGCATCCGCGGGGCGCGGCTCGTGACCGTGCCCGAGTGCGGACACCTCTCGACACTCGAGCAGCCTCTGGACGTGACGCGCGCGCTGCTCGGCTGGCTCGCGGACTAGAGGGCGCGATGGCATCCGCCGCGCAACGGGCCCAGCTGCTCGCGCATCCCGATACACCGGGAGAGTGGGTGTGGAGCATCGGCGCGGAGGTCGAGCTCACGCCCGGCGCGGCGCTGGTGTGCCGCTACGAGCTGCACGGGGAGGTCGGCCGGCTGCGCGTGCCGGCCGCACGCACCGGCCGCCGCGCCGACGGGCTGTGGCAGCACACCTGCTTCGAGGTGTTCGCCGCGGCGCCGGGCGGCGGCTACTACGAATTCAACTTCGCGCCGTCGCTCGAATGGGCGGCATACCGCTTCAGCGGTTACCGCGAGGGCATGACGCCCGCCCCGCTGACGCGCGCCCCCGGACTCAAGGCACGCCGCACCGCCGACAGGCTGGAGCTGACCGCGCAGCTGTACCTCGAGGGCCTGGCCGAGCTCGCGCGCGGGCCGTTGCTGCACCTCGGGCTGAGCGCGGTGGTCGAGGACGACGGTGGTAGGCTCTCGTACTGGGCGTTGCGCCACGCGCCCGGCAACCCGGATTTCCACGACCCCGACGCTTTCGCCCTCGAGCTGTCCGCCTCATGAAATTCGGCATCGACCGTCTCATCGAAGACCCGGCGCTGCGCGCGCCACTCGCCGGCAAGCGCCTCGCGCTGCTCGCGCATCCCGCCTCGGTGACGCGCGATCTGCGCCATTCGCTCGACGCGCTCGCGGCCTGCGGCGGGCTCAGGCTGAGCGCCGCCTTCGGGCCGCAGCACGGGCTGCGCGGCGACAAGCAATACAACATGATCGAGTCGCCGGACTACACCGATCCGGTGCATCACATTCCGGTGTTCAGCCTCTACGGCAAGGTGCGCCGGCCCACGGCCGCGATGATGGACAGCTTCGACGTGCTGCTGGTCGACCTGCAGGACCTCGGCTGCCGCATCTATACCTTCATCACGACGCTGCGCTATGTGCTCGAGGAGGGGGCGCGCACCGGTAAGGCGGTGTGGATCCTCGACCGGCCGAACCCCACGGGGCGACCCGTCGAGGGGCTGACTCTGCGCAGCGGCTGGGAGAGCTTCGTCGGCGCGGGTGCGCTGCCCATGCGTCACGGGCTCACGATGGGGGAGGTGGCGCGCTGGCTCATCGCGACGCTGCGCCTCGACGTCGACTGCCGCGTGGTCGAGATGGACGGCTGGAAGCCCGACGCAGCTCCCGGCTACGGCTGGCCGCTCGAAGAGCGCACCTGGGTGAATCCGAGCCCCAACGCGCCGAACCTGTGGATGGCGCGCTGCTACGCCGGCTCGGTGCTGCTCGAAGGCACCAATCTCTCCGAGGGCCGCGGCACGACGCGGCCGCTCGAGCTGCTCGGCGCGCCGGATCTCGACGTGCCCTCGCTCCTCGCCGAGATGCATGCGCTCGCGCCCGAGTGGATGCGCGGCTGCCGCCTGCGCCCCTGCTGGTTCGAGCCGACCTTCAACAAGCACGCAGGCCAGCTGTGCGCGGGACTGCAGGTGCACGTGGAGGACGCCGCGTTCTACCGGCACGAGGCGTTCAAGCCCTGGCGCCTGTTCACGCTCGCGCTCAAGGCGCTGCGGCGGCTCGAGCCCGGGTACGCGCTGTGGGCGGATTTCCCCTACGAGTACGAGACCGGCAAGCTCGCGATCGACGTGATCAACGGCAGCGAGCTGCTGCGGCGCTGGGTGGACGACCCGAAGGCCACCCCGGCGGATCTCGACGCGCTGGCGCGCACCGACGAGAGCGCCTGGGAGGCGGAGCGCCGCGCGGTGCTGCTGTACTGAATCAGCCCTCGCATCGGACGTTCTCAGGGGCGCTCGAACTGCGCAAAGCCCGTGTAGCTCCACGGGCGCAGTGCCAGCACGAAGGCCGCACCGATGCGTTGCTCGGGCGGCGAGCGATCCTGCTCGATCAGCTCCATGCACTCGCGTGCGGCGTTCTGCTGCACGCGCTTCAGCTGCGCGAGCACCGCGCGCGACATTCTGGCGCCGTGGAACACGAACTCCTGCTGCGTGCCGGTGAAGGGGCTGGCGAGGAACTCGCGCAGCAGACGCTCGTGCAGGTAGCGCTGCACCGGCCCGCCGGCACGCCAGCTGAAGCGGCGGCTGACCAGTAGCCGCACGCGGTTACCGGGCTGCAGCTCGATCACCCGCAGGCGGTCGAGGCGGATGAAGTAGCGCAGCAGCTCGCGTTCGGTGAAGCGGTAGCCGCGGGTGATCTCCTCGAAGGGCGTGCGGTTCAGCACCAGCCACGTCACGAGGAACAGGCGCGGATCGGCGACGATCTCGCGTTCCTGGACGAGGGTCAGCTGGCGCGTGGGGGCGGAGCGCTCCTCCGCGCGCTCGAGCAGCTCGCGCAGCCCGACGCCGGCCAGCTCGCAGATCCGCTCGAAGCGCTCGAGCGAGAAATCGCCGCGTGCAAAGCGCCGCTTGACCGTCGCGAGGCTCAGGCCAAGGCCGTGCGCGACCTCCGCGTACCTGAGGCCCCGCTCGCGCAACGTCCGCTTGAGCTCCGCGACGAGTGCCGAACGCTGGGACACGGGCGTCTCCTTCTGGGGGCAGGCAGAGTATCAGCAGATGATACCCGAAGGCTCTTAAATGGCGTCCGCTGCTATGGGAGTGGCTCCGGAAGCAACCCTCACCGAGAGTCTCGGCGTCATGGCAAGACCGAAGGAGAGGAGACCGACATGCGTGCCTTGGGAGTCATCTTCGTGCTCATCCTGGCGGCGGCGCTGGCGGGGTGCGCGGCGCTCGGCGCCCCGTTCTGCGCCCCCTACTGCAACGCGAGCCGGCACAGCTCCTCGAGCCTGGTCGAGTTTCTCTATCCCGACGGTCAGGTGCCGCCGGGTGAGAACAGCATTCCGCAGCTGCACGTGCCGCTTCGGGTGGGGCTCGCCTTTCTTCCCGGGCGTGGCGGCGCCGGCCCCGACGCGGCGCTGCGCGAGCAGCTGCTCGAGCGCATCCGGCAGCACTTCAGCGACCGCAAATTCGTGAGCGAGATCGTGATCATTCCGGATTACTACCTCGCCCAGCAGCGCGGCTTCGCCGGACTCGGGGCCGTGCAGCGGCTCTACTCGATCGACCTGATGGCGCTCGTGTCCTACGACCAGGTGACGCACCAGGACGAGAACGGCTGGTCGCTCGGTTACCTCACCATCGTCGGCGCCTACGTGCTCAAGGGCAACCGCTACGACGTCTCGACGCTGGTCGATCTCGCGGTGGTCGACCCCGCCACGCGCTCGCTGGTGCTGCGCGCCGGCGGCATCGATACGCGCCATGGCAACACCACGCTCGTCGATCAGCCGCGCGAGGCGCGCGAGGCCGGCGCCGGCGGCTTCAGCGCCGCCTCCGACCAGATGATCGGGCATTTCGACGCGGCGCTCACGGCGTTCGAAGCCGAGGTGCGCGCCGGCCACGCCAACGTGCGCGTCGTGCATAAGGGCGGCGGCAGCGGCGGCGGGGGTGCGCTCAGCTGGCCGTGGCTCGTGGCGCTGGCGGGTCTCGCCGCGCGGCGCTTCGTCGGCGGCGCGCCGCCACGGCCGGAGTGCGGGCGCCGTGAGCGGGCGCGGACGCCGCGCTCAGTGACCGCCGCAGCTCTGGTACGGCGGCCCCTCGCCGGGCACGATCGGACAGAGCTGCACCGGCCCGAGCTGCGCGAGGCGCGCGCTCCAGTACTTGCCGTCGAGCGCCAGCGGGTGACTCGCATCGGGTCCGCGCTCGGTCCATTCGAACGCATAGAAATCGTCGGATCCCTGGATCGCGAGCATGATCGAAGTCTCGCTGCGCGCCTTGCCGCCTGAGCTGACGCGCCCGCAGCTCACCACGGTGGCGTACGAGGTCTCTTTCACGATCGGTTGCGGGCCGAGATCGAGCGCGACGAAGGTGTCCGGGCAGTGCCGCTGGAAGCCGCGCGCGAGCGCCTGCAGGTATGCCTGCGCCGTCGCCTCGCGGTTGTACGCCATGCCCTGAACGCCCTGCAGGGTGACCATCCGCGACCATTCGTCCACGGTCTCGCCCTCCGGGAGATGCTCGCGGACGTAGATATTGCCGGTGGTTCGCTCGAATGCCAGCTTGAAGGGCGGCGGCAGCGTGAAGGCGACCAGCCGGTGAAACACCGGCGCGATTACCCGCTGCGCACCGCCCTGCCTGACGGGGGCATCGGCAGCCGCTGCAACGCCTGCGCCCGCAATCAGCGCCAGCAACGACGCGGCGATGTGCGCGCGTGACTCATGCATGGCGGCGCAAGCATAGCGCAGGCCGTCCGCTCGCTTGTCTTAATGTGGTTGACGTGTGCGCGCCGTCCCGGGGCTCGGCCGCAGCCTTCGCCTTACGGTAAGTGCAGATCCCGCCGGCGGCCCATTCGCGCACAATGGCCCGTACGACGCCAGGGGTTTGCTCGCCGCACGAGGCGAGCCGACAAAAAAATCTAAGGAGCGGGGCATCATCTCCGGACCGGCACCGTCACGCGTTGCGCTGGCTGCGCTCGCGGCATTTCTGTCCATCCACGCCGCGCCGGCGGGCGCCGCGTCCGCGCGCCCGGCGGTCGTCGTCCGCACCAATCTCGAGCCGCTGATCCGCGCCGCGGCCGACTCGCCGGTGCAGTTCGCGGTGCCGGTGCCGCACAGCGCCTCGAGCGCGAGCTCCGGGAGCTGGTCGGTAGCCGGCGGCGAGGCCACCTGGAGCTATGCAATCCGGGTTCCGACGGCGGTGTCGCTGTCGTTTCACGCCCTCGCGCCGTCCTGGCCGGCGAGCGCCGCGTTGCTCGTGAGCGGGGGACAGACGGCCAACAGCTACCGCGCGGGCGACCTGCGCCGGGGCGAGCTCTGGAGCGCCATCCACGCCGGCGACACGCTCGAGATCACCCTGACGGTCGCGGCCGCCGACCGTGCCGCCGTCGACTTCAGGATCGTGAGCCTGCAGGCGGGCTATCGCGCGATCGCCGCCGGTGTGGCGGATCACCCGCTCTACACTCGCCTGGTCGCGGCGGCGGCCGGCACCGCTGCGGACAACGCCTCCTGCGTCACCAACTACGAGTGCGCGGTCAGCGCGGGCAACGCCACGCCGGCGGCCGCCACCGTGGCCCTGGTGGTCGAGAACCTCTATCAGTGCAGCGGCACGCTGATCAACGACGTGCCGGGCGACGACACGCCGTACGTGCTCACCGCGCGGCACTGCGAGACCGGCCGGCTCGGCGGCGGCAACCCCGCCGCGGCTGCCGCCGTCACGGTGTACTGGAACGCCACCAGCGCCTGCGGGACCGCGCTCGGGTCGATCTACGGCGGCGGGCTGCCGAGTCAGACCGGCGCGCACACCGTGATCGAGCAGCAGGACGTCTGGCTCATCGAGCTCGACACCAGCCCGGTGGCGGCCGACGCGCAGTTCGCGGGCTTCGATGCCTCCGGCGGCGCGGTCGCCGGCGGCTACACGCTGCATCACGCGCAGGGCCGCGACAAGCAGTTCGTGAGCTGGTTCGGGACCGCATATGCACTCGAGGAGCCGGACGCGCTCGGCACCGGCTACGTGTCCGACCTGCTCGAGACCGTCAACCAGACCGGCAACATCGGGCCGGGGGCTTCGGGCAGCGGCCTGTTCAACCGCGATGACCACCTGGTGGGCGCGCTCGCCCTCGGCCGCACGAACAGCGACCCATCCGGCTACGGGGCCTGTCCGGCCACGCCGCCGCCCGCACCGAACGGCTCGAACGGAGTTGCCGACTTCACCTCGCTCGCGGCCGTGTGGACCTCGGCCGCCGACACGACCAGCAGCACCGCAGAGGCGACCCTCGAGTCGGTCCTCGACCCGGGCGGCACCGGCAGCCGCGTCGTGCCGGGCAAGCCCGTGGAGCTCGTGGCCTACAAACCTGCGCCGCCGCCCGCGCCGCAGATCACTTTCAGCCCCGCCGTCGTCACGGCCGGACAATCCTTCACGGCGGCCTGGGCGGCGAGCAACGCGGCGAACTGCACCCTGACCGGAGGAGTCCCGGGCGGCCCCTGGGGCAACAGCGCGCAGTCATTTCCGCCGACGGGATTGCTGGCTGAGTCGGGTCCCGCGGGTCATTACACCTTTGGCCTGATCTGTCAGAGCCTGGCGGCCAACACCCCGCCGGTTTCGACCCAGGCGACATTCACAATCACACCCGGGGCGGGAGCTCCGACGCCAAGCGCGGCCAGCGGGCCGGCGGGCGCGGGCAGCGCGACCCACGGAGGGGGAGGATCGATGGGGATCATGGAGAGCGTAATCCTGGCGGCACTGATCGCCCTCACCTGGGTGCGCAGAGCGCCGGCTCGCCGGCGCTGGCGGATGCCAAGACTACTCAGACCCGCGAAGCGCCGGCTCCGGCAGCAGGAACGTTCGCCGCGCGGCAGCTGACCCCAGGCGCTCGGCGCTGTACCAGCGGGTGAGCAGGGTCTTCTCGAGCAGATCGGGATTCGCCCGGGCGAAGAGGGCGAAATCGGCCGCGGCTGCACGCTCCATGCGCTCGGCGATCAGCGACAGGAAGGCGATCGTGACCGTCTGATGGAAGGCCTCGGGCCTCCCGGCCTTCTCCGCCATCGCGCGCAGCGTGCGGCTGAAGAGCAGCACCGTTTCCGGGAAGTCGTGGCGCTTCAGCATCTCGAAGGCGATGTGCACGTGCTCGCGGTGGGGAAATTCACTCGGCACGATCTCGACGCGCATGAAGCGCGCGAGCTCAGGGCAGTCGGCCGTCATCTTTGCTCTTCCTCGCGCAGGCGATGCGAGTCCTTCGCAGTCAGATCGAGCCCGTAGACGCCACGCAGCGTCCTGATCTTCTTCAGGGTGGGCGCCGCGAACGGCGCCTTGCCCTCGAAGGCGTGCAGCACGATCCCCTCGAGCAGGTCGCCGAGCGACAGGTCGAGCTCGGTCGCGAGCGCCTTCAGCACCTTCAGCAGACG
This sequence comes from Steroidobacteraceae bacterium, assembly GCA_035631515.1. Taxonomy (GTDB): domain Bacteria; phylum Pseudomonadota; class Gammaproteobacteria; order Steroidobacterales; family Steroidobacteraceae; genus 13-2-20CM-66-19. The sequence continues at coordinate 12,349 of DASQIP010000137.1, forward strand.
AGTCTCCAGGCGCACGCCGGTCTGGGCACGGGTGACGGTCTTCATGCCGTCATGTTACCACGGTACCAAGTTACCAGACCAGCGGACGGACCCGGGCAGCGTCCCGCCGTCCGCGGGTCGCCGCCGGCGCGCTTCCCGGGAGGGGCGCCCCTGCGCGGGGGCTGCGCCCGCCTGCGCCTTGCCCGCGGCTTGCCGAGGGGCTCTAATAACCGGTTCCATGCACACTGCCCGCGCCATCACCGGTTACCGCAAGTACTGGGCCGAACGTTTCGGCACGGCGCCGTTTCTGCCCATGTCGCGCGCCGAGATGGAGCTCCTCGGCTGGGACAGCTGCGACGTCGTCATCGTGACGGGCGACGCCTACGTCGACCACCCGAGCTTCGGCATGGCGATCGTCGGCCGGGTGCTCGAGGCGCAGGGCTTCAGGGTCGGCATCATCGCGCAGCCCGACTGGCACAGCGCCGCGGCATTCACCGCGCTCGGCCGGCCGAATCTGTTCTTCGGCATCACCGGCGGCAACATGGATTCCATGGTCAACCGCTACACCGCCGAACGCCGCGTACGGAGCGACGATGCCTACACGCCGGGAGGCGCGGGCGGCAAGCGCCCCGACCGCTCGGTGATCGTGTACGCGCAGCGCGCGCGTGAGGCATTCCGCGACGTGCCGATCGTGATCGGCGGCATCGAGGCCTCGCTCCGTCGCATCGCGCACTTCGACTACTGGTCGGAGAAGGTGCGCCGCTCGGTGCTGCTCGACGCCAAGGCGGACCTGCTGGTGTACGGTAACGGCGAGCGGCAGATCTGCGAAATCGCGCACCGCCTGGCCGGCGGCGAGTCGATCGGGGAGATCGCAGACGTGCGCGGCACCGTTTTCGTCCGGCGCGGCACGCCGGCCGACTGGATCGAGATCGACTCGACGCACCTCGATGCGCCCGGGCCACTCAATCCGCCGCTCGATCCCTACGCGATGACCGAGCGGAACCGCGACGTTCCCGCCGCGCCCGCCGCGGCGGCCCCGGCGTCCGGCGCGCCTGCGCAGGCCGCGCCCCCCGCCGAGCACGTCGTGCGTTTCGTGCGCCGCGTGAAGAACGCCGATCGCGAGCGCAGCGTCATCCGCATGCCGGCGTACGAAGCGGTGGCGGCCGATCCGGTGCTGTACGCGCACGCCTCGCGCATCCTGCATCTCGAGTCGAACCCGGGTAACGCCCGGGCTCTCACCCAGCGCCACGGCGACGTCGACGTGTGGCTGAATCCCCCGCCGCTGCCGCTGACCACGGCCGAGATGGACTGGGTGTACGAGCGGCCCTACGCGCGCGTTCCGCATCCCCTGTACGGCAAGGCGAACATCCCCGCCTACAAGATGATCCGCTTCTCGGTCGCGATCCAGCGTGGCTGCTTCGGCGGCTGTACCTTCTGCTCCATCACCGAGCACGAGGGCCGCATCATCCAGAGCCGCTCGGAGGACTCGGTGCTGCGCGAGATCGGGACGGTGCGCGACACCGTGCCGGGCTTCACCGGGGTCATCTCCGACCTCGGCGGCCCGACCGCCAACATGTACCGCCTCGCCTGCAGGAGCCGCGAGATCGAGAGCGCCTGCCGCCGGCCCTCGTGCGTGTACCCGGGAATCTGCCCGAACCTCAATACCGACCACGCGCCGCTGATCCGGCTCTACCGTCGCGCGCGCGCCTTGCCCGGCATCCGCAAGGTGCTGATCGCCTCGGGCGTGCGCTACGACCTCGCGATCGAGTCCCCGGAGTACGTGCAGGAGCTCGCCCAGCACCACACCGGCGGTTACCTCAAGATCGCACCCGAGGCGCTCGCCGAGGGCCCGCTCGCGAAGATGATGAAGCCCGGGGTCGCCGCCTACGACCGCTTCAAGGAGCTGTTCGACCGCTACTCGAAGGAGGCGGGCAAGGAGCAGTACCTGATCCCCTACTTCATCGCCGCCCATCCCGGCACCTCGGATCAGGACATGCTGGAGCTGGCGCTGTGGCTGAAGAAGAATGGCTTGCGCGCCGATCAGGTGCAGGCGTTCCTGCCGGGGCCCATGGCCACCGCCACCGCCATGTACCACTCGGGCAGGAACCCGTTGAAGCGCATCACCCGCGCGAGCGAGCAGGTGCTGATCCCGAAGGGCCTCAAGGTGCGCCGCCTGCACAAGGCGTTCCTGCGCTACCACGATCCCGACAATTGGCCGCTGCTGCGCGAAGCGCTGCGGCGCATGGGGCGCGCCGACCTGATCGGCAACGGCCGCCATCAGCTGATCCCGGCCTACCAGCCCGCGGGCTCGGGCGGCGCGCCGCGCGGGCGGCCAGGCGGCACGCGGCCCTTCCGCACCCAGCACACCGGTCTGCCGCGCACGCCGCGGCGCCGGGCGTAGCCCTTGACCGGCTTCGTGACCCTGCTGCAGCAGGGGAATTCCTGGCTGTTCGTGCCGAGCGCCATCCTGCTCGGCGCCCTGCACGGTCTCGAGCCCGGGCACTCGAAGACCATGATGGCCGCCTTCATCGTCGCGATCCGCGGCACGCTCGCCCAGGCGGTGCTGCTCGGACTCTCGGCCACCGTGTCGCACACCGCGATCGTGTGGGCCATTGCGCTCACCGGCCTCTACTTCGGCCGTAACTGGAATAGCGAAACCACCGAGCCTTACTTTCAGGTCGCATCCGCGGTGCTGATCATCGCGGTGGCGGCATGGATGCTGTGGCGCACGCGCCGCGCGGCGCTTCGACGGCTTTGGCGAGTTCGCCCGCACGGCGCCGTACTTCTCCGGCGCGCTCATCCTGCTGGTGGGCGTCTATGTCGGCTACCAGGGTCTGCACGCGCTCGTGTGAGCGCGGCGCGGGAGATTGCGGATCGAGCCGGCGCAAGAGTAGGGTGTCCGGCATGTCAGCCCGCCTGCAGCGCGCGCTCCTCTGGTCGCTCCTCGGCTGCGGTATCGCAGCCGCCGTGGCAGCCACCGCGCCGGATGCCGCCGCGCCCGCGCCGAGCGGCGGCGGCGAGCCGCCCGGCACCGCCACCGTGCTCGAGATCAACGGGCCGATCGGGCCGGCGACCTCGCGCTACGTGGTGAAGGGCATCGAGTCGGCGCGCACCCACGACAGCCGCCTGATCGTGCTCGAGATGGACACCCCGGGCGGACTCGACAGCGCGATGCGCGACATCATCCGCGCGATCCTCGCCTCGCCAGTACCGGTCGCGAGCTATGTCTCCCCCTCGGGCGCGCGCGCCGCGAGCGCAGGGACCTACATTCTCTATGCGAGCCACGTCGCCGCCATGGCGCCCGCCACCAATCTCGGCGCCGCCACCCCCGTGTCGATCGGCGGCGAGCCGGAGGCACCGGCGCCGCCGGTGCTGCCGCAGGGCAGGCCCAAAGATAAGAACGAGGGCAGCAGTCCGGGCGAGGGCAGTGCCCCGGAGAGCCCGCCGGGAACGGCCATGGAGCGCAAGGTGGTGAACGATGCGGTCGCCTACATCCGCGGGCTCGCGGAGCTGCGCGGCCGCAATGCCGACTGGGCGGAGCGGGCGGTGCGCGGCGCGGCGAGCCTCACCGCCAGCGCGGCCCTCGAGCAGAAGGTGATCGATCTGGTCGCGCGCGACCTGCCGGACCTGCTCGCGCGCATCGACGGCCGCGAGGTGCGGGTTGGCGACCGTACGGTGAAGCTCGCCACCCGCGCGCTCGCCGTGGTCCACGTCAGGCCCGACTGGCGCACCGAGCTCCTCGCCGTGATCACCAACCCGACCGTGGCCTACGGCCTGATGCTGATCGGAATCTGGGGGCTGCTGCTCGAGGGATACAATCCGGGGGCGGTACTGCCCGGCGTGGTCGGATCGATCTGCCTGCTGATCGCGCTGTTCGCGTTCCAGATCCTGTCGGTGAACTACGCGGGGCTCGCGCTGCTGGTGGTCGGCACCGCCATGATCATCGCCGAGTTCTTCTTCCCGACCTACGGCTCGCTCGGCGCAGGGGGTGTGATTGCATTCATTGTCGGCTCGCTCATCCTGTTCGATACCGACGTGCCCGGCATGCACATCGCGCGCTCGCTGATCGCCGCCATCGCCACGGTCGGCGCGCTGGTCATCGCCACGATCGTGTATGTGGCGACGCGCTCGCAGCGCCGCCCGGTGACGACCGGCGCGCAGGGCATGGTCGGGGACCTCGCCGAGGTGGTGGCGGACTTCAGCGGCAAGGGGCGGGTGCGCTACGGCGGCGAGCTGTGGAACGCGCGTAGCAGCGCGGCGCTCCATGCCGGCGACATGGCGCGCATCGTCAAGGTGGAAGGTCTAACATTGTGGATCGAGCCGCAGTGAGCGCCGGGCCGTATCGGAGAGTCGCATGCCGTTCATAGTCGCCGTCGTGGTCCTCGTGATCATCCTGTTCTTCAGCACCGTGAACGTGCTGAACGAGTACGAGCGCCTGGTGGTGTTCACGCTGGGGCGCTTTGCCGGGATCAGGGGGCCCGGGCTGGTGCTGATCATCCCCGGCATCCAGCGCACCCGCCGCGTCGACCTGCGCGTCATCGTGCTGAGCGTGCCGAAGCAGGACGTGATCACGCGCGACAACGTCTCGGTCAAGGTGAACGCGGTCGTCTATTTCCGCGTGGTCGACCCCGGCAAGGCGATCATCCAGGTGGCCAATGCCTTCGATGCCACCAGCCAGGTGGCGCAGACGACGCTGCGCTCGGTCGTCGGCCAGCACGAGATGGACGACCTGCTCTCGCAGCGCGACAAGCTCAACGTCGACCTGCAGCGCATCCTCGACCAGAGTACCGAGGCCTGGGGCATCAAGGTGTCGACCGTCGAGATCAAGGACGTAGACCTCGACGAGACCATG
>DASQIP010000138.1:0-15200 GCA_035631515.1 Steroidobacteraceae bacterium
CACCCGATCTACACCGGCATCCTCACCGGCCTGATCGGCACCGCCGTCTGCGCGGGTACGCTGCGCGCTGCCCTCGGCCTGGCGATCGTCGTCGCGGCACTGCTCGTCAAGGCGCGAACCGAAGAGCGCTTCATGCGCGAGACCTTTCCCGACGAGTACCCGCGCTACAGCGCCGGGGTTCCCGCCCTGATTCCCTTCACGAAACGCCGCTGATCCGCACCGCCTCGGACGCGGCTGCCGTTGTGCGGCCTCGCGCCTCACAGACCTTCCGCTATCTGCACCGCATTCAGCGCCGCGCCCTTCAGGAGCTGATCGCCCGCCACGAACAGGGCAATCGAGCGCCCGCTCGGATCGCTCAGATCCTGGCGGATGCGCCCGGCGAGGATCGCGTCCCCTCCCGAGGCGTCGCGCGGCATGGGAAAGTAATTGCGCTCGCGGTCGTCGACCAGCTTCACGCCCGGCGCGCCGGCGATGAGGCGGCGCGCCTCCTCTGCGGCAATCGGCCGCTGGCACTCGAAGGTGATCGCCACCGAGTGCGCACGCAGCACCGGCACCCGGATGCAGGTCGCCGAAATGCGCAGCTCCGGGTCCCCGAAAATCTTGCGCGCCTCCTCCCTGACCTTGATCTCCTCCTCGTTGTAGCCGCTCGCAGGATCGACGCGCGTGTTGTGACTGAAGACATTGAAGGCGTAAGGGTGTGGCAGCACCCGCTGCTGGTATTCGCGTCCCTCGAGATAGGCGCGCGTCGACTCACGCAGCTCCTCCATCGCCGCGGCCCCCGCGCCCGAGGCCGACTGGTAGCTCGAGATGAGGAGCCGCACGATGCGGTTCGCCCGATGGACGGGCCACAGCGGCGTGATGGAGATGATGGCGGTGCAGTTGGGGTTGGCGATGATGCCGCGGTGTTCGCGCAGCGCCTGTGGGTTGATCTCCGGCACCACCAGCGGCACGGCGGGATCCATGCGGAAGGCCGAAGAGTTGTCGATCACGATTGCGCCGGCACGCACGGCGAGCGGCGCAAACTTCCTCGACACGGAGCTGCCGGCTGAGAACAGCGCCAGGTCGACACCGGCGAAGCTCGCCTCGGTGAGCTCGCGCACGGTGAGCGGCGCGCCGCGGAATTCGAGCGTCCTGCCGGCCGAGCGGGCCGAGGCCAGCAACCGCAGCTCCCTCAGCGGGAAGCGCCGCCGCTCGAGGCAACCGATCATCTCGACGCCGACGGCACCGGTAGCCCCGACGATCGCCACTACCGGCGCCTTGCCGCCTGCCGCAGAAACCATGCCCGATTCTCCCCACGCTGCAGATTCACCGGATCCTGCAGCTTTCCTACCTGAGCGGCCCGCGCCTGTAAAGCGCGGGCGCGATCGACGGCGAACTCCGTCAGACCGGGGCCGGCGCGCGTATCTCGTAGCAGCGGTGGATGCGCGGATTGCGGGCGAAGTCCTCGGGCAAGGTGGCCGCCGACACGTCGAGCACCGCATAGCGCCCGGTGAGCTCGGGCGCGAGCCGGAAACGCTGCGCGTTGGTCGAGAACACCAGCAGCCCCCCGGGCGCGAGCAGCTGCACGCACGCATCGATGAGCTGCGCGTGATCGCGCGCTACGTCGAGTACTCCTTCCATGCGCTTGGAGTTCGAGAAGGTCGGCGGATCGAGGAATATCAGCTCGAAGCGCTCTGCGCGCCCGGCGGCGGCCGCGAGCCATTCGCGGCAGTCGGCCTGGACGAAGCCGTGGGCAGGACCGGCGAGTGCGTTGAGCGCGAGATTCTCCTGCGCCCACTCGAGATAGGTGCGCGACAGATCCACCGAGACGCTCGTGCTGGCACCGCCCGCCGCCGCGTACACCGTGGCGCTGCCGGTGTAGGCGAACAGGTTGAGGAAGCTCCTGCCGCGCGCCGCGCCGCGCAGCCGCGCGCGCGTCAGACGGTGGTCGAGAAACAGCCCCGTGTCGAGGTAATCGTCGAAATTGACCCGGAACCTCAGGTTGCCTTCGGCCACCACGTGAAAGCGCTGGCGCTCGTCGAGCTTGCCGTACTGCTCGCCGCGCGGCGTGCGCCGGCGGGTGCGCACGCGGGTGCGCTCGGGAGGAACCTGGGTTACGCCCGGGAGGCTCGCGAGCACCTCGCCGCGGCGGCGCTGCACCGCCTCGCGCTCGATCTCGGCCGGCGCCGCGTACTCCTGCACGCACAGCCAGTCCTCCTGGGTGTCCACGGTGCGGTACAGGTCGATCGCGAAGGCGTACTCGGGCATATCCGCGTCGTAGAGCCGGTAACACGACACTCCGCTACGCGTGGCCCAGGCGCGCAATCTCTTCAGGTTCTTGGTGAGGCGGTTGGCGAACATGCGCGCGCCGGCGCTGTCCTCGAGGTGCGCCACACCCTTGCCGAGCTTGCCCGGCTCGCGCTCGCTCTCCGGGCGCACTTCGATCCGCAGCAGCCGGCACTCGATCGGGCCGTTCCACAGGGTATGCGTGCGGTGGGCGCGGAGTCCGAGCTCCATTCCGAGCTCGGGCGCGCCGGTCAGCACCGCCGCGCTCCATCCGGCAAAGCGCGCCCGCAGCACCGCACCGAGCTCGCGATGCAGCGCGCGCGCGCTGGCGCGGTCTTCGAGGCGCACGCCATACGGCGGATTGGTGGCGAGCAGCCCCGGCCGATCGGGGCTGCGGCCGGCGAGCGGTGCGGCATCGGCGAGCGCGCCCGCCTCGAGCTGTACCCGCGCGGCGACGCCGGCGCGCGCGGCGTTCTCGTGCGCGGTGCGGATCGCGTGAGCATCGCGATCCCGGCCGCGCACGCTGGCCGAGCCCGCCTCGCCGGCGCGGGCGCGCGCCAGCGCTTCCGCCCGCAACCGCTCCCACAGCGGCGCGTCGTGGCCGCGCCAGCCGAGGAAGCCGAAGTACTCGCGCGTGAGCCCCGGCGCGCGGTCGCCGGCGATGAGCGCGGCCTCGATCACCAGAGTGCCCGATCCGCACAGCGGGTCGAGGAATTCGGCGCCGTGCGCGGCGAGCGCATCCCATTGGGCGCGCAGCAGCACGCCCGCGGCGACGTTCTCCTTGAGCGGCGCTTCACCCGCGGCACCGCGGTAGCCGCGCCGATGGAGACTCTCGCCGGCGAGGTCGATGGCCACCGTGAGACGCGTGCCGTGGGCGTGCGCGTGGACGCGCACGCCGGGGCGCTCGCGCGCGACGTCGGGCCGGGCACCGCGCGCCTCGCGCAGCGCATCGACGATGGCGTCCTTGAGCTTCAGGGCCCCGAAGTGAGTATGCGTGATCGCCGGATGGCGGCCGCTGAAGTCGCACGCCAGCGTGGCGCCCGGCGCCAGGTGCGCGGACCAGTCGATCGCGCGTACCGCGGCGTAGAACTCCTGCGCGTCGCGCGCCTCGAAGGAGCCGAGCTCGAGAAACACGCGGTTAGCGAGGCGCGACCAGAGGCAGGCGCGGTAGGCGCTCTCGAGCGCACCCGTGAAGGCGACATCGGTCGAGCGCTCGCGCAGCTCGAGTGCACCGCAGGCGGCGAGCTCGCGTGCCAGCAGGTCCGATAGTCCGCGCGGCGCGCTCGCCAGGAGCTTCAGAAGTGGCTGGGGCACGTGCGCAGCGATCCGCGCGGGCCCACGTTCACGACAGATCGATCCACGTCGACTTGAGCTCCGTGTACTTCTCGAGCGCGTGCAGCGACTTGTCGCGCCCGAGGCCCGACTGCTTGTAGCCCCCGAACGGCACCGTGAGGTCGTCGGCGTCGTAGCAGTTGACGTACACTGTGCCCGCGCGCAGCGCGCGCGCCACGCGGTGCGCGGTAGTGATGTCGCGCGTCCAGACTGCGGCGGCGAGACCGTAGATCACGTCGTTGGCGATCGCGAGCGCCTCGTCCACGGTCTTGAAGGTGATCGCCGACAGTACCGGCCCAAAGATCTCCTCGCGTGCGATCGCCATGCCCGGTGCAACCCGGTCGAACACCGTCGGCTCGATGAAATAGCCGCCGCTGTCCTCGCGCACCCGCCGTCCGCCGCAGCGCACCTGGGCGCCGTCGCGCCGGCCGGAGTCGATGTAGCCGAGCACGCGTTTCATCTGCGTCTCGTCGACGATCGCGCCGAGACGCGTCGCGGGATCGAGCGGATCGCCCGGCTGGCGCTTGCGGCTCGCCGCCTGCACCTTCTCGAGCAGCGCGTCGCGAATGCTCTCGTGCACCAGCAGGCGCGAGCCCGCCGAGCACATCTCCCCCTGGTTGGAGAAGATGGCATCCGCGGCGGCCTGCGCGGCCCGGTCGAGGTCCGGGTAGTCGCCGAGCACGATATTGGGAGACTTGCCGCCGCATTCGAGCGACACGCGCTTCAGGTTCGACTGGCCCGCATACTGCATGATCTGCTTGCCGGTCGCGGTCGAGCCGGTGAAGGCGATGCAGTCGACGTCCATGTGCAGCGCGAGCGCCTTGCCGGCGGTCTGGCCGAACCCGGGCACGACGTTGAACACCCCGGGCGGAATGCCCGCCTCGACGGCCAGCTCGGCGACGCGCAGCGCCGTGAGCGGAGACTTTTCCGAGGGCTTCAGCACCAGGGAATTGCCGGTGGCGAGCACCGGAGCGAACTTCCACGCCGCCATCAGCAGCGGGTAGTTCCAGGGCACGATCGCGCCCACCACTCCCATCGGCTCGCGCGTGATGAGTGCCAGCGCCTCGGGTCCCGTGGGCGCCACCTGGTCGTACACCTTATCTATGGCCTCGGCGTACCAGCGCAGGCAACGCGCGGCGCCCGGGACGTCGATCTTCAGGCTGTCGGTGATCGGCTTGCCCATGTCGAGCGTCTCGAGCAGCGCGAGCTCGTCGCGGCGCGCGGCGATCACCTCGGCGAAGCGCAGCAGCACCTTCTTGCGCTCCGTCGGAGTGCGCTGCGCCCAGCTGCCGGCGTTGAAGGCGTTGCGCGCCGACCTCACTGCGCGATCGATGTCCTCCGCGTCGCCGGATGCGACGCGTGCCAGGAGCTTGCCGGTGGCCGGGTTGACGGAATCGAAGGTCGCACCCGAGGCGGCATCGACGTAGCGCCCGTCGACGAAGGCCTGGGTACGGAAGGAGAGCGAGCGGGCGCGCTCGTGCCAGGAGATCGGAGCGGGTTGTGCGTTCATGGGACGCCGTGAGTCCTTCAGGAGGTCGGAGGGGTGCAGGCGCTGATGATCTCACACGCTTCGCGCCCGCTATTGCGAAAGCGATGGGGCAGCTGACTGGCGAAATAATAGGCCTCGCCGGGCCCGAGCACGCGCGTCGCGCCGGCGACGGTGAGCTCGATGCGCCCGCGTATCACGACGCCGGCCTGCTCGCCGCGGTGCGCCGGCGGGTCCTCGCCGCTGGCAGCCCCGGCGGCGTAACGCTCGTGCAGCAGCATCAGCTGCCGGCCGGCGCGCTGCGCGGCGACGAGCCGCTGTGAAACCGAGGCGTTGCCGACCTCGACCAGCTCGTCGGTGCCGAAGAAGGCCTGCGGCGCGGCGCTCAGGTCGAGGGTGAAGAACTCGGCGAGCGGCATCGGTATGCCATCGAGTACCTTCTTCAGCGAGCTCACCGATGGGCTCACGCGGTTCTGCTCGATGAGAGAGATGAGCCCGTTGGTGACGCCCGCGCGGCGCGCGAGCTCCCGCTGCGACAACCCGAAGCTCAGGCGCACGCTCCGCAGCCGGGCGCCGACGTCGATGCTCATGGTGTTTAGGATCTTAGACGAGAGGCGCGGAAATATGGCGCCGGTGGCTTGCTTTGTCCACTTTATTTATCATCCGGCCCCCTTACGTCCCCTCACCGAGACAGAGCCATGGCCCAGACGAGCGAAGCGCTGAAGCGCAGCGATCTCGAAGCGTTGTGGATGCCGTTCACCGCGAACCGGCAGTTCAAGGCGGCACCCAGGCTGCTCGCGCGCGCGAGCGGCATGTACTACTGGACCACCGACGGACGCGAGATTCTCGACGCCACGGCGGGCCTGTGGTGCGTCAACGCGGGACACGGGCGGCGCGAGATCACCGCGGCAGTCGCCGCGCAGCTCGAGAGCCTGGACTACGCCCCGGGGTTCCAGATGGGCCATCCGGGCGCCTTCCGGCTCGCCAACGAGCTCGTGAAGATCGCCCCGAGCGGGCTCGATCATGCCTTCTTCACCAATTCGGGATCGGAGTCGGTCGACACCGCGCTCAAGATCGCCCTCGCCTGGCACCGCGTGCGCGGCGATGCCGCCCGCACGCGCCTCATCGGCCGCGAGCGCGGCTATCACGGCGTCGGCTTCGGGGGCATCTCGGTCGGCGGCATCTCATCCAACCGCAAGATGTGGTCGGCCTCGCTCCTGCCCGGCACCGATCACCTGCCGCACACGCACGACCTGGCGCGCAACGCTTTCTCGCGCGGCCTGCCCGAGCACGGTGCGCACCTCGCCGACGAGCTCGAACGGCTGGTCGCGCTGCACGACGCCTCCACCATCGCCGCGGTCATCGTCGAGCCGCTCGCGGGCTCGACCGGCGTGCTGCTGCCGCCGCGCGGCTACCTGAAGCGCCTGCGCGAGATCTGCGACCGCCATGGCATTCTCCTCATCTTCGATGAGGTGATCACCGGCTTCGGGCGCACCGGCTCGCCGTTCGCGAGCCAGGAATTCGGCGTGACGCCCGACCTCATCACGCTCGCCAAGGGAATCACCAACGGCTGCGTGCCGATGGGCGCGGTGCTGACGAGCAAGCCGGTCTACGAGGCCTTCATGCAGGGCCCGGACGGCATCGAGCTGTTTCACGGCTACACCTACTCGGCACATCCGGTGTCCTGCGCGGCCGCGCTCGCTACGCTCGGCATCTACGAGCGCGAGGGACTCCTGACCCGCGCACGCACGCTCGCCAGGGAATGGGAGGATGCGGCGCATGCCCTCAAGGGCCTGCCGCACGTGATCGACGTGCGCACCTACGGGCTGATCTGCGGGCTGGAGCTCGCGCCGCAGGCCGGCAAGCCGGGCGCGCGCGGCTTCGAGGTGTTCCTGAAGTGCTTCGAGCGCGGCGTGCTGGTGCGCCAGACCGGCGACATCATTGCGCTGTCGCCGCCGCTCATCGTCGAGCGCGCGCACATCGAGCGGATCTTCGCCACGCTCGGCGAGGTGCTGCGCGCGCAGTGAGCTCGAGAGCCCCCGGGGTGGCGCGCGCTGCGCGCCGGCGGGGGGCGGATCCTAGACGTGCGGCTTGCCGCGGAAATGCCGGACGCGCGACAGCACCGTCCACACGACCAGCGCGATGACGAGCGCGCTGCCGATCATCATCTCCATCTCGGTGAGACCAAAGCCGCCGCCGCGCGACGCGACCACTGTTATCGTCTGCATACCTGACCTCCACAACCAGTAACACCCGACGCGAGTCAAGGAAGACTCCCACGGGCCCGGGGCGCGGTGAAGCCGGCGGTCGCGGATCTGCGACGGGGTTCAACGCCGGACGGCGTTATGTCAGCTGTGCGCGGACTCGAAGATAGCGTAGATCTTGGCGCAGTCCTCCAGCACCTCCCAGGTGCCGGAAAAGCCCGCCGGCACGACGAACGCATCGCCGGGCCCGAACGCGCTGCGCTCGCCGGACGAGCTCTCGATCACCACCCGCCCGGCGGTCATCACGCACAGCTCGTTCTCGGTATAGCGCACCCGCCATTTGCCGCGGGTCGCCGCCCAGCGCCCGGCGAAGAACTGCTGCGTGCCGTCCGTGAAATAGTTCTGCACGCGCAGCTGCGGTGCGCCCGCGACCCGGCGGTCGGCCGGCGGTTCGGAAACCTCCGCCGCGAGAGTGCCGTCGAGCCGTACGATGGAGGTGCTCATGTGGGCGCCACGCAGTGCCTGCTGCCAGGAGATTCTAGCGCGAAGGTACGCCGCGGATGCGAGCGTCCGCGGCGCATCCTGGCGCAGGCCCGCCGCGCCCCTCACGGGCCGGTGCCCGCAAGCGGCCCGCCGGTTCGCGCGGCCGTCTCGCCCGGCCGGGGGCCCGGAGTGGCGCGCTCGAGACGCACCGTCACCCGCCGGTCGAGCGCGTAGGCATCGAGGTCGCCGGCCCCGCTCACCGACTCGGCCGCGCCGTGGGCTTCGACGATGAGCCGCTCGCGCACCATGCCGCCGCACACCAGGGCCGCGGCCACCGCCTCGGCGCGGCGCTGCGACAGGGCCTCGTTGTAGACCGCAGCGCCGCGCGGATCGGCAAATCCCGCGACGCGCAGCGTCGCGTCGGGGACGCTGGCAGCCAGCGCGCCGAGCTTCAGCAGCGGCCCCATGTCCTCGGCCTTGATCGAGGTGTCGTCGGTGCGGAAACTGACGTCCATGCCGACCGCATCGACCGCAGCCAGCGCGTGCTCGAGCTGCGCGCCGCGCGAGCGCGACTCGGTCAGCGAGCCGTTGAGCTCGGTGACGTTCGCCGCGAGCCGGGTGCGCTCGGCCTCGCTCTGACCCAGGTCCGTGCTGAGCTGCTTCGCAGTCTCCTTCTCCCGGTGGTAACGATCGCCCATGAGAACGCCGGCGGCCGCGCCGATCACGGCACCGATCGGCCCCCCGGCCGCCGCGCCCACGGCGAGCCCCGTGACGGCGCCGATGTCCTGGGCCCTGGTGTTGCCGTCGGCCCCCCCGGCGGTTCCCGCCCAGACGGGTGTCCCGGCAAGGCAGGCCGCGGCCGCGGCCGCGAGCCCGCAGCAGATGTGTCCTGAGTTCCGCGTAAACATGTTGCCTCCTCTCGTTGATGGTTCTGTCGACCGCAATCGAAGCGGTCCCGTACGAGAGACAGTTCAACGCACGCGCGGGCCGCGCCGATGATGCAAAGGGGTCAGTGGCGGGGATGGTTTGTGGCAGAAGATGGCAGCCGCCGCGCCCGGATCTCGTACCGGCCGCGCTTCGCTATACTGCGCACCCCCCGCTAGCGGAAGAACGCACCCATGCGGCCCGTATTGATCGCCTCGCTCGCCCTGGCGGCCGTGACCGCGGCCGGCGCCGCAATGGCCGCCGACGGCGAGGTACTGCGCGCCACGCTCGACAACGGCCTGCGGGTCATCGTGGTGCGCAACCCGCTCGCGCCCGTGGTCACGACCGCGGTGAACTACCTGGTCGGCTCCGATGAGGCGCCGGTGGGCTTCCCGGGGACCGCGCACGCCGAGGAGCACATGATGTTCCGCGGCAGTCCGGGGCTCAGCGCCGATCAGCTCGCCGATATCGGCAGCGTTCTCGGCGGGGACTTCAACGCCGACACCCGCGAAGGGCTGACGCAGTACCTCTACACCGTGCCCGCCGAGGACCTCGACGTGGCGCTGCACATCGAGGCGCTGCGCATGCGCGCGGCGCTCAACACGGCGCAGGAATGGAGCCAGGAGCGCGGCGCGATCGAGCAGGAGGTCGCGCAGGACCTGTCCGAGCCCGGCTATGTGCTGTATTCGAAGCTGCGTGCGCGCCTGTTCGCCGGCACGCCGTACGCGCACGACGCGCTCGGCACGCGGCCCTCGTTCGAGAAGACCACCGCCGCGATGCTGCAGACCTTTCACCAGACCTGGTATGCACCCAACAACGCCATCCTCGTGATCGCCGGCGACGTCGATCCGCCGGGAGCGCTGAGTGAGGTGAAGAGCCTGTTCGGCGACATCCGTGCCAAGAAGCTGCCGGCACGCCCGGCGGTGCACCTGAGGCCGGTCGCACCGGCCTCGTTCAGCGTGGACACCGACCGGCCGAGCGGCACGCTGATGATCGCGCTGCGCACGCCCGGCCCGCGCTCCGCCGACTTCGCCGCTCTCGAGGTTCTGTCGGACGTGCTCAGCAACCGGCGCTTCGATCTCTACGGGCTGGTGCCGCAGGGCAAGGCGCTCGCCGCCGAGTTCTCCCTCGACCCGCTGCCTCAGGCCGGGGTTGCCTATACGCTGGTTTCCTTCACCGCCGGAAGCGATCCACACGCGCTCGAGGGCGAGGTGCGCGCGATTCTGGCGCGCGTCGCGCGCGAGGGCGTGCCCGCCGAGCTGGTGGAGGCCGCCAAGCTCCAGGAGCGGAGCGATGCGCAGCTGCAGCGCAACTCGATCGGCGAGCTCGGCGCGGTCTGGTCGGATGCGGTCGCGGTCTTCGGACTCGAATCTCCCGACGATGACCTGCGGCGCATCGAGAAGGTGACGGTCGCGGACGTGAATCGCGTGGCCCGTCAGTACCTCGATCTGAGCCACGCGGTCACCGGCACGATGCTGCCGCACGGCTCCGGCCGGCCCATGCCGGGAGGCGGAGGCTTCGGCGGCCACGAGGCGATCACGCTCGGCGAGGCACACGCGACCGCGCTGCCCGCGTGGGCTGCCAAGGCGCTCGCGCGCCTCGAAGTGCCGCCAACGACGCTGCATCCGCTCGTCAGCACGCTGCCGAACGGCCTCACGCTGATCGTGCAGAGCGAGGACGTCAGCGACACGGTGAGCGTGTACGGCCACATCCGCAATCGTGCCGAAACCGAGGAGCCGCCCGGACAGGAGGGCGTGAGCCAGGTGCTCGAGCGCCTCTTCCCCTACGGCAGCGAGCAGCTCGACCGGCTGGCGTTTCAGCGCGCGCTCGATGCCATCGGCGCGCGCGAGCACGCCGGCACCGACTTCTCGGTTCAGTCGCTCGCGGAGCATTTCGACCGGGCGCTGGAGCTGCTCGCCGACAACGAGTTGCATCCGGCGCTGCCGCCGGCCGCGCTCGAGGTCATCCGCGCCCAGGTCGCGCAGGGCGTCGCTGCCCGCAACGTGAGCCCGGGCTTTCTCACCCAGCATTCGCTGCGGGCGGCGCTCTTTCCCGCGGACGACCCGAGCCTGCGCACGGCGACGCCCGAGTCGGTGCGCTCGCTCACCGACGCCGCGGTACGGGCCTACTACCACAAGGTGTTCCGGCCGGATCTCGCGACCATCGTCATCATCGGCAAGATCACACCCGAGGCCGCCGCCACGGCCGTCGCCCGCTATTTCGGCGCCTGGAGCGCGAGCGGGCCGGCCCCGCCCATCGAGCTCCCGTCCGCGCCGCCGAATCGCGCCGGAGTGATCGCGGTGCCGGATGCGAGCCGCGTGCAGGACCGGGTGGTGCTGGCGCAGAACCTCGCACTGACGCGCGCCGATCCCGACTACTACCCGCTCGCGCTCGGCAACGCGGTG
Source organism: Steroidobacteraceae bacterium (assembly GCA_035631515.1). Classification (GTDB taxonomy): domain Bacteria; phylum Pseudomonadota; class Gammaproteobacteria; order Steroidobacterales; family Steroidobacteraceae; genus 13-2-20CM-66-19. The sequence continues at coordinate 11,100 of DASQIP010000138.1, forward strand.
CTCGGCGGCAGCTTCTACTCGACGCGTCTCAGCGTCGACCTGCGCAAGAACGCCGGCCTGGTGTACGGGGTCGAGTCGGTGCTGCAGGCGGGCCGCACGCGGAGCGTCTATCTGGTCGAATACGCGAGCGACCCCCAGAACGTGGTCAAGGCCGCCGACATGGTGGCCCGCGAGCTCACCGCCATGCAGGAAACCCCGGTCGGCGCCGATGAGCTGACGCGCGTCAAGGCGTACCTGCTGCGGCAGATGACGCTGTCCGAGTCCGGCGTCGCGGAAATTGCCCGCGGCATGCTGGGACGGCGCGACGCCGGCCTGCCGCTCGATGAGCCGAGCAACGCCGCCCGCCACTACGTCGAGCTGGAACCGGCGGCCGTGCAGGCCGCGTTCCGCAAGTGGGTTCGCCCCGCCGACCTGGTACGCGTGAGCGAAGGGCCCGCGCCGCAGTAGCGGACCTGCGCGGAACCGGCACGGTGCGCATTAGCCCGCGCGGACCTCGGGCACCCTCAACCGGCTCGTGAGCTTCGCTCACCGGAAGATCGCGAGCGCCCGCACCTCGATGCTCTCGCGGGGAGCCACGCCGGCATGGCGCCGATCGGTGAAAGCGCTGTGCGGCGCGACGCGGCCCGGGCCCGGCGGCGCCGAATCGAAGTTCTTGAAGAGCCACGCCTCGTCGACCCCCATGTCCGAGGCGAAGTACCAGCGCTGCTTCGGGTCGTGCACCAGGTAGTAGATCTCCCCGGTCCGCTGCGGGTAGCGCAGCTCGACGCTGCGCAGGGCCTCGGGTGCAACGCTCGCTCCGTCACAGAGCGCGAGCGGCGCATCCCGCACCGGGCCGCGAATCGGCCGCCACAGGTTGACCTGCAGGAAACGCGCGAGTCCCGCCTCCGCGTGCGGCCCGAGCTCCTGACGCAGGCGCTGCAGCGCCGAGCCCGGCGTGTAATCGGTATGCGCATGGCGCACCGGCCGGCCCACGGCGTGTCCCTGAGCAGGTAGCTCCGCGCCGCCGCCGCGGCGGACGTTGTGATCGAACACCACGACGCGGTCGGCACCGAGCGCGGCCCCGATGATCTCGGCGCTCTCGGGGTAGTAGCGCTCGCGCACCTCGGCGTCGTCATCGAAGCGCCGCATCTGCGTCGGCCAGTGCCCGAGCGTCCCGCCGTGCTCATCGAGCCGCAGCGGCTCGCCGGCACGCACGTCGCGGATCCCCACCGCGCGACTGACGAAGCGCGCGCTCTGTGGTTCCCCCCCGGGCGGCGCCTCGTGTGCGTAGGCGAAGGGACGCCCGCTCCCGGGCAGGAGGAACTCGATCTCTGCGTGGACTTCCATGGCGGCCGGGCCCTGTCAGGCCCGTACGGTGAGCGCGGCCGGCGCCCGCTCGTTACCGCTCGCCACCTGGGTAAAGAGATAATTGATTCCTGCGAACCCACTGGTCGTGATGACGAGTGCTATCATCAGGCTTACTAAGTTGCTGGTTTTCATAAAGAACACCTCCTGCTTGATGGCGCACAGTGTCGACGGGAGGCGGGTGAGCAGCAAACGAAATGTCTAAGAGAGTCTTAAGAAAAACTAAACGATTGCCGGGATTCGAGAGGCTGCCCTTGAACGGGCTGCGCGTCTTCGAAAGCGTCGCCTCGCACCTGAGCTTCACGGAGGCGGCGGAGGCGCTGCACGTGACGCCGGCGGCGGTCAGCATGCAGATACGCACGCTCGAGCAGTACCTGCGCGTGCCTCTGTTTCGGCGCAAGGGACGCAGCATCACCCTCACGGCCGAAGGTGAGCTGCTGCTGCCCGGCGTGAGGCGCGGGCTCGGCACGCTTCAGCAGGCAATGCAACAGCTGCGCCAGGACCGCTCGAGCGGCGCGCTCAGCATCAGCACCCTCGCCTCTTTCCTGCAGAAGTGGCTGCTGCCGCGCCTGCCGCAGTTTCACGACCGGCATCCGGAGATCGAGCTCAGCATCCACACCTCGCGCACGCCGGTCGACTTCGCGAGCAGCGACTTTCACGCGGCGGTGCGTATGAGCACCGGCCCGAGCGCGGGCCTCTACAGCGAGAAGCTCATGGACGAGTGGTTTCTGCCCGTGTGCACGCCCGAGCTGCTCGCGAAACACGGTCCGCTGCGCAACGCCGCGGACCTGAAGCGTTTCCCGCTGCTGCACTCGTCCGACGAAGAGTGGTCGCTGTGGCTGGATCCGGGAAGTGCGCCCGGCTGGCAGGAGCGCGGCACGGCCTTCGACGACTCGCTCACCGTGCTCGCCGGCGCCGAGCAGGGAATCGGCCTCGCCCTGACGCGCTGGTCGCTCGCGGCGCAGGATCTTAAATCCGGCCGCATCGTACGGGCGAGCGAGCGCACCGTACCCTGTCCGCGCTCGTACTACTTCGTATGTCCGGAGATGTACGTCGCGATGCCCAAGGTGCAGCAGCTGCTCGCCTGGTTGCGCGAGGTGGCAGCAGCCTTCCCGCGGCCGCACGCCGCTCCTGAGATCGGATCGCGTCCCGGGACATAGACCAATGAGTCGCTGCGAGGGGATACGACCATGAAGCGAATCCTTGCCCGCGCCGCCGCCCTCACCCTCCTCAACCTGCTGCCGACGCTCCTTCTGGCTCAGGAGGCCACGACGGTGAGGGGTGCAAACCTCAGGCGCGATCCGTCCACTGCCAGCCCCGTCATCGGCGTTCTTCATCAGGGGGCGAGGCTCACCCTCGTGGATGCGACCGAGGATGGCGGCTACTACCACGTGAGAACGGAGGACGATCAGGTGGGCTGGGTCTACGGAAAGCTGCTCGCGATCGCGGCGCCACCCGCGCCGCCCGCGCCGCCCGCGCCACCCGCGCCGCCCGCGCCGCCCGCGGCCGCCTGCGATTCGAGTCTCTGGAATCACGTCTACCATCCCACGCGGCTGATGGTGAAGAGCGCCTGCGTCACGGTGACGGGAACCATCGTCGATGCAACCGCCGGGAAGCAGCGCGACGGCGTCCGCCACGAGGCGGACGGAGACACGCACGGCTGGCTCAGGCTCGACCCGCAGTTTCAGAGCATGTTGAACGCGGGAAACATGAGTGCCGAGGGCGGCAATCTGGTCTTCGAGATCATCTGCCGCTATCCGGTCACGCAGAAGGACGCGCAGAGCGCCTGCAGCGGCTACACCGATCACGTCCAGCTTCCGCCCGTCGGATCGCACGTGAGCCTCACCGGCAGCTACGTGCAGGACACCTTCCACGCTCAGTGGAACGAGATACATCCGGTGAGCACCATCAGCGTCGTTCCGTGACGGTTGCGTGACCGCGCTCTGAGCCGCGGCGCCGCCCGGCGCCATCAAACGTCGATGGTGCGCCTATCCCGATAGGGAGATGGCCTCTGAACCGTCCAGACGGTAGGGTCTGCCGCCTTGTCCGGACTTCAGGGGATGGTTCGCGTACAGCCCACGGCTGCACTCGTCACTGTATGTACTTCCGCCAACCCATTCCGCTGCGCCCCGCGCGCGACCGGCTGCTCGATGCGGCAGAGCGAGTCGTGGTCGAGTCAGGCGCAACCCACCTGACCCTCGATGCCGTGGCAAAGTCCGCGGGCGTCAGCAAGGGTGGGCTCTTGTATCACTTTCCCTCCAAGGAAGCGCTGCTCGAGGGCATGTTGTCGCGGCATTTCCAGGACGTGGAAGCCGAGGTGGCGCGGAGGCTCGCGCGCCGTGCGCAGAAGCCGGCGCGCCGCGGCAACGGCGGCGCGCGGCGCACGGCCAGGCCCTCACGCGCCGATGTGTTCAGCGAACGGGTACGCGTCCTGCTCGAGCTGCACCCCGAGCGTCCCGCGGTCGGCGCCGCCATGCTGGCCGCTTCCGCGGACAATCCGGAGCACGTGGCGGTCTGCCGCGCGCAGTACCGCAAGCTCCTCGACGAATTTGCCAGGCTCCCGGGTGGTTTCGAGGGCAGCGCGCTGGTGCTGCTCGCGGTGCAGGGGCTGCTGTTCGTCGAGCTGCTGCACCTCTCGCCCTACACGCCCCAGGAGCGTTCCCGGCTCGTCAGGGCCCTGCTGCGAGCCGCCGACCAATGCGGGAGCACGCAATGACACGGAGCGCACGCAGAACCTCACTCGCCCTGCTGACGGCC
>DASQIP010000139.1:0-33760 GCA_035631515.1 Steroidobacteraceae bacterium
CCCGCCACGGGTGGTGGAGGGGGAAGGATTCGAACCTTCGAAGGCGTAAGCCGGCAGATTTACAGTCTGCTCCCGTTGGCCGCTTGGGTACCCCTCCGCAAAACGAGCCGCGTATTGTGATTTCGGAGGGTCGGGGTGTCAATGCGCCCTGGCCCGGGATTTGCTTGTCCCGGGGGCACCCGAAGGCCGAGCCTCAGGCTCCGGCACCGGGTCGGGAGGCGGGGCGACCGCCCGGGCGAGCTTTTCGAGGACCGCCGGCCCCGCGAGCCGTGCAGCGCCGGGCTTCAAGTCCCGCGGCAGCTCGATGGGGCCGTAGCGGATGCGTTTCAGCCGGCTCACCTCGAAGCCGACCGCCTGCCACAGCCGCCGCACCTCGCGATTGCGCCCCTCGGCCAGCACCACCCGGAACGTGCTGTGGCTCCGGGGGCCCCCGCCGCCGGCCTCCTCCCAGGTATCGGGGGTAATGCGGGCAAAGGACGCCGCGCCGTCCTCGAGCCGCACCCCGAGCAGCAGCTGGGCGAGCACCTCCTCGGACGGCCGGCCGCGGAGCCGCACCAGGTACTCGCGCTCCACCTCGCTCGAGGGGTGCATCAGGCGGTGGGCAAGCCGGCCGTCGGTCGTGAGGAGCAGGAGCCCCGTGGTATTGACGTCGAGTCGCCCGACGCCGATCCAGCGGCCGCGGCGCGGAGGCGGCAGGCGCTCGAAGACCGTCGGGCGCCCCTCAGGGTCGCTGCGGGTCGTGACCTCGCCCGCCGGCTTGTAATAAAGGAGTAGCTGGTGGGGAACCGCCTCCGCGGCGGAGAGCTTCAGGCGCTTGCCATCGAGGCGCACGTCATCGCCCGCGGTGGCGCGGTCGCCGAGCTGCGCCCTGCGGCCCCCCACGGTCAGCCGCCCGGCACGGATCCAGCCCTCGACCGTCCGCCGTGAGCCGAGGCCCGCCTCGGCGAGCAGCTTCTGCAGCCTCACCGGCGCGCTGTCTTTCATGACCTAACCGCCTCTGGTTCGCGGGGCCTCATAACACCCTGCCCTGAGGACATACTCCGGTATTTCTTGCCGGCAAACGAGCCACAAGGGTAGAAGAGCACCATGATCTACGAAAACATCCTCGGCACGATCGGCAAGACGCCCATCGTCCGCATCCAGCGCCTGGGGCCGAAGCACGTCACGTTGTTTGTGAAGTGCGAGTTCTTCAATCCCCTCTCCTCGGTCAAGGACCGCCTCGCGATCGCCATCATCGAGGATGCCGAGCGCACCGGTAAGTTGAAGCCCGGCCAGACCGTGGTGGAGGCCACCTCGGGCAACACGGGAATCGCGCTCGCCATGGTGTGCGCGGCCAAGGGCTATCCGTTCGTCGCTGTGATGAGCGAGAGCTTCTCGGTCGAGCGGCGGCGGCTCATGAAGATTCTGGGCGCCCGGGTACTCATCACTCCCGCCGCCGAGCGCGGCTCGGGGATGGTCCGCCGGGCCGAGGAGCTCGCGAAGAAGCACGGCTGGTTCGTGGCTCGGCAGTTCGACAACGAGGCCAACCCGGCCTATCACCGCAGCACGACCGGCCCCGAGATCCTCCAGGACTTCGCCGGCCGGCGGCTCGACTATTTCGTCACCGGCTGGGGCACGGGCGGAACGCTGACGGGCGCCGGGCAGATGATCCGCCTCGCCCGCCCCGACGTGGAGATCATCGCCTGTGAGCCCGAGGGGGCGGCGATGCTCTCGGGCAAGCCCTGGGCGTCACACAAGATCCAGGGCTGGACGCCGGATTTCATTCCCGGGGTCCTCAAGCGCGACGTGGCCCATCGCATCGTGACGGTTACCGACGCGGAGGCGGTCGAGAGCGCGCGGGCACTCGCGCGCAGCGAAGGGATCCTGTGTGGGATTTCCTCCGGCGCCACCTTCGCGGCGGCGCTCAAAGTGGCGGGCGGGGCTGCGCAGGGGGCGGTGATCCTCGCCATGCTGCCCGATACCGGCGAGCGCTATCTGTCCACCGTGCTGTTCGAGGGCATCACCGACGCGCCCGACCCGGAGCCCTGACCGGGATGGGTGCACGCCGGTTTGCGACCCTGTCCGATCCCTTCCCCATGTGGCGCGGCGGCCGGCTGCGCGGCGGGCGCATCGCCTACGAGACCTGGGGGAAGCTGAACGCGGCGCGGGACAACGCGCTGCTGCTCTTCACCGGGCTCTCGCCGCCAGCCCATGCCGCCTCCTCGGTTGAGGACCCCTCGGACGGGTGGTGGCAGGGGATGGTGGGCCCGAAGCTCGCGATCGACACCGAGCGCTACTTCGTCATCTGCGTGAACTCGCTCGGCAGCTGCTTCGGCTCCTCGGGGCCGGCGTCGCCGGATCCGGCCACGGGCCAGCCTTACCGCTTGAATTTCCCCGACCTGTCGGTCGAGGACATCGCCCGGGGAGGCTACGAGACCGTACGGAGCCTGGGCATCGAGCGGCTCGACACCGTCATGGGCCCCTCCCTCGGCGGGATGGTGGTGCTCGCCTATGCGGCCCTGTTTCCCGGGGGGGCGCGCCGCCTGGTGTGCATCTCGGGCACCATGGCCGCGGCGCCCTTCGCGATCGCGCTGCGCTCGATTCAGCGCGAGGTCATCACCAAGGATCCCGCCTGGCAGGGCGGCGCCTATTCCCCCGACCGTCCCCCGATCACGGGCCAGCGCATCGCGCGCAAGCTCGGCACGGTCACCTACCGCTCCGCCGCCGAATGGCAGCAGCGCTTCGGCCGCTCGCCCATCCGGGCCGATATGGGGTCGAAGGACCCGTTCGCCTCGGAGTTCGCCGTCCAGGGGTACCTCGAGTCCCTGGCGCAGCGCTGGGTGAACGTGTTCGACGCGAACTGCTACCTCTATATATCCCGGGCCATGGACCGCTTCGATCTGGCCGCCCACGGGGATCCGGTGGCGCTATTCCGCCGCGCGGCCCTCGAGTCCGCGCTCGTGATCGGCGTGCAGACGGACCTGCTGTTCTCCGTGACCGAGCAGCAGGCCATCGCCGCGGCGCTGGAGGCCGCGGGCGTCCGCACGCGCTTCGCGCCGCTCTCGTGCATCGAGGGGCACGATGCGTTTCTGGTGGATCTGAATACCTTCGGCGCGGAAATCGGGGGGTTTTTGCGCGCGGGCTAGACCGCGGCAGCGCCTGCGGCTTGGTTTTTGCACGTGTCCGGGCGTGCCCAGCGCGACGACGGAATCTTGCCGGCCCGCCATCTTGCAATGTCGCTGCAAAATTAAGTTTACTTGCTCGCAGAGGGGCACATGCGCCGTAGCATAATGACCCGCATGGCCTGCGAACGGAACATGACGGGCCGGCGGAAGAGTTAAGAACTAAGAAGAATGAAGGATTCCGTGGAACGTCGCTTACACACTCGACATCGGGCGCGGACGATCGTCTACATCACCGTGCCCGGCGGCCGCCGCAAACTCTGCAAGGCGGTGAACCTGAGCGCGACCGGCGTGTTCATCGAGACCACGAACCTCGGACTGCGCAAGGGACAGCAGGTCGTGCTCTCGTTTGCCATCAATCTCGGCACCATCATCAAGCTCCATCGGCGCACGGCCGTGGTCGCGCACGTCTCGCGCGGCGGCACCGGGCTCATGATGGAGACCTACGCACAAGCCTCGAGCTGAAGGCGCCGTTCGCCGACCGAGCGCCGCGCGGCGGGAGTGGTAGGCTCTCGCGGCCATGGAGACCCCGTGCCGGATTTGAGATCCTCCGCGCGCCGGCGGCTGCTCAAAGGACTCGGCCTCGCCGTGCCGCTCGCCGCGCTCGGAGCCGGACCGTGCGCGCGCTGCGCTGCCGCCGCGGTGCCGCCCCTCGATCCCGCGGCGCGGCTCCTCGATCCCGCGGCGCCCGAGGCGCGAGCCGTCAAGTACGTCGAGGACGCCGCCGGCGCGAGCGGCGCTGCGCCCGGCAGCACCTGCGCAAACTGCGCGCTCTACCAGGGGGCCGACGGCTCGAAGCAGGGTCCGTGCCAGATTTTCCCCGGCAAGGAGGTCAGGGCCGCCGGCTGGTGCGCTTCGTGGGCGCCGCAGATGTGAGGGGAACGCGAGACCCTTGCTCGCGGAGCCCGCCCGGCACACGCGCGGCTGAGAGCGACCCGTGGAGACGTGAATGCTCCCCTGGTCCGAGTGAGGGGTACCAGGACGGTCTGGCGACGCACGGGCCTTAATGTACGCGCGCTTTTCTCACCGGCTCGCCGCAGTCCTACAATCGTCGAGCCGCCAGGAGATCAGCGATATGAACCAGCACCTGCTTACCCGACGTCAATTCGCCGCGCGTTGCGCGGCCTTCGGCCTGACGCTTCCGGTGTCGAATGCGGTGCGCGCGGCGCGGGCGGGCACGGAGGCTCGCGTCACGGGCGCGCCGGCGAAGCCCGCCGCGCGCACCGTCAGGCTGCCGGACGGCACTGTGGTGACGGCGCTCGGCCAGGGGTGCTGGCACCTCGGTCAGGACCGGCACCCCGCGGCCGTCGAGGAGGAGGCGCTGCGCACCGGGATCTCGCTCGGTATGAACCTGCTCGATACGTCCGGAAACTACGGCAGGGGCCGCTCGGAAGAGCTCCTCTCCCACGTGCTCGCCGGTGAGCGCGAGCGTATCTTCCTCGTCTCGAAGGTCGAAGGCGACGAAGTCGCCGGTGACGGCATCGCGCGCGCCTGCGCGGCGAGCCTCGCCCGTCTCGGCACCGGCTATCTCGATCTGTATCTGCTGCACTGGCCGGTCGCCAGCGCGCAGTTCCCCGCAGTGGTGGCCGGATTCGAGCAACTGCGCGCGGCGGGCAAGATCCGCGCCTGGGGCGTATCCAACTTCAACGTCAGCCAGATGGAGGATCTGTTCCGGGTTCCGGACGGCCAGCGCTGCGCCACCAATCAGATCCCTTACAGCCTCAATCACCGCCAGGTCGAGGCGGACGTCCTGCCCTGGTGCCGGCAGCACAATGTGCCGGTGATGGCGTATTCGCCGCTCGGCGGTGACAAGCACCTGGTGGTCGGCGACCCCACGCTGGCGCAGATCGGCGCCGCGCACGGCTGCCCGGCCGCCGCGGTGGCGCTCGCCTGGGTGATCCGCGGCGGCAACGTCATCGCGATTCCCGAGTCCGGCTCGCCGGAGCATGTGAGGGAGAACGCGGCCGCGCTCGCTGCGGAGCTCACGCCGCAGGAACTCAAGACCCTCGATGCGGCGTATCCGGGGCCGGCCAGCGCAGGCTAGCCGTTGCCGCGCACAGGCCGGCCGACTCCGGCCGGCGGTGCTGCCTCACTCGTAGCAGGGGCCGATCTCACGCACCTCGACCGTGGCCCATTGGGCCGCCGGGCACTCGGTCGCGAGCGCCAGAGCCTCGTCGCGGGTGTCGACATTGAGAAGGAAGTATCCGCCGACGAGTTCCTTCGCCTCGGTGAAGGGTCCGTCGACCACGCTGCGCTCGCCGCCGCGGATCCTGAGGCGCGCGCCCGCAGCCTTCAGCGAGTTGGTGCCGGCGAGCACGCCGCGGGCCTTGAGGCTCCGGGCGTACTCGATCATGCTGTCGTATGCGGCCTGCCCGGCCTCGCGGCCGCGCTCGTGCCGCTGCCCGGTCGGCTCGACGATCAACAACAGGTAGGACATGCGTTCTCCGTTCAGCTGCGCACGCAGGCGGCGGCGCGGTCGAGCAGCAGGCGGCTCTCGCGCGCATTGTGCGTAAGGCGCGCGGCGCGCTCGAACTCGCCGCGCGCTTCCGGGTAGCGGCCGAGCTTCGCCAGCAGATCGCCGCGCACGCTCGGCAGCAGATGATACGACTTGAGCCGGCCCTCGGCCTCGAGGCGGTCGGCGAGCTCGAGCCCGGCGGCCGGGCCGTAGGCCATCGAGACCGCGACCGCGCGGTTGAGCTCGACGACGGGCGTCGGCGTGAGGCGCACGAGCTCGTCGTACAGAGTGGTGATGTTCACCCAGTCGGTTTCCTGTGCGGTCGCCGCGCGCGCGTGGCAGGCGGCGATCGCCGCCTGCAGCAGATACGGGCCGCGGCTTTCCCCGAGCGCCTCACCGCGCGCCAGCGCTATCAGGCCGCGATGGATCAGCAGGCGGTCCCAGAGCGCGCGGTTCTGATCGAGGAGCAGCACCGGCTCGCCGTCCGCGCGGGTACGGGCGCGGATGCGCGAGGCCTGGATCTCCATCAGCGCGACCAGCCCGTGAGCCTCGCTCTCTCCGGGCGCGAGTGCGGCCAGTATGCGCCCGATGCGCAGCGCCTCCTCGCACAGCGACGGCCGCATCCAGTCCGAGCCCGCGGTCGCCGAATAGCCCTCGTTGAAGACCAGATAGATGACCTCGAGGACCGAGGACAAGCGGCGCCGCAGCTCCTCGCCGCGCGGGATCTCGAACGCCACGCCCGCCTCGCTGAGCGCGCGCTTGGCGCGCACGATGCGCTGCGCGATGGTGGGCTCGGGCACGAGAAAGGCACGGGCGATCTCCGCGGTGGTGAGACCGCCGAGCAGCCGCAGCGTGAGCGCGGTGCGCGCCTCGGTCGGCAGCAGCGGATGGCAGGCGGTGAACATGAGCCGCAGCAGGTCGTCGCCGATCTCATCGTCGGCGGCCGTCTCGACGCCGTCGCTGTGCTCCTGGTCCATCTCGAGCTCGGCGCTGAGCGCTTCGTGCTTGCTAGCCTGCATGCGCCGGTGGCGCAGCCGGTCGAAGGCACGGTTGCGGGCGGTGGTCATGAGCCAGGCACCGGGGTTGTCCGGGATGCCGGTGCGCGGCCACTGCTCGAGCGCGGTGACGAGCGCATCCTGCGCGAGCTCCTCGGCCACACCCACGTCGCGCGTGAGGCGCGCGAGCACGGCGATCAGCTTCGCCGACTCGATCCTCCAGACCGCATCGATGGTGCGCCGGACATCCGTGGCCTTCATGGCCACGGATGACATCACCGCCAGCTGTACTGCGCAAGCGACGTGCACTCAGGCACTTTTCGCCGCGGCGCGGGTGAGCGCCTCGGCGGGCTTGGCGCAGTTGACCATCCAGGGCGTGCCGAAGCGGTCGGTGCACATGCCGAAGCGATAAGCCCAGAAGGTCTCCTGGATCGGCATGCCGACGGTGCCGCCCTCGGCGAGGACGCGGAACAGCCGCTCGGCGTGCTCGGGGCTCTCGGCATTGGCCATGACGTTGAAGCCCTGCGGCTTCTCGTAGCGGCCGGGCGGCACGTCGCAGCCGAGCAGCGCATCGTCACCGAGGTCGACGCGCGCGTGGATGATCTGGTCGCGTACCTCGGGCGTGCCCGGCGCGGCTCCCGGCGCCTCGCCGTAGGTCATCGAGAAGACGATGCGGCCGCCGAAGGTCGCGGCGTAGAACCTGAAGGCTTCGCTGCAGTTGCCCCTGAAGTGAAGATGCGTGAGCGTGGCAGGCATGGAAATCTCCGTGCGGTTTGAGTCAGAGAGGGAGCGGTCCGTCAGTTTCGCGAGAGGCGCTCGAGGCGGTCCTGCCGCTGCGCGCGCAGCTCCGGTGTCAGGGCGGGACCGAAGTCCTCGGCCTCGAACACGCGGCGGATCTCGATCTGCTCGTTCGAGCTCTTGAACGGCGAGCGCCGGATCCATTCGACCGCCTCCTCGATCGAGCGCACCTGCCACAGCCAGAATCCCGCGATCAGCTCCTTGGTTTCGGTGAACGGGCCGTCAATTACCGTGCTCTTACCGCCTCCGAACTGGACGCGAACGCCCTTGGAGCTCGCCTGCAGCCCTTCGGCCGCCAGCAGCACGCCGGCCTTCACCAGCTGCTCGTTGAACTTGCCCATCTCGCTGAGGAGCGCCTCGGTCGGCAGCACGCCGGCCTCGGAATCCCGGTTGGCCTTCACGATCACCATGACTCGCATGTGGGGTCTCCTTCGTTTAGGTGCTGTACCTATGACGAACGAGCGAGACGAATATCGACGGGGCGGCGGCCGTGGGGCACCGCACTCAAGCTAAATCACTGAAAGTACTTGGAATTATTTGGGCTCGAGGGCGAAGGGACTGCCCCGCGGCCGCGGCTCGTCGGGCCGCACGCGGAACACACAGCGCCCGTGGCCCGCCTGAAAGCGCTGCTCCCGCACCACCTTGAAGCCGAGCAGCCGCTCGAGCGTGTTTACCGAGACGCTGCAGATCGCGGGGTGCTGCTGCGCCACGCTGAAGAAAGGACAGTTGCGCTCGATCAGGGCCGGCGCGCCCTCCTTCCATTCGACCTCCATGTACGCGTCCTGGTCCTCGTACAGCGAGCGCAGGGCCTTGAGCTTCCCGGCGAGCGGGAGTCCCGCGACGAGCGGCGCCCAGCGCGCCACGCGCGCATCGGTCATGCGCGCAAGGATTCCGACCAGGCCGGCGCCGCCGAAGCGCTCGCGCAGATGCTGGAGGAGCTCGCCCGAAAGCTCGTCGTAGTGCTTGGGAAAGAGATGCTCCGCGGCGGCGCTCAGCCGGTACTGCCGCGAGGCGGGACCCGGCCTGGGCTCCGTGGCGCCGGCCTCCACGGCACCCGCGGCACCCGGCGCGCGGCCGGTCGTCACCCAGCCCGCCCGCACGAGCTCGGCGATCTGCTGGCGCGCGGCCTCGTAGGTGATGCCCAGGTTTGCTGCGAGCTCGCGAATCGTCAGGGAGCCCGCCCGCTTCAGCGCCTGAAGCAGCGCCGAGGGCGCCGAAGCCGCGGCCGGGCGCGGCGCAACAGCGCGCGCTGCGGCCCGCCGCCGCGCGCGCGCCTTCGTCACTCGCGTTCCGGCGCGCGCCACGACACGCCCACTCCGTACCCGTAGACGAGTGTTCCGCCGCAGAATCCGCCGGCGATGACGAGCGCCGAGCCGAAGAGCGACACCCACACGGCCGGGAGCGGCGGCGGTACCGGGACGCGCCACGAGAGGCTCACGAGGAAGCACAGAAGCGCGGTGCTCATGAGGCCGGCATGGATCCCCGCCCAGCGCCAGGCTGCCGCCGGAAGCCGGCGGAGCCAGAGCTCGAATCCCCCGGCGAGCAGCGTCACCGCGCCCATGATCACGCCCGCGGCCAGCGCGTGGTGGCTCACGGTCCACCACACTGCCTTACCGGTCCTGAGCGCGATGAGATCCGACGCCGACGACCCCAGCCAGAATGCGACCGGGAAATGCGCCAGCGCCGGGTGCAGCGGGTGCAGAGGCGATGAGCTCCCCATCAGGAAATCCCGCGGCTAGATGAGCTTCAGCGTACCCGCGAGGAGCAGCAGGAATCCGCACACGGCGAGGAGCGCGTGACCGGCGACCAGCCCCTTCGGTAACGGCTTCCTGCGGGCGTGGAACCCAAACGCCATGCCGAAGCCGCCGAGAGCGGCGACCAGAAAGAAGCCGAGTGCCCAGAGCGCAGAGCCCCCCGCTCCCCTGACGAACACCGCCACCAGGAGCAGCACGAGGCCGGCCGCTGCGAACACGCCGTGCAGGATCGCGCTCGGGACCGGTGGAAAATTTCCCTGGAAGGCCGCGATCGCCATGGTGAGACCGATGACGGCGGCGACCGCAAATATCGCGATGATGAGCCACATATCCTTACCCCTGATATACAAGTAATGACTTGTATATTATTTATAGCGCCTGGCGCGGGGGGATGCAAGCGCCGCTGTCAGGGGTGGCCGGCGGTGGGTGCCGCGGGCGCCTCGTCCGGCGCCTCGTGCAGTTCCCAGCCGAGCTCTTGCGCGGCGCGCCGGGCGCGCCCGGTGAGTGTGCCGGCGACCCAGAGCTCGCGTGCACTGTGTGGCGGCAGTGCCGTGCGCAACTCCTCGTCGAGCCGCGCCACGCCCTGCGTCCAGTAGACCGCCTCGAAGGCGCCGCAGACGACGATGCTCCCGTCGGCGCGCAGCGCCGCCGGCAGCCGTAGCCCCCCCAGCACGGAAGCGACCGGGCGGTTGGCGTGCACCCGCACCAGGAGTCCGGCGCTGCGCAGATAGACCTGGACCTCATCGTCCGAGGTGAGCCCTATCGCATGCCGGAAGAGCTCATCACGCTGCGCAACGCCGCCGAGCGCCTCCGCGGCCGCGAGCAGCACCAGCTGGCGGGTGGGACTCAGAAGCGGCGCATTCATGAAGGCGTCGATCTCCGCCGTGGTGAGCCCGAACCCCGCGAGCGTCTTGCGGGCGCGCTCGCGGATCACCGCCGGGTCCTCGTTGTAGATCGCATCGACCGCGCGCTGTGCGATGCCGATTCCCGGAATCGCCGGCAGCGCAGCGAACTTCATGCCCAAGCCCGCACCGGCGGCGATCCGCGCGGCGCGCCGGATCGCATCGTGCAGCGCCTTGTTGTCGGTGTACGGGTCGACGCCGAGCCTGCGGTAGTAGTCGCGCTCGGCGGCCGTGATGCCGAGATAGCGCTCGGCGTAGCGGCGCGCCGCCTTCCCGCCCTTCTCGCCGGCAGCCGCGACCCGACTGCCGCCGCTGCCGGACGCGCTGCCGCTGCCGGCGGTGCCCTCCCCCGCGGAGCCGACGGTGCTCTTCGCGTCCGCAGCGATCTCCCGACCGCGCGCGCTGTAGCCGCCGAAGAGATGCGCAATGCCCTGCGGAATCCCGGTGACGGTCTGCACCGGATGGGTCACGACACCGGCCGCCGTCTGCACCTGCGATTTGACTCCCTGCACCACGCCGGTGGCGGCAATCTGGACGTCGGAGGTAGCGGCGAGCTCGGCGAGGGCCGCCACCTCGCGGATACGGATCGCGAGCGCCGCGCGGCCGTAGGCGTCGAACCGCCCGAAGCGGCTGTCGAGCACGAAGTGATTCATCAGACCGTCGCCGTGCACCGGGTCGAGGACGTGGAAGTCCGGGCCCGACACCATCGCCGCCGGCAGCAACTCGGCGGGCGAGCGGTCCGGCACGGTCTCGAAATCATCGCCCGCCGCGGGCGCGGCGCCGGCCAGCACCGAGGCGCAGGCCAGGATCAGCGCCATCGGGACGAGCTGCGGCACGGGCAGCCGCCGAGCGGGGACACCTCGGTTCACGGGCGTTTCTTCTTGTAGTCGTACTGTGGCGCCCTCAGATCATGGGAGATGCCTGAGTGGGGTGTCAATTGCGCCGCCTGCACCAGCGCCGCGCCGCGGCGGCACGAGTGCCCCGCAATCGTGCGCAAATGCGCGTCGGCCGCGCGGCAAACGACAGTCGGCGCGGCGCCAACTCGCTGAGGCGTTTCCTACACGCGCGCGGCGTGCGTTCTGGCACGCCCATTGCAGTTCCTGCGTGTCGGGAATCTTCGGCGCGCGCGCCGGTCGAGTAAGGACCTTTGAAAAGGAGTGGAGCCCCGTGAACCGGAATATCGGCAGACACTATCTGATAGCGTCGGATTTCGATCAGACGCTGAGCTTCAACGACTCGGGGCTCGTGTTGAGCAGCCTGCTCGGCGTCGAGGGCTACCGCGAGCGGGTCGCCGGACTCGCACACACCAACCTCGTGCAACAGGGCGGCGAGCTGGCCTACCTCATCCGTCACGACCCGGAGTTTCGCGGCGTGCGCCACGAGCACCTGGTGGAGACCGGCAAGCGCGTGCGCCTGAAGGGCGCGATTGCGCCGCTGGTGCGCTTTCTCGAGCAGGGGTTGCCGGGACTGAAGTTCTCGTTCTTCGTCGTCTCGGCGGCGCCGCGCGAGATCGTGGTCTCCGCGCTCGACGGCATCGTGTCACCCGATCACATCTACGGCACCGAGCTCGCCTTCGACGAGGCCACGGGCGAAGTGCACGCGATCCGCCGCGTGCCCGCCGGTTACGGCAAGGTCGCGGTCCTCGAGGAGCTCGAACGGCAGCTCGAAGTGCCTGCCGACCGTGTGATCTACGTCGGCGACGGCAGCTCGGACGTGCACGTCATGTTGCACGTCAACAATCACGACGGCTTCACGATCGCGGTCTCGAACAACCGGCAGCTGGCGCAGATCGCGCGCACCACCGTGCTGAGCGACAACGCTTTCAGCATCATGGTGCCGATCCTCGACCAGATCCTCGACTGGCGGACCAGCGAGATCCGCGCCCTGCTCGAGGGCCACGGGCTGACGTTGCAGGCCTGGGAAAAGGCGCGCACCGATCACGTGACCATCGACGATCGCGTGGAGCGGGCGACGGGGAGCGAGTGAGCGGTCAGCGCCAGAACTCGGGCGGCGGCGGGCGGCGCACGCGCAGCGCAGCACCGCTGCGGACACTGACCGCCGGCGAGCGGCGCGCGCCGCGGGAGCTGCGCTCCTCCTCCATCTCGATGCCGGCGACTCCGGGTACCGCCCGCAGCGTCGGCAGGTCCTCGAGCTCGGCCGAGCCCACGAGCACTCCGAGGTCGGACCGCGTCGAGGTGTGGCCGAATCCGAGGGCACGGCAGACGGTGGCGACCTCATAGATGCGGTCGCGTGCGTCCCTTGCGACCGCGATCGTCACCTCGATCCGGCTCACTGCGCACTCCTCTTTGCGCGGATCCTAACTCACTTTCCGCGGCCGGGTGTTTAGTCGCCGGCCGCAGACAGGCGCGAGAGCACCGTCACGGCCACGCTCACGCCAACGGCCGCGGCTCGTCTGTGAATTGCGCGGGAGTCATGGGAATATCCGGCCGAGGGAGAGCGCATCATGGACAGCATCAAGCCCTTGTTCACGGCGGTCGGCTCGGTGACCGGCGGCCGCAACGGTCACGGGGAAGCCGAGGATCATTCCGTCTCGGTCGATCTCTCGGTGCCGAAGGCCATGGGCGGTCCCGGCCGACCCAACACCACGACCCCAGAGCATCTGTTCGCGGTGGGCTACGCCGCCTGCTTCGGCGGCGCGCTCGATTTTGTCGCGGCTCAGAAGAAGAAGAATGCCAGGGGCGCCACCATTACCTGCAGCGTGTCGATCGGGCCGCGCGACGCCGGCGGCTTCGGCATCGCAGTGAAGCTGCACGTCAGGGATGCGACTCTACCGCAGGCGGAGCTCGCAGCCCTGGCGCGCGAGGCGCACGAGAAGATTTGTCCCTACTCGCACGCCACCCGCAACAACGTTCCGGTCGAGCTCTCCGTCGAGGGTGCGCCGGGGTAGGAGCCGGCAGGACGGCGCAGCGCAAGATCGCTGCGAGGTTGAAGCTAGTGCGGCGGTCCCTGCGACGCACCGTCCTGGCGGCCCTGCACCATACCCGGCGCGGGTGCGTGAGTTGCGATCTTGACCACCACCAGATCCTCGATCGGACCCTGGACCGCCTTCTCGATGTAGTAGAGGCGCACCCTGTTGTAGCCCAGATTTCCCAGAGCGACATAAGGAATCACGGCTTCGAGGCGCAGCGTGCGCGAGTCGGCGAGAACACCGGCAGCCGCGTCGATGACCTTGCGATAGGTCGTCTGCTGAGAGGGATCCCAGGCCGGGAGGGCCGAGATGCCGGTGACCGCCGCGCTCCCCAGGGGCACGAAATTCACTCCGTGCCATCCATCGGGCATGAGGCCCGAGGGAAAGTCGATGGTGAAATGCGCCAGATGCCGGGTGCCCTTCGGGTCGCGCAGATAGCGAGGGTGCAGGGAGAACTCGGGTTTGAGCCCGGTCGGGGTCGTCAGCGTATGCACCGCTCCCGGTCCCCAGCTGTCGTTCAGCGTCACCGTCTTGTGGCTCCAGTAGATCACGTCGCCTCCTCACGGGCTGATGGTTGTCACCTGGAACGCCGCCCACAGCGCCGGGTCCGCCGTGGGGTCGCGCGATACGATCGAGCGCATGGCCGCCCCGAGAGCCCCGGGTGGACTCATCGAATCGTGCAGCAGATGTCGATAGAACTCTGTCATGAGTTGCGCGCCGATCTCATCGGAGACCGGCCACAGGGAGGCCACGACCGCGCGCGCACCTCGGGCGAGGACGGTCGAGCCGATGCCGAGGAGGCCTTCGCTCGGTACTTCCTTCCCGAGAGCGGTCTGGCAGGCGCTGAATACCGCAACGTCCGCATCGAGAGTCCGCGTCGACAGGTCTGCAACCCGCACCGCTCCGTCGACGGCGCTTCCCCGGGCGTCGTACGCGCCGAGCACGAGCGCCGACAACTCCGGCACCTGAGCGTCCACGGTGCCGTGGGTTGCAATGTGAATGAAGCGGTACCTGGACCAATCGAGCGATAACAGTCGCGCGCGGGTAGCGTCCGTGCCCGTCAGCTCATCGACCTCCGCCGGCGGAAACTGCGCGGCGATCGCCGCAGCCTCCCGCGCGGTGAACGGCAGGCGCTGGAGGTCGGGACGCACCGCATCCGCTGAGCCGCGCACGGGGGCTGCGGAGCTCACTGCCCCGGACCTCACCGTCGCGAGCCGCGGATCGTCCGCCTGGTACACGGGATCGGCGACGAGCAGCAGCGCGCGGCGCGCCGGCGCCGGCGGGCGATTCCGTTGAGCCTCGAGCATCCACGCGGCGGGGGCGAAGGCGACGTCGTGCCGCATCACGACGAAGGATGGGGCCTTCCCGGCCGTGGGAACGAGCGCGGCAAACGGCACGTAGTCGAGCGCGCCGTCCGGGATGATGAGCCACGGGCGCACATCCTGGAGCCAGGGCTCGAGCGGCTCGAGGATCAATCGGTAGAGCGCCTCGCCGTCCTCGCGGCGCGTCGCGAGCGGCACGTCGACGAGCCGTGTCAGTGAGCGATAGAACGCCGTGGCACGCCCGGCGATCGCGGCCGGCGCCGCCAGGCGGATCCAGTGAATGCCGGTGGGCTGCACCACCCACGCATAGGCCGACTCCGCGCCGAGCCAGTAGGAGACGAGCGCCCTGCCCGCGGGCACCCGCGGTGGACTCACGGCGTCGGCAGCGGCCCGCTGGCGCCCGCCCCCTGCGTTGGTGCGGGCCGCGATACGCGCGTTGACGGTGTCGACCTGCCGCTCGAGCTCGGCGATGGCGGCCAGCATGTGCCTGACGCGCTCGTCGTTCGAGCCCGCGCTGTCGCGGCGCGCCTCGAGCGCGTAACGGCGCCCGGCGAGGTCCTGGTAGAGCTCCTCGCGCCGGCGGAACTCGCCGGCCAGCGCGCGGCGGATGGCGGGCGAATATTGCTGGGCGGCGACGTCGGCCAGCGTGCGGGCACGCGAGGCGTCCGCGGCCGCGAACGCCGCCGCGGCCAGCGAGTCGGCTGCGCTCCTGCGGCCCGCGGCAACGGCGGCGTCGAAGCGGGCGCGCAGCAGCTCGATCTTCAGGTCGTACGCCGCGCGCAGCGGCGCCTCGAGCTCCGAGCGCAGGGCGGGATCGGCCGACTGCAGGCGCAGCGCGGCGGATTCCCCGAGCGCCGCATCGACCGCGGCGAGCGCCGCGCGCGGCTCGCCTGCGAGGCGCAGAGTGCGGGCGAGCTCGAGCCGGGCCGCAAACTCCTCGGACACGCTGCCGAGCCCCTTCAGGCGCGGCCGCGCCGCGGCCAGATCCGCCAGCGCCGCGCTCGTCTGACCCATCTTGCGCAGCAGCACGCCCCGTTGCAGCAGGGCCTCGGCCTGAATGAGCGGATCGGACCCGGCGGCGCTCACGATCACCCGCTCGAGCTGCGCGCGGGCGTCATCGGGGCGGCCTGCGGCCGCCGTGTGCACCGCGAGCTGGATGCGGATGCGCTGGGTATAGGTCGGCTCGACGGCGAGACCGAGCGCCTCCCGGTCCAAGGCGATGGCCTCCTCCACCCTGCCTTCGTCGGCGTCGATGGTCGCGAGCGCCCGCAGCGTGTTCACCCGCCCGCGCCGGTCGAACTGCGCGGATCGGATCGCGAGCGAGCGCTCGAGGAATTCGCGCGCGCGCCGCCGGTCTCCCAGGGCGTAATAGGTAACTCCGATGCCGTACAGAGTCTGTCCCTGATCGCGCAGCGCCTGAGTGCGTTGCGCGAAGCTCAGCGCCCGATCGAAGAGCTGCAGCGACTCGTCGAAGCGGCCGACCGCGTAGTCGAGGAGCGCGGTGTTGTTCATCACTGCGAGATACAGCCTCGGGTAGGGTTGCGGCCCGATTTCCCCGAGCGCGCGCTCGAACCACTCGCGTGCCTGCGGCACGCGCCCGAGTCCCCACAGGCACATTGCACGGTCCTGCCACGCCACGGCCAGAACGGCTGACTCGTGAAGCTTCGCGAACAGATCGCTCGATACCCTGGTAACCGCTACACAGTCGCTGAAACGACTCTGGTAGGTATCCGCCACGGCGAGGTAGTTGAGCTGCAGGGCCGCGTCGTAGGTCTCGCCCCGTTTCAAGTGGAAGCGGTGCAGTCGCTCGAACGTTCTGCGAGCACGAGTCAGCAGATCGGAGGGACGCGTGTCGAGTCCTGCGACGGCCTGACCGGCCGGCGTACCACGCCCGATCTCGACCCAGGCTTCCGCGAGCAGGGCTTCGGCCCTCGCGCTGCGATAGGGATCATCGGACTTGAGCGTGCCGGCGGCGGCGCTGGCCCAGTCGGCTGCCCTGGCCCAGTCCTGCAGGTCGAGGTACTCGACACCGGCCAGGGCGAGCTGCACCTCGCCACGCAGCTTCCGATCCCCGGGTGCCGTGAGCGCGCGCTCTGCCGTCGCATAGCCGCCCGCGGCCCGAAGAAAAGCATCGCGTGCGCTCACACCCGGAGCTGAAGCGCGGCCGCTCGAGATCTCCTGCCCCGCGGCATAGTCGCCGTCCGCCTGGGCGAGTCCTCTCATGACCGCGAGGCAGTCGGGGCGCGCCTCGAGCGCCGCGAGATCGAAGGCCCGGATCGTCGCCGTGCCGGCGGCGCCGGCGTGCTCCTTGCCCGACACCCGCACCGTCAGCGAGCCTGATTCCGGTGACGTCACGAGCGCGCGGCGCGTTCCGCTGCGGCGCTCCGGGTGGTCGGCACGGGAGATGAGCTGATCCTGCGCATCGCGCACCTCGACCAGCGCGTCGTTCCCCTGCTCGTCCACCACGATCAGATAGGCATGGCGCGGCGCGACCGCGAGCTCGACCCCCGAGGGCTCGGTTCCGACCGTCCTTACGACCCTGTCGGGCACGGCCTGAGTGCCGAGCGCACGGATACACGAGATCTCGGTCGCGCCTGCCGAAGCCGGCCACATTGTCAGCGCCAGCGTGGCGACGAGCCAGGGGCCGGATGCGCCGTGCCCGGTCCGCCACTGCGGGCTGCGGGGGTTGCGGCTTATACTGGGCTCATGGTTGGTGTCGACGAACAAACAGCCCCCGCACCAGGCCGCGCGACATCGGACACCCAGCCGTCCGGTTCGGACCCGGCTTCTTCGCTGGCGGCAGTCTATCGCGACTACCCCGGGCTGCGCGCGCTCATCCTGCGGCGCGTGCGCGATCCCGAAGTCGCGGCGGACATTCTGCAGGACGCCGCGGTCACCACTCTCGAGAAATTGCGCAGCGGCGAGATCGCGCACCCGGAAAATCTCGGCGGCTATCTTTATCGCGTCGCCATCAACCACCTGCGCAACCACCGGCGCAAGGACCGGTCGGCGCTCTCGAGTCCGGAGCAGCTCGATGAGCTCAGGGACTCGGTCGACGACCCGGAGTGGGAGGGCATCGGGCGGCCACAGTGGGCGGCGGCGGCGCGGCGCGTGCTGGAGGAGCTGCCGGCGGCGCGCGACCGGGATCTGCTGGTGCGCTTCTATCTCAACGACGAGGACAAGGACGCGATCTGCCGCGTGCTCAATCTCTCGCAGGAACACTTCAATCGGGTGATCTTCCGCGCCCGCAACCGCTTCCGCGAGCTCCTCGAGCAGCGCGGGTTCGGCCGGGGCGATCTGCTCACGATCCTCGCGATCGGCCTCTATGCGTTGAGCGGCGGCCAGGGGAACCTCAGGGCCACGGGGGCAGTGGCCGTCGCGCAGAATGCGGCGGCGGCCGCGGTGTCTGCTGCGCTCCAGGGAGGAGGCGCATGATCGACATCGGGCGCGACTTCGAGCGGATGCGGGATTATGTCGGCGGCCGGCTGGCGGACGAGGAGCGCCGCACCTTCGAGGAGCGCCTGGCGCGGGACCCCGAGCTGGTACGCGAGTTCGAGCAGACGCTGCGGCTCCGCGAGGGACTCGAGCAGCTGAAGGAGCAGGGGCACTTCGCGAGCCCCGCGCCGCGCAGCGCGCGGCGCCGCCTCACGTGGGTACCGGCCCTCGCGGCCGCGGCCATCGCGGCCGTCGCGATCATCCTGTGGGTACAGCCGCGGACGGAACGCGGCGTTCTGCTCGCCGCTCCCGGATCCGCAACGGCGGCGGGCGGCGCGCCCCTCGTCAGCGCACACTTTACGTTCGTCCCGACGCGCGGCAGCCCCTCTTACGACCTCGACCGGCCCGCGGCAGGGCTGATCGAGTTTCGCGCATCGCCCGAGGATCATAGCGCCGCGACGCGTTACCGCATGACGCTCGAGCGGGTCGGCCAGGGCGGCACGAGCGAAACGCTCGGCACGCTCACCGGGCTCGTTCCGGGCGCGGACGGCTACCTCCACGGCTACGGCGCCGCATCGCGCCTGACGGCCGGCCGCTACCGACTGCGGATCGAGCCGGCGGGCGAGGCGCCGGGCAACGCGCTCACCTTCCCGTTCGAGCTGCGCGACCGCTGAAGGCCGCCGCGCCGCGGCTGCCGCTGCGGCCCTTCGGTCAGGGCTCCCGCGTCGCGGCGATCCGCAGCCCGCGCTCCATCTCGACGGCAAGGACACCGGGGATCGCCCGCAATATCGGCAGATCCCCGACCTCGGCGCTTCCCGTCAGCACGCCGATTTCCGGGAGCGTCGAGGTGTGAGCGAAGCCGAGCGCGCGGCACACCTGGGCGACTTCATAGATGCGATCGCGCGCCTCCTCTGCCACCGCAATCGCGACGTTGATCCGCATCACTGAACACCTCCATCGTTCAGGCTCATGAATCACCGACTCAAGTAACTATTGCGGCGCCTGCACGAGCCCGGCGCCGACGTCGCGTGCCGGGGCCGGCAGCGGCCGGAATGCCTTGAGGAGCGCCGCACGCAACGCCGCACCGCGCGCGCGCGGGTCGGCTTCGGCGATCAGCGCCGCGATCCCGGCGACGAACGGTGCCGCCATGCTGGTGCCGCTGCCGCTCTGGTAGAGCGCCGGGCGCGGCGACGCCGAGGCGATCGCAATGCCGGGAGCCGCGAGATCGACGGCACCGCCGTCGGGATTCACGCCGCCGTTCGAGAACGAAGCGACGGCGAGATTCTGGTCGACGGCCGCGACCGCGAGGATCGAAGGGCAATTGGCGGGATGCTCGACGGGCAGGATGGTGTCGGGCCGCTGACTGGAGTTGCCGGCGGGTGCGATGAGCACAGTCCCTGCGTCGAGCGCGCGCGCGGCGGCGTGCTCGTAGATCATCGGATACGAATCGCCGGCCGCCACCGGCGCACCGACCGAGAGGGACACGACCGCGCAGCGGTGGCGTACCGCCCAGTCGATTCCGGCGAGCACGCTGCCGTCGGTCCCATCGGCGTCGTCATCGAGAATCCTCGCGACATAGAGCTCGGCGGCCGGGGCCACGCCGTAGCGGGGCGCCAGCGCCGGCTGCCGCGGCCCGCAGGCGATTCCCGCGCAGAGCGTGCCGTGGCCGTTGCCGTCGTCGACCGGCAATTCGCCCGCAAACGAAGTCGAGACGACGGCCCGATCCGCAAAGTCCGGATGGAACAGATCGAGGCCGGTGTCGAGTATGGCGACACGGATCCCGCGGCCCTGGTACGGGGAGTACGGCACACGAGTAGCGAGGAGACCCCAGGTCGCCGCGGGCGTGTCGGCAAGCGGCGTTCCGAGGTCCGGGTCCGCATCACCGATCACGCTGGCCCTGACCCGGCGCTCGGGCTCGAGCAGCAGCGTTCCCTCGCGCTGCTGGCGCAGCAGCGCCCGCGTCTGATCCGGATCGCCGCAGAGCAGTGCCGCACCCAGACGCTCGAACAACAGGCCCTCGCCCGGCTCGATCCCGAGGCGAGCCGCGTCGAAATCCGACGATACCGCGACGCGCAGGCCCGCGGCGTCGCGCAGCAGCGCGACGCCGGCCGAGGCCGTGCGCCCGTGGAGCAGGACGAGAGTCCTTCCCGTGGGCGCCGGGCCCGGCCGGTGGCCGGCAGCGACCGCGTTCCTCCGTATCCGCATACGTGCTACCTGTCGCCTGGGGCCGCTGCGTCTCAGGCAGGTGAAGGATTTCTTCCGTCAGAGGTGAGATGCGTCGTGCCGCGGCGACAGATAGCTCATGCGGCGGCCGATGTTCGACGGAAACGCCTGCGGCGATGCAGCCGACGGATTGCGTACACGCATCGCCACCGCCGCGCCGTAAGCCGGTTCCCCTCACGCCGGCTCGCTCCGCCGCTCTGCTCCCCAAGCACGGCGGGGCAGCCGGCGCCTTTTTTCCGGCTCGAGTGAGCCGACCGCGCCTCAGCGGGTGAAGCGGTGCTCGCTGCGTCTCCAGTGCTTCCACTGCCGGGCGCGCCGCTCGCGCCGCGAGCCCTTGGGAGCGTTGGCGAGGCGCGGGAAGCGCATGGCGAGCGCGCCCGTGACCTGCTGCCAGCCCTGCTGCGGATCCCACTTCTGCGCATACCCGCCGGTGAGCACCTGGAAAGCGGATTGCGCGCGCCCCTGCTGGTCGACGGGCCCCTGCGCGTCCTTGTGGCCGAACCAGCTCGGAGTGACGAAGTCGGTCACCAGAGTGCCGCCGATCGTGTAGCCGTACTGATCGGCCTCGACCGGATCGCAGACCTCGCCGGCCCAGAACACGCCCTGCGAGTCCTGATAGGCGCTGTTCAGCCAGGGGTCGACCGCCATCTCGCAAATCTCGTGAGTTGCGCCGACACTCAGGCTCGCGTTGTCGGCCTGGATCGTCTTGACGAAGACCTTGGAGATCGGCAGCCCCTCGTTCGTCAGATCGTGATAGGCGAGTGCGCCGGCCTGATCGCTGTTATCGACAAACACCACCCACCAGGCGCCGGCGGCGGGCGTGGCGCCCCTGGCGGTGAACACGAATTGTGCGGCTCCCACGCCCCACACGGCGTCCAGATCGGTGTTCCACTGAGTGCTGAAGGCCGGGATCATATGCTGGACGGAGCCATCGGCGACGGCGGTGGACTCATTGATGACGGCAATCTGCACCATGACAGCTCTCCTTGCGCTGCGGGGCGTCAGCCGTAGACGAGTGGCGTGACGCCGGCCAGCATCGAGTTGGCAAACCGGGCCGCGGCCTGCTGCCTGCCGTTGAGTGCGCCCGTCGGAGCCGGCAGATAGTCGCCGTGGCCGACGCCCTCGGCGGCGGGAATCCCCACGCCCGCCACCTTCGGCGGCGGATTCCCCGGGGAGGAATCCGACGCGCACGGGCCGGTGTAGCCGAGCGCCGCGTCGCGCGTGGGCGACCAGTGGATGAAGGCGGAGACGAGATTCCCGAGCGGATAGGCGAACTCGAGAACCCGGTCCGCAGGCGAATGCAGCACGCCGACCCGCGCGGCGAACTGCGCGGCGCCGAAGTACGCGTCCGCGGAGCCGAGGCTGTCGTTGTCGACCGCCGCCGCCATCACGCACACCTGCGAAACGGGAATTCCCTTCACCCACAACTGCCGCACCGTCTCCATGACGACGCGGCAGCCCAGGCTGTGGCCGATGAAGGAGATCGCGGCGCGCTGCGGCAGGTTGTCGCCGATGAAAGTGGCGAGCTCGATACCGCTGTCGTCGGCCTTGTTGGTCTCGAAGGGATAGCTGAGGGGTCCGAGGCTCGAGTCGCCGGGCCAGAGTACCGCGACCGCCGCTCCGGCGCCGATCGCGGGAAGATGCGCTCCGAGGGCGGCGAGCTCGGCGGCCCCGTCGGCGCGATTGACGTTGAAGCCGTGCACCATGAAGACCACGGTCGGGCACTGGCGCAGCGCATCGAGCGTGCCGCCGGTCAGGCGCGCCGGCACGACCGCACCGCCCTGCGGGTCCGAGCGCATGTCGAGCACGAACGCCGGCATCAGCCACCCCGCATCGCGCGGGTGGCGGCCTGCAGCGCCGCGACGACGTCGTTGGCGATCGGTGCGAGGGGTACGGCGACGACTCCGACGATCAGCCCGTCCACCAGGTCCGATCCCAGAATCAACGCGGTGGCGATCCCCAGCACGATCGCGCACAGCGACGCCGAGCCCCGTACCCAGCCGAGGTAGACGTCCTGGGCGCGCGACAGGGCGCTCGCGATGCGCGCGTCCGCGGCCAGCTCGAAGCGGCCGATGGCGCCCCGCTCCGCGTCGCTGAGCGGCGTGGACGACTCCACGGCCGCGGCCGCCTGCCTGAGTGCGGCGGGAGCCACGGTGCCGAGAAAGCGCGCGACGTTCTCGGCGTTGGCCGTCGTCAGGCCGATGCGCACGCCCTGGCGCAGCGACTTCGCAATGATCGACTGGCTGCGCGAGTCCTGCCGGTACTGCGCGCGCAACAGCCGCTCGAATTCCGGGCCGTAGGCGCTGCGCAGGCAGGCGGTGAGGTCCTGCCCCAGATACTCACCGATGCAGCCGAAGCCCGCGGCACCGAGCGCCGTCCATTTGAGACCCTCGACGATGCCGAAGGACGCGGTACCGAGAGCGCCGGCGGCGGCGATGGCGCTCGAGAGAGTGTTGATGGTCATCGACACGGCGGATCTCCCTGCGTCTTCTTTTGCGCTAGTGTGCGCCCGGAATCCGGGCCCGCAAAGGCTCGACGGCTGCGCGCGCGTCGTGCAAGCTGTCACGCCCTCGCCATCGTACCGACACCGCAATCCGCGCCGGGGAGGCTCCGTGAAGAGCATCGTCATCGCCTCAATGCTGCTGTTCGCTTACCCACTGCGTGCCGGCGACCTGCCTCCCGCCGTCGCGAGCCAGAGCGCTGCGCTCCTCGAGGTCTACGAGGACATCCATGCGCATCCCGAGCTCTCGCACCACGAGGCGCGCACCTCGGCGATCCTCGCCAAGGCGCTGCGCGAGGCCGGCTACAGCGTGAGCGAGCACGTCGGTGTGTACCCGGACGGCTCGCACGCCTTCGGCGTGGTCGGGCTCCTCAAGAACGGCCCCGGGCAGACGCTCCTCATTCGCGGCGACATGGACGCGCTGCCGATCATCGAGGAGACCGGCCTCCCCTACGCGAGTCACGTCATGACCAAGAACGCGAGCGGCCAGGACGTGGGCGTGATGCACGCCTGCGGCCACGACGTGCATACGACGGTGCTGCTCGGCACGGCACGCGCACTCGCCGCCACGCGCGGCGCCTGGCACGGCACCGTCATGATCGTCGGGCAGCCCTCGGAGGAGACCATCGACGGCGCCAAGGCCATGCTCGCCGATCATCTCTACGAGCGTTTCGGCCGTCCCGACAGGATCATCGGACTGCACGACACCAACACCCTTCCGGCCGGGACGGTCGGGATTGGCTCGGGCGCGGGGCTGGCAAGCTCGACCTCGGTCGACGTCGTGATCAGGGGAATCGGCGGCCACGGCTCCGCGCCGCAGCTCGGCCGCGACCCGATCACGCTCGCGGCCTACTACATCACGCAGATCCAGACCATCGTGAGCCGCGAAGAGGATCCGCAGGATCCCACGGTCGTCACGGTCGGCAACATCCACGGCGGCACCAAGCGCAACATCATCCCCGACGAGGTGAAGCTCGAGCTGACGACGCGCTCCTACTCCGAGAAGAGCCGCCAGGTCGTGATCGACGGACTGACGCGGATTGCCGCCGGCATCACCGCGGGCGCGAACCTGCCCCCCGAGAAGGCGGCCACCGTCACGGTGCTGGAAAACGAGTCGACCCCGGTGCAGTACAACGATCCGGCGATGACGGCGCAGGTGCGCGGGCTCCTCGTCAAGGCCCTGGGCGAAGCGCAGGTGCGTGAAGCCGACAAGCTCATGGGGAGCGAGGACGTCGGCGTCTTCGGTATGAGCGCGGATCTCAAGCGCAACGAGATTCCGGTGGTGTACATGCGCCTCGGCGCCATGGATCCGGCGAAGCTCGCGGCCGCGGAGGCGGCCGGCAGGCACCTGCCGGGTCCGCACACCAGCCGCTTCGAGCCGCTGCCGAAGCCGACCCTCGAAACCGGCGTCACGGCGATGACGGCGGTGGCGACCGGCCTCCTGCAGTAGGCGCAGCAGGCGGCTGACCGCGGCTCCTGCGCCCGAGCCAGCGGTTCACGCGCGCGCAGTAGTCCTGGTACTCCCGGCCGAAGCGGGCACGCAACGCGCGCTCCTCCGGGAGAATCTGCACGCGCGCGAGGAGCGGCACGAAGAGGAGCGGCCCCGCAAAGGCGGTGAGCGACCCGAGGCGGACGGCCCAACCGACGAGAGCGACGGTGAGTCCGAGGTACATGGGGTTGCGCGTCCAGGCGTAGACCCCGTCCGTCACGAGCACGCTCGCGGCGTCCGGCTGGTGAGGGCTCACCGTCGTGCCGGCGCGTCCGAATCGCCGGATCGCGGTGAAGGGTGCGATGAATGCCAGCGCCATCACGCACCAGCCCAGCCGATTCCACGGTGGCGCGACGACCGTGATCAGCGGCCAGCGGCGGTCCGCCTCCCACATTGCGGCACCGAAGAGCAGCGTCCAGACGGGTGGCGGTACGAGTGAAGGTCGCGCGTTCGGCATGCCCTCCCCTCCGAATCCCGCGCTCCACGGTCGCGCAGCGGCGACAGGATTCCCTCAGAGCGGATGCGCGCAATAATAAGGCTCCTGCGCGCGGCCGTGCATGCTCGGCCAGGGATGGCGCGCTTCCCTGGATGGGAAGGACCTCATGCACGGATCGCTTGTTCCGGCTTTGCCGACGCTTTGTCTCGCTGCACTCCTGCCGGCGCCCCTCGCGGGTTGCTCGCCGGCCCCGGTCAGCGTGCAGATCAACTCTCCGCCGCCCGGAGGATCGGGCAACCCTGCGGGACCCCCGGCCCCGGCCCCGACGCCAACGCCGACGCCGGCTCCAACGCCGACGACCCGCTGGTCATGCAGTTTTCCCAACGCGCCAACCGACTGTGGCTTCGTGCTGCAGGCGGCGGCGCCCGATCGGGCGATGATCGTCGGTCCGGGACGCGCAGGTCCCACCGCCGTCGAGCTGACGACGGAGCCCGGCGACATCAACCTCTTCGGCAGCGGCGCCGACGAGCGCGCCGACCTCGAGCTGCCGCCCTCAGGCGCTTACTGCCACCAGGGACAGGAGGAATGGTGGGCACATTCGCTCATGTTCCCGGGCGGCTACGTCATTCCGCTCGCCGGAGCGGTGCGCCTCAACTGGGGCGTGGTCTTCGATTTCCACAACACCGGCGGGAGCGGACAAGCCAACGTCCAGATCATCTCGCTTCCGACCGGCCTCGAGCTCTGGGTCGCCGGCGGTCCGCAGGTAGTAACCATGCCCACAGATCCCGGCCTGCATCGCGTTCCCATCGGCACCGTTCAATTCAATGTCTGGTACGACTTCGTCTATCACGTGCTGTGGTCGTCCGCGAGCGATGGCTACTTCCAGGCATGGCTCGACGGCAAACAGGTGATGAATTACTCGGGTCCCACGCTCTACGCCGGCGAGAGCTGCTATCTGAAGCTTGCGAACTATCACACCGCGCTGGGATTGCCGGTCTCGGTCATTCACTCGCGCGTGGTCCGGGGTCCCACGGAAGCCGACGTGCAGCCGCCCTCCGGCTAGCGGCTGCCTCCCGCGAGGTCTATTCACAAAGCAGGCCGGAAACAGCAAACTGCCGGCCGAATGGCCGCTGACGTCGACGATTTTCTCGCCACGATGGTCGCGCCTTCGCGGCCGGTGGCGATCGCGCGCGCCCTCGCCCTGGTACGCGAGCGTTACGGCTTCGAGCCCGAGGCTGCGCGGCTCACGGGCGAGCGTGACGAGAACTTCCGCCTCGGCACTCCCGGCGGCGCACAATACGTGCTCAAGATCGCGAACCCGGCCGAGAGTCCGGCCGAGACCGACTTTCAGACCGCGGCACTCCTTCACATAGAGAAGGCCGATCCCGCACTCCCGTGCCCGCGCGTGCTGCGGGAGCGCACGGGTCGCGCTTACGTCCGCTTCGCCGACGAGGGCGGCGCCGAGCGCACCGCCCGCGTCCTGACGTACCTCCCGGGAAAACTGCTCGGTGCGGCGCAGCGATCGCAACGCCAGCGGACCGCGTGCGGCGGGATGGGCGCGCGCCTCGCGCTCGCGCTGCGCACCTTCGGGCACCCGGCCGCGCAGCGCAGGATCGTCTGGGACCTGCGCCATGCCGGACACATGCGCTCGCTCCTCGACGAGCTGCCCCGTTTCCCCTTCCGGCCCGCCGCCGCCAGCCTCATCGAGCGCCTCGCTCCCCGCATCGATTCGCGGCTGCCGGGCCTGCGGCACCAGATCGTCCACAACGACCTGAACCCCCTCAACATCCTGGTGGACCCCGCCGACGAGAGCCAGGTGACCGGCGTGATCGACTTCGGCGACATGACGCGCACCGCCCTGATCGCGGACGTGGCGGTCGCCGCCGCCGAGCTCATCCCCATGGATTGCGTCGATCCCGCCGCAGCGCGCGATTCGGTTCGCGACGTCGCGAGCGCCTATCATGAGCGCGTGCCGCTCGAGCCCGCGGAGCTGGCACTGCTCGGGACGCTCGCCGCCGCACGGCTCCTCATGACGGTGGTCATTCACGAGTGGCACGTGCAGCGCAACCCCGGGAGCGGCCACTACCAGCCGCTCGAGGAGGATTTCATGAGCACGCGGCTCCGCATTGCAGAAGCGCTGCTGCTCGAGGAGTTCAGGCTGTGACGACTCCAGTGGACCACTCCGGCATTCTGGAACGCCGTGCCCGGGTCCTGTCCCCCACTTACCGGCTCTTCTACGAGGAGCCGCTGCAGCTGGTGCGCGCCGAGGGCGTGTGGGTGTACGACGAGCAGGGCCGCCGCTATCTCGATGCCTACAACAACGTGCCGGTGGTGGGCCACTGCCACCCATACGTCGTCGAGGCGCTGACGCGCCAGGCGCGCACGCTCAACACTCACACCCGCTATCTTGCCGAGCAGCCGCTCGAGCTCGCCGAAGAGCTGCTCGCCACCATGCCGGGCGAGCTCGGCAACGTCGTCTACACCTGCACCGGGAGCGAGGCCAACGACCTCGCGGTGCGCGTCAGCAAGGCCGTGACCGGCGGCGGCGGGTTCATCATTACCGATTTCTCCTACCACGGCGTCACCGACGTCCTCTCGGGCATGTCGCCCGAGGACGGCGGGCCGCTCGGGCCCGGCGTCTACACCGTGCCCTCCCCTGCGGGCGCGGGCGGTCCGGCAGCCTTCGGCGCGCGCGTCGGCGAGTGCCTCGAGCGCATGCGGGCCGACGGCGTGAGCCTCGCCGCGCTGCTCGTCGACACGATCTTCTCGAGCGATGGCGTGTTCCCGGACCCCAAGGGGTTTCTCGCCGAGGCCGTGCGCCACGTGCAGACGGCCGGCGGATTATTCATCGCCGACGAAGTGCAGCCGGGCTTCGGGCGGCTGGGGGAAATGATGTGGGGCTTCCAGCGCCACGGCGTCGTTCCGGATCTCGTGACGATGGGCAAGCCCATGGGCAACGGACACCCGGTCGCCGCGGTCGCCGCGCGCCCCGACGTGTTCGCGCGCTTCGCCCGGCGCCGCCACTACTTCAATACCTACGGCGGCAACACCGTGTCGTGCGCGGCGGCGCTCGCGGTGCTCAAGGTGATCCGCGACGAGAATCTGCTCGAGAATGCCCGCCGCAGCGGCGAGTACCTGAGGCGCGGCCTCGCTGCGCTCGCCGGGCGGACGTCCGCGATCGCCGAGGTGCGGGGCGCCGGACTGTTCATCGGCGTCGAGCTGCGCCACAACGAGGCGAGCGGACTCGCCGGGCCGGCGGAGACCAGGCGGGTGGTGAACGGGATGTGCCGCCGCGGCGTGCTGGTCGGCTCGACCGGCCGCCACGGGGATGTGGTGAAGATCCGCTCGCCGCTCACCCTCGGGACCGAGCACGCGGACCTGCTGCTCGAGGCGCTCGAGCAGACGCTCGGCGGGAAGGACTGAAGCGCGGCTTCAGCGGCTGCGTGCCGCAGACGACTCCGTCACCGGGGCCGCCGCGGCCCTGGGACGCCTGAAGAGCAGGTACGCGAGCAGCGCGACTGCAATCGACACGGTGCTGGTCCAGAGCTCGGCGCGGTGCGAGGGCGTGAACGCCATCGCCACCAGCACCAGGGCCATGCCGGCGATGCCGAGGTAGCTCAGCCACGGGAACAGCCACATCGGCAGCGCCGGGCGCGGCAGCCCCGCGCGCTCGCGCGCGCGGCGCGAGACGACCTGCGACACGCCGATCATGAGATAGATGACGGCGATGATGGCGCCGGAGGAGTTCGTGAGGAACACGTACACCCCTTCCCGCGAAAGAATCGCGGCAATCACGCCGGCGAAGCCGAACAGGCTCGCGAGCAGCACCGCGCGCGCCGGCACGTGGCGGGCGTTGGTGCGCACCAGCCAGCGCGGTGCGTCGCCGCGGGTCGCGAGCACGAACAGCACGCGCGAGGCGATATAGAAACAGGAGTTGAGGCAGGACAGCACCGCGGTGAGCACCACCGCTGCCATGAAGGTGCCGGCGTAGGGGAAGTGCACCTCATCGAGCGCGAGGGTGAACGGCGACTGCGCCGGCACCACCTTGCTCCAGGGCACGGCACAGACGATGACGAACACCGACAGCACATAGAAAAGGAGTATGCGGCTGATGATGGTGGAGGTCATGCGCGCCACCGCGCGCGCCGGCTCGGGCGACTCCGCCGCGGCGATGGTCACCACCTCGGCCCCCATCATCGACCAGATGACGGTCGTCACGGACGCGAGCACCGCGAACCAGCCGAGCGGCGCAAAGCCGCCGTGGACGACGAGGTTCGAGAACGTCGGCCCGGTCGGCGAGCGGAAGCCGAAGGCGTGGGCGCCGACCACCAGGATAAAGGAGATGATGGCCGCAACCTTGATCGAGGAGAACCAGAACTCGAACTCGCCATAGGCGCGCGCGGACATGAGATTCACGGCGGTCATACACACCATCAGCGCGGTGCCGATGACCCACTCCGGGAGCGGGATCCAGTCCCTGATGATCCCGGCACCGGCGATCGCCTCGACGGGGATCACCGTCACCCAGAAGTACCAGTAGAGCCAGCCGACCGAAAAGCCCGCCCAGTTGCCGAGCGTCGCGCGGGTGAACTCGGTGAACGAGCGCACCTGCGGCATCTCGACGGCCATCTCGCCCAGCATGCGCATCACGAGCAGCAGCAGGAACCCGGTGAGCGTGTAGCTGATGATGACGGCCGGACCCGTGGCCTTGATGGCCACGCTGCTGCCGACGAAGAGTCCGGCGCCGATGATGCCGCCGATGGTGATCATCGCGACGTGCCGCGGGCGGAGCGAGCGGCTGAGCTCGTGGGACTCGGTCGGAGCGGCGACCGTGACGGCTTCGTTCATGGTTGCGGGAGTATAACGGGTCGTCGGGCTAGGCCCGACCGTATATCACTCCTCATGCCTCACCGACGTCGCAAGCGTTCAACTCGGACAGACGACCCGGCCGCCCCGGACATCCCGGCGCCCTTCGCCCCGCTCTTTACCAGCCTTCCGTCCAGGCATGGGCTTCGCGCGCGATTCGTCGGCGCGAATCCGCCGCGGACAACAACCGTGGTCATTGTCCGCGGCATCGCTCGATGCAGGTGTCCTACTGGACAGTGATCTGCGCGACTTTCCTCGCCTCTGCCTTGGTCTTCGGAACGTGAACCGTCAGCACACCGTCTTTCGTTTCAGCGGTGATCGTCTGGGCGTTGATCGCATCCGGAAGCTCGAAGCTGCGGGAGAAGTTGCCATAGAAGCTTTCGACCTTGTGGAACTTCTCTCCCTTGTACTCCTGTTCCTTACGGCGCTCGCCGCTCAGTGTGAGCATGCCATCCTCGTATGTGACCTTCACGTCCTCTTTCTTCACGGCCGGCAGCGCAGCCCGAATCAGGTATTCCTTATCGGTCTCGCTGATGTCGACCGAAGGCGTCCAATCGAAATCACGATATTCACCAGCGCCGAGCAGCGGCCTGTAGCCGAAGAAACCCGGCAGCCGATCGAACATCTTGTCCATCCCATAGAAGGGTTCCCATCTGGTGAGATTCATAAATCCCTCCTTAATTCTCTGACTTACCTTGACTCCGCCTGTTTTTTTACAACTGTTGGAGGTTTTCCGCTATTCGCACGTGTACCTAGTGCGAGCGACCGCGTCGATTTCCCGTCAGAGTCGCCCACCGGCGCCGCTGCGCCTCGCCTGATCGCCCTCCAGTTGACTTGGTACTAATCAGTACCGTAAGATACTCACATTGGTACCGTACGGTACCACTCACCGTCACCCGAGGAGTAGTCACGTGGCACGAGCAGCGGCATTGGTGGCAGCGCCGGCATCCGTGAGGTCGGCGCCGGTCGTGCGGCTCCGCCAGGTTGCCAGAACGTATCGGTCCGGGACCCTCGAGGTGCCCGCGTTGCGCGGCATCGGCCTCGAGATCCCCTCGCACCGGTTCTCGGTGGTCGTCGGCGCCTCCGGCAGCGGCAAGACTACCCTCCTCAACATCATCGGCTGCATCGACTCGCCGACGAGCGGCACGGTCGAGGTGTGCGGCGAGGACATCGCGGCGCTCTCCGACGACGCGCTGTCCGACTTCCGGGCGCGCAACATCGGCTTCATCTTCCAGACCTTCAGTCTGGTGCCGGTGCTCTCGGCCTACGAGAACGTCGAGTACCCGTTGCTGCTGGTCGGCATGCCGCCGGCAGAGCGCCGCCGCCGCACGCTCGCGATGCTGGAAGCCGTCGGCCTCGCCGCGCAGGCGCGCCAGCGCCCCAACGAGCTCTCCGGAGGCCAGCGCCAGCGGGTGGCGATCGCGCGTGCGCTGGTCAAGGAGCCGCAGGTCGTGCTCGCCGACGAGCCCACGGCCAATCTCGACTCCGCCACCGGCGCCTCCATCATCGCGCTGATGCGCCGCGTGCAGGCCGAGTCGCGCACCACCTTCATCTTCGCGACCCATGACACCCAGCTGATGTCGCACGCGGACGAGACCTTCGTGATCCGCGACGGCGAGCTCGTCGAGCACCGCAAGGGAGACCGGTGATGAAACTGCTCATCAAGATTGCCTTCCGCAACATGCTGCGGAACCTGCGCCGCTCGCTGATGACGGGCTCGGCGGTGGCGGCAGGCGCGCTCTCGCTGCTGCTCTTCGGGGGCTTCGCCGCCTACATCTTCGCCGGCCTCGAGACCAATAACGTGCAGCGCATCGGGCACCTGACGGTCTTTCGCGCCGGGTACTTCCTCCTCGGGGCCGGCAATCCGGCGGCCTACGGCATCGACCGTTATGAGGACGTCATGCGGCTCATCGAGCGCGATCCGGTGGTCGGGCCGATGATCAACGTGATCACCCCGACCCAGTCGCTGGTCGGTATCGCCGGCAACTTCAGCGGCGGCGTCGAGGCTTCCAAGACCTTCCTCGGCACGGGCCTCGTCCCCTCGCAGCGCGAGCGCATGCGGCAGTGGGACGAGTTCCGCGCCAGCGCCGGCTACGTGCCCGACCGGCGCATGTCGGACGAGGATCCGTCGCGCGGCGTGGTCGGGGTGGGCCTGGCGCGCGTGCTGGGACTGTGCGCGCCGCTCGGCCTCGCCGGCTGCCCCGCCCTGCCGCAGACGGCGTCTGCCGCGGCAGAGGCCGGGAGTGCGGCGCGGAGCGACCTCACCGATCTCGCGGCGCGCGATCTCGGCGGGGATGCGCAGCGCACGAATCGCGCGCCGCAGATCGACCTGCTGGCCGCGACTGCCGGAGGTGCGCCGAACGTGGTGCAGCTCGCGGTCGGCGGTGCCGAGCCCCAGGGAGTGAAGGAGCTCGACGACAACTTCATCGCCATGCCGCTCGCCCTCGCGCAGCAGCTGGTCTACGGCCGCGGCGAGCACAAGGCGACCGGCATCGTGCTGCAGCTGCGTCGCAGCGAGGACCTGCCCGCGGCCCGTGCGCGTCTCACCACGCTCTTCCATCAGCACGGCCTCGATCTCGACGTTCGCGACTTCGGCGAGCTGTCGCCCTTCTACGGCCAGGTGGTGAAGATGTTCAGCTCGATCTTTCTCTTCATCGCTCTCGTCATGGGCGTGATCGTGCTGTTTGCGGTCGTCAATACCATGACCATGAACGTCATGGAGCGCACCAACGAGGTCGGCACCATCCGCGCACTCGGCGTGCGGCGCGCCGGCATCCGCGCGCAGTTCACGGTGGAGGGCGTCCTGATCGGCGCCATCGGCGCCACGGTCGGCGCGGCGCTCGCGCTCGCGCTCGCCGCACTCGTCAATCACGCCGGGCTCACCTGGATACCGCCCGGCAATGCCACCGCAGTACCGCTGCGCCTCGATGTCGCGGGCCGTGCAGCGCTCGTCGGCGGCGCCTGGCTCGGGCTCGCGGTCGTCACCACGATGGCGGCGCTCATGCCGGCCAACCGCGCGGCCCGGCTGGCCGTGGTCGACGCCCTGAGACACGTGTGAGGGAATCATGAAATACCCAAAGCGCTGGACCGCAATAGTGCCGCTCGCCGCATGGCTCGGCCTGGCCGGCGCTGCCGAGGCCCAGACGGCACAGGAAATCGTCGCGGCGACCGACCAGGTGAGGAATCCCGGTCGGCCGTTCCGCTCGACGCTGCGGCTCACCGAGTACGTCGGCGGCCAGGAGCGCGATCACGACTCGCTGGTCGTGTTCTCGAAGGAAGACGGCGCGACGCGGCAGTTCCGCAACCTCGTGCAGTACGTCGAGCCCGCGCGCGATACCGGCAAGCGCGTGCTGCTCGACGGGCATTCGCTCTGGTTCTACGACCCGAGCTCGAAGGTGAGCGTGCGGATCTCGGCGCAGCAGCGCCTCATCGGCCAGGCGGCGATCGGCGACATCCTGACGGTGAACCTCGCCGCCGACTACACGGCGAGCCTCGTCGGGACCGAGACGCTCGATGATGCGAGCCGCCAGCCGCGCGAGTGCTGGCATCTCGAGCTCAAGGCCGGCAACGACCTCGCGACCTACAGCCGCGTCGACTACTGGGTCGAAGTGGGGACGTTTTTCCCGATCAAGGGGAAGTTCTACGCCGACAGCGGGCGGCTGCTCAAGATCGTCTATTTCCGCAAGTTCGCGCAGCAGCTTGGCGCCGTCCGGCCCACCGAGGCGATCATCATCGACGCGGTGGACTCCTCGCTCGTGACCACGGCCGCCTTCGGTGCGTACGCCTGGCAGGAGATCCCGGAAGCCTGGTTCCAGCGCGACTTCCTGCCACGCCTCGAGGTCAGATGAGGCGAGAGGCGCGCAGCGCGGCGCTGGCGCTGCTCATCGCGGCGGGCGCCGTAGCACGCGCGGGGGATCCTCCCCCGGAGAACAAGGATCTCGATCTCATCCCGGCGTCCGCCGGGGCGCCGCCGCCGGCCGGCGCCATACCCGCCGCCTCCGGGGCGCTGCGGAAGATCTTTCTCGAGGACGCCATCACGGGATCCTCACTCGAGAATCCAAGCGTGCCGGTGCCGCCGCCGCCCACGCCGCGCTGGGAGGAGCGCGCGCTGCTCGACGTGCGCAGCGACTGGAAGGTGGCCGATGGCCTGCGCCTCGCCTACAGCGGCCGGCTGAACCTGCGCGCCGAGGAGGGACTCGGTTTCCCGAACCACGAGAACCTGACGAACGATCTGCGCGAAGCGTATCTGAGCTTCGAGCCCCTCGAGCGGCTATACCTCGACGTCGGACGCATGAATCTGAAGAGCGGCATCGCGCTCGGTTTCAACCCGACCGACTTCTTCAAGACGCGCGCCGTGGTCGAGCCACTGTCGGTCGACCCGGTGGTGCTGCGGGAGGACCGCCTCGGCACGCTGATGCTCAAGGCCGAGCGGCTCTTCGCGCGCGGCTCGCTCACCGCGGCCTATGCCCCCGCGGTCGCCGGCGACACCCCGATC